>DASQNQ010000403.1:0-8391 GCA_035644895.1 Acetobacteraceae bacterium | reverse complement strand
CGGCAACCCCTCCGGCGACCCCTACGCGGCGATCACCAACCTGGCGAACCACCTGCACGAGTTCGGCCTGATGCTGGAGGCCGGGCAGGTGGTCACGACGGGCAGCGTGACCGGGCTGATCGCCGTCGGCGCGGGCCGCGTGGTGGGCGCCTTCGACGGCTTCGGCGAGGCGGTGGTGGACCTCGCCTAAGCCATCAGCGCGAGGCCCTCGGCGACGGAGACGAACTCGCCGCCGCCCGCCACGCGCGCCGCGCCGAAGCGCGTCTCGAACAGGCGGCGCACGGCGGGGACGAGGGAGGTGCCGCCGGTCATGAACACCTGGTCCACCGCCCCCGCCTCCAGCCCCGCGTCGCGCAGCGCTGCATCCACGGCGCCCGCGATCTGGGCGAGTTCGGGCGCGATCCAGGCTTCGAACTCGGCGCGGCGGATCGGCGCCTGCACCTCGAAGCCCGCGTGGCGGAAGTCGAGCACCGCCTCCTCCTCGGCCGAAAGCGCCGCCTTCACGCCGGACACGGCGCGGTAGAGCGCGTAGCCGGCCTCGTCCTCGATCAGCCGGACCAGGTGGTGCAGCCGCTCCGGCCGCCCGGCCGTGCGGGCGACTTCCGCAATGTCGCGCAGCGTGCGCGGCGCGCGCATGAGCGAAAGCCGGTGCCAGCGTGCGAAGGCGGCGTACCAGGCGGGCGGGACGGGCAGGGGATCCCCGCCCATCACCGTGTAGGTGTCGCCCTTGCCGAGCAACGGCGAGACGGCGCGGTCGATGATGCGGTAGTCGAAGGCGTCGCCCGCCACGCCGACGCCGGCATGCCCGAGCGCGGCGACGCGGCGCGGCGGGCCTGGGTCGAAGCGCAGCAGGGAGAAGTCGCTGGTGCCACCGCCGAAGTCGGCGACCAGCACGGTGGCGGGGCGGTCGAGCTTCGCGGCGAAGCGGTGTCCCGCCGCGGCCGGCTCCAGCGCGACCTGCACGTCGCCGAGCCCCGCCTGCGCGAAGGCGTCGAGCAGGCGCCGCTGCCCGAGCGCATCCTCCGCCGCCTCCCCCACGAAGCGCACGGGGCGGCCCACCACGATGCGCGCGCCGGGAAGCTCCGCGCCGAAGGGGCGCAGCAGCTCCCGCAGGAAGAGGGCGATGAGGGATTCGAGGCCCCACGCGCGGCCGAGGATGCGCGTCTCGGTGAAGCTCGGCTGCGCCAGGTAGCTCTTCATGGACATGATGAGCCGGCTCTCGAGCGGGTCCTCGAGATAGGCCTCGATCGCGCGCGGCCCGGCGGCATGGCGCGCGGCGCCGCGGCCCTCGCTCCAGAAGCAGAGGACGGAGCGGAACACCTCGGCCGTGTCGTGGCGCAGCACCTCCACCGCGCCGCCGGGCCGCAGCGCGGCCACGACGCTGTTGGTCGTGCCGAAGTCGATGCCGATGACGGGGCGCATGGGGGGGCGCTTCAAGCCGGTTCCGGCGCCCCGCGCAAGGGCGCGTTGCGTCCTGCGCCGTGCCATGCCTTCCTGCCGGCATGAAGGTGGTGCGGATCGGCGCGGGCGCGGGCTTCTCGGGCGACCGGATCGAGCCGGCGCTGGAGCTGGCCGAGCGGGGGCGCCTTGCCTACCTCGTCTTCGAGTGCCTGGCGGAGCGCACCATCGCGCTCGCCCAGCTGGCGCGGAAGCGCGACCCGGAGGGCGGGTTCGACCCGTTGCTGGCGGCGCGGATGCGGGCCGTGCTGCCGGCCTGCCGGCGGCAGGGCGTGCGGATCGTGACGAACATGGGCGCGGCCAACCCGCTGGCCGCGGCGCGGCTGGTGGCGGAGGTGGCGCGCGGGCTCGGCCTGCACGGGCTGCGCGTGGCCGCCATGCTCGGCGACGACGTGGCCGAGGCGCTGCGCGGCGGCGACCACGTGCTGGAGGAGGGCGGCACGGTCGCCGCCCTTGGCAACCGGCTCGTCTCCGCCAACGCCTATCTCGGCGCCGCGCCGATCGTGGAGGCGCTGGCGGGCGGGGCGGAGGTGGTGGTGACCGGCCGCGTCGCCGACCCGGCGCTGTTCCTGGCGCCACTGGTGCACGAGTTCGGCTGGGCGATGGATGACTGGGCGCGGCTCGGGCAGGGGACCGTGGTCGGCCACCTGCTGGAGTGTGCGGGCCAAGTCACGGGCGGCTACTTCGCCGACCCGGGGCTGAAGGACGTGCCGGACCTCGCGCGGCTCGGCTTCCCCCTGGCCGAGGTGGCGGAGGACGGGACCGCCGTGATCACCAAGGTGCCGGGCTCCGGCGGGCGGGTGACGCCCGCCACCTGCACGGAGCAGCTGCTCTACGAGGTCCACGACCCGGCGCGCTACATCCAGCCCGACGTGGTCGCGGATTTCTCGCGCGTGACGGTGGAGGCCACGGGGGCGGATTCGGTGCGCGTCGCCGGCGGCGGCGGCGCGCCGCGCACCGGAATGCTGAAGGTCTCGGTCGGCTGCCACGAGGGCTGGGTGGGGGAGGGGCAGATCTCCTATGCCGGCCCCGGCGCACGGGCGCGCGGGGAACTGGCCCGCGACATCCTGCGGGAGCGCTTCCGCATGATCGGCCTGGCAGCGGAGGAGATGCGACTCGACCTGATCGGCCTCGATGCCATCCTCGGCCCGGCGCCGGCGGGGGCTGAGCCTCGCGAGGTGCGGCTGCGCGCCGTCGGCCGCTGCGCGAGCGCCGGGGAGGCGGAGCGCATCGGGCACGAGGTGGACAGCCTCTACCTGAACGGCCCGGCCAGCGGCGGCGGCGTGACGAAGGGGGTGCGGGAGGTGATTGGCGTTCGGAGTTGCCTGGTGCCGGACGCCATGGCCCGGCCGACCCTCACCTGGGTCACCGCATGACGACGCGGCTGCACGCGATCGCCCATGCACGGGCCGGCGACAAGGGCGACACTTCGAACATCTCGGTCATCCTCTACGACCGGCGGGACTGGCCGCGCCTCGTGCAGGCCCTGACGGCCGAGCGCGTGGCGGCCCATTTCGCTGGCATCGTGCGGGGGCCGGTGGAGCGGCACGAACTGCCCGCCCTCGGCGCGCTCAACTTCGTGCTGCGCCGCGCCCTGGGGGGCGGCGTGACGCGTTCACTCGCACTCGACGCGCATGGCAAGTGCCTCGCCTCGCTCATGCTGGAAATCGAGCTGCCGGAGGCGTGCGGGTAGCATCCGGGAATCCCGCAGAAAAAGTATTCCGTCGGCAGAAACACGCTTGCGTGATGAGTGCGTTTTCGTATACCCATTGATCACGCAATCGTGAGCGTGAGGTTCAAAATGAACACCCACACAGCCACCGCCGCTTCCCCCCGTCGCGAAATCCCCTGGTCGGTGCACACGGAGGCCTACGCCCACAAGCGCCGCTGCCGCCAGCTTCCGCCTCCGACCAACGCCGAGGTGCAGGCCATGATCGCGAGCTTCCTTGCCAAGGGCGGCACCGTGACGAAGGTCGCCACCGCCTTCGCCGTCCCGACCGCCACCGCCTGCCAGCCGGCCTGATCCGGCTGGCGTCCCCGTAAGCGGGACCGGCCTTGGCCCCCTGTCCCAGTCGCCGGTCCCGCTTCGGGGCGCATTGCGCGCCCATCGCCTAAATCGCGCGGCTTCGGCGCGTGCAGGGATACGTCCACGGCCATCCGCGTTGCAGCCGCAAGGTGCCACCGGGCATGATCGGCCATCCTGGCACCCGCCCAAGGGGCGAGCAGGGAGGTGCGTCCGATGCGCCAGCCAAGAGGACGTCCACGCGCGGCACGGCTGCGTGCCGACCTGCCGCTTGCGATGCTCGGAGGGGCGTCCCTCGTCGCGCCGGCGATGATCCTCGGCCAGGGCGGGTCCTGGCACACCGCGATCCTGTCCATGCTCGTCGTGCTGGCGGCGCCCGGCGCGGCGATCGAGGCCGTCATCGGCCTGGTGCGGCTGGTTCTCTGGATCGAGAACGACCCGGGCTGAACCCCGCATGGCTTGCGTCAGTCTGCGCCCCGTCCGATATGGACGGCGCGCGCAACGACGCGTCGCATGTTCGGGGGAACCGTCGATGCCGATCCTCAGCCGCCGCGCCGCCCTTGGGCTGCTGGCCATGCCCGCCCTGCTGCCCGCGCTGCGCCCCGTGACCGCCCGCGCGCAGGAGGCCTATCCGAACCGCCCGATGCGCTTCATCGTGCCCGTCTCGGCCGGCGGCTCCGCCGACCTGCAGGCGCGGCTCGTCGCGCAGCGGCTGTCGGAGCGCTGGGGCCAGCCCGTGGTGGTCGAGAACCGGCCGGGCGCCAACGGCATCGTCGCGGCCGGCGCCTTCCTCCAGACGCCGCCCGACGGGCACACGGTGTTCGCCACGCCGTCGGGGCCCATCGCCATCAACCCGCACCTCTACCGGCGGCTGCCCTACGACCCGTTCCGGGACTTCGCGCTCGCCAGCCTGATCAGCGTGATCCCGCTCGTGCTGGTCGCGCACCCCTCCGTGCCCGCGAACACCCTGCAGGAATTGCTGGAGCAGACCCGGCGCCAGGGCGACGGGTTCAAGTTCGCCTCTGCCGGCATCGGCACTCCCTCGCACCTCACGGTCGCGATGACGCGCTCCATGGGGCGGGGCGGGGAGGTGACGCATGTGCCCTTCGGCGGCAGCGCGCCGGCGCTGACCTCGCTCGTCGCCGGGCAGACCAATGCGATGTGGGATGCCGCCGTGTCCGCCGCGCCCTTCGTGCGGGACGGGCGGCTCAAGGCGCTCGCGCTGGCGCACACCGAGCGCCTGGCGCTCCTGCCGGATGTGCCGACCACGGCCGAGCAGGGCGTGCCGGACCTCATCTCGGCCACCTGGATGAGCCTGTGTGTCCATGCGGCGACGCCGGCCGACCGGGTCCGGCGGCTGGCGGCCGAGGTGGACGGCATCCTGCGGGTGCCCGAGCTGCGCGAGACGATGGCCTCCCAGGGCGCGATCGTGCGCGGCGGCACGCCGGACGACTTCGCGGCCTTCGCCCGTGCCGAGTCGGAGAAGTGGGGCCGCCTGGTGCGCGAGACGGGCGCGAGCGTCGACTCCTGAAACCGCCGGTTGTCAGACGGCCGGTGCCACCCGCCGCCTGAAGACGCGCCGCCCGACGAGGAGGACGACCACCAGCACGGCCAGCCCGGCGATCGTCCATCCCAGGCGCTCCGGGCCGAGCAGGCCACCGAGGAACCAGCCGGCCGCGACGAAGGACGCGGCCCAGATGCCGGCGGCGGCAAAGTTCAGCGACAGGAAGCGCTGCCGCTGCATGCCGGCGATCCCGCAGGCCGCCGCGGCCACGTTCCGGATGCCGTAGAGGAAGCGGAAGCCCAGGACGAAGAGCGTCCCGTGGCGGTCCAGCATCGCCCGCGCTGCCGCGATGCGCGGCTCGGCGGAGGGTATGCGCCGCAGCGCCGCCGGCCCGAAGCGCCGGCCGAGGGTGAACCAGGTCTGGTCGCCGGCGAAGGACCCGCCCCAGACGCAGGCCATCAGGATCCAAGGGTCAACGACGCCCGTGGAGGCGCCGAGCGCCGCGGCGACCAGCACGAAGGTCTCACCTTCGAAGAAGGCCCACAGCGCGGCGACCAGATAGGCCAGCGCGCCCCAGTCAGCCCAGAAATCCGCCACTCCGGCCCCCGTCGGATGAATGACCCAACGTACCCGAGTTCCGCAGGCGGCAGAAGGTCAACCGCACCCGCGTCCCGCCACGGTCCGGGCTGTCACGCCCGGGGCGCGGCATCGGCCTCCGCGGCGCCTTCGGCCGGCCAGCGAAGCTGGCTGGACGGCACGGCAATCGTGCAGCGCAGCCCGTCGCGCTGCCACTCCGTGGTGGCGCGGCCACCGAGCTGCCGCTCCACCGTACCAGCGATGACGGAGGTCCCGAAGCCGCGCCGCCTGGGTGGGCCGGCCACGCGCGGGCCGCCGCGCTCCGTCCAGACGAGGGTCAGCCCGTCCGTGTCCCGGTCACGTCGCCAGGTCACGGTGACGCTCCCGCCGATGGCGGACAGCGCTCCGTACTTCGCGGCGTTCGTTGCCAATTCGTGGAGGGCCATGGCGAGCGGCTGCGCCGCCCCGGGCGCCAGCATCACCGCCGGCCCGTCGAGGAGCGCGCGCGCGGCCGCGCCCGGTGCCGGCTCATAGGCGGCCAGCTCCTCCTCGACCAGGTTGCGCAGCGAGGCGCCGCCCCAGCCTTCGCGCGCGAGCAGCGTCTGGGCGCGGGCCAGCGCGGCAATGCGCCCCTGCACCGCGGCGCGGAAGGTGGACGGATCGTCCACCCGCGTGAGACGCAGGATGGACTGGACCACCGCGAGGGCGTTCTTCGCGCGGTGATCGACCTCCCGCGCCAGCAGCGCCCGCCGCTCCTCCGTCTCCTTCCGCTCCGAGATGTCCACCACGGCCCCGACATGCCCCGCGAAGGCGCCGTCGGAGGCGAAGCGGGGCTCGCCCGTGTTGAGCATCCAGCGGTCGCGGCCATCCGCGCAGCGCAGCCGGAACTCGGCCCGGAGGCCCGCGCGGCGGCCGACGGCCTCCTGCAGCACCTGCCTCGCCTCCGCGACATCCTCGGGATGGAGCGCGTCCGCCCAGCCATGCCCCAGGGCCGCAGCCTCGGACTGACCCGTCAGCTGGCACCAGTGCCGGTTCACCATGGTGCAGCGCCCCTCGGCATCGGTGACCCATACCCCCACGGGCACCGTGTCCATGAGCTGGCGGAAGCGCGCCTCGCTCTCGGCCAGGCGCTGCTCGGCCTCGCGTTGCGGGGTGATGTCGTGGTTCGTCCCGCGCACCAGGATGGCGCGGCCCTCGGCGTCCCGCACGAACTCGCCGCGGCTCGCGATCCAGCGCACCTCGCCGGTGTCCGGGCGGCGGATGCGCATCTCGTAGGCATAGCGCTGGGCGGTGGCGTCGGTCCGCATCCGGTCCCGCCGCGCCATGTGCACCGCGCGGTCCTCCGGCAGGAGCAGCGAGATGTAGTCCGCATCCGTCATCTCGGGATCCCGTGCCGGGTCGAGGCCCCAGATCCGGAACATGCTGGGCGACCAGTAGGCCCGGCCGGTGCGCAGGTCGCGCTCGAACACCCCCATGCCCGCCGCCTCCTGCGCGAGGCGCAGCCGCGCCTCGCTCTCGGCCAGCGCCGTCGCGGCCTCGCGCCGCCCGTGCACGTCCGTGCAGAGCACCACGGCCGCGGCCACGTGCCCGTTCTCTTCCCGCAGCGGCGTTGCATCCAACCCGACCCACCGCGTGTCGCCGTCGCTCCCGATGGTCAGATACTCGGCCTGCGCGGGCTTCCCGGTGCGCAGCACCTCGAAGATGCAGGAATCCGGGAAGGGAACGGGCCGGCCATCAGCCTGCCGGAGGTTCCAGTCGAGGTGCACGGTCCCGCCCTCCGTCCTGGCCACCGGGCGGCGGAACACCCGTGGCACGGCGGCATTCGCGAAGACCAGGCGGCCTGAGGGTGCCACGGCCAGCACGCCAACCGGCACGCTGTCGAGCACGGAGCGCAGGCGGTCGCGCTCCTCGCGCACCGCCGTGCCGGACTGGCGGAGATGGGCGTTCTCCCCCTCCAGGCGCGCAATGCGGGCCCGCAGGGCCGCCAACTCGGCCTCCCGGGCGTAGAACAGGCATGTCATGATCCGAACCCCGCCGCCGAGGCGGCCACGGCCGTGCGGGCAGACCGCCCGCACCGCCACTCCCCCTCCCCGGCATTCTGGGCGATCAACAATTCGCAGGGCAACGGAACCGTTGTCTCTCGCGTCGGCAACCGAATGGTGCCGCTGAGCGCTGGTCGAACAACCTCTTGATTTGCAAACTTTTCTGCGCCGGTGGAAGCGTGTGCGCTCGCGGGATGTTCAACTCCCGGCGTAGGACCGGCCGCGCGCCGCGGCGTTCGGAGGGACCCCGGCGGCACCAACCGGCACCCGCCCGGACCGGATCGCCGGGACGTGTGATGACGACCCTGGCCCGGGGGCGTTTTCTGCCTGGCAGAACAGGCCATGGCCCGCCGTGAACGGGGCAGGCAAGGCATGAGGAGGGAAGGGCCGAATGAATCGCGCGACAGGTCAGCCTGTCCATTTCCCAAGCTTCATCGCCGGGACCGGCGGCCCGGACATGCTCTGGGATGCCGACGCCATGCGACCCGGCACGCCGCTCCAGCTCCGTGCCCGTCGGGGAGACCTGCTGGTCGGGGTGGAGACGCTCGACGGGCGCCGCGTTGGCCGCCTGCCGCGTGAGGATGCATGGCGGCTGCGCCACTGCGACGCCGCCGCGGCGCGGGCCACGGTCACGGGCCTCGTGCCGGCCCTGGGCCGGACACGCATCCTCATCCAGCTTGAGGTCACCGAGCCGTGAGCGGACGGACCCGGCATGCACCGGAGGCGGCGGACAAGCCCTCGCCGGAGCCCGGGCACGACCACCTTCTTGAGCAGTTGCGTGACGCGCA
>DASQNQ010000402.1:0-10624 GCA_035644895.1 Acetobacteraceae bacterium | reverse complement strand
CAGGCGGAGATGAAGCTCGCCTACCTGTTCATCTCGCACGACATGGCCGTGGTGGAGCGGGTCAGCCACCGCATCGCCGTGATGTACCTCGGCGAGATCGTCGAGATCGGGCCGCGCGCGGCGGTCCTCGAGAACCCGCAGCACCCCTACACGAAGCGCTTGATGGCCGCCGTGCCGGTGCCGGAGCCGGAGCGCCGCGCGATCCGCCGCGGCCTGTCCAACGACGAGATCCGCAGCCCCGTGCGCGCCCCTGACTACGTGGCGCCGGCCAGATCGTATCGGGAGGTCTCGCCCGGCCATGTGGTGCAGGCCTGGGGCGAGGAATGGGAAGGGGCATGAGCGCCAGCGTCGACATCTCCGGCCTGCGGACGAAGCCCTACTGGTGGGAGGAGGCGCCACGCGAGGTCGAGGCGCCCGCCGGGCTGCCGGCGGCCGTGGACGTGGCCATCGTCGGCGCCGGCTATGCCGGGCTCTCCGCCGCCCTCACCCTCGTGCGCGCCGGCCGCTCCGTGCTGGTGCTGGATGCGGAGGCGCCGGGCTTCGGCGGCTCGTCCCGCTCCGGCGGCATGGTCGGGCATGGGCATCGCCTCTCCTATTCCGGCCTTGTCGAGGCGCATGGGAGGACGAAGGCCCAGGCGCTGATCCGGGAGGGCATCGAGTCCCTCGCCTTCGTCACGGACCTGATCGAGCGCGAGGGCATCGACGCGCGCTTCCGCCGTGTCGGGCGGTTCCGCGGCGCGGCGACCCCGGCGGATTACGACACGCAGGCGCGCGAGGCCGAGCTGCTGACGCGCGAGGTCGGCCTGCCCGTCGAGGTGGTGCCCCGCGCCGAGCAGCGCCGCGAGATCTCCTCCGACCTCTACCATGGCGGCGTGGTCTTCCCGACGCATGGCGGCCTGCACCCGGCGCTGTTCCACCAGGGCCTGCTGCGGGTGGCGCGCGCGGCGGGCGTGCAGGTGGCGGGCCACACGCCGGCCACCCGCCTGCGACGCGACGGGCGCCGCTTCCGCGTGGAGACCCCGCGAGGCCTGGTGGAGGCGCGGGATGTCGTCATCGCGACGAACGGGTACACGCCGAATGCGCTCCGCCCCTTCGCGCAGCGCGTCGTCGCGATGCCAAGCTTCCTCATCGCGACGGAGCGGCTCGGCTCCAACCGCGTCGGCGCGCTGGTGCCCAACGGGCGGATGCTGGTGGAGACGGCGGCGACCCACCTCTACTTCCGCCCGTCCCCGGATGGGGAGCGGATCATCCTGGGCGGCCGCGCGGCACTGCACCCCATTCCGCTGGAGGCCGCGGCGCGGCGCCTGGGCGGGCTGCTGCAGAAGGTCTTCCCCTCCCTCGCCGGCGTGCGGCTGGAGCATGCCTGGACGGGCAACGTGGCCATGACGCGCACGGCATTGGCCGGCATCGGGCAGCACGAGGGCGTCTGGTACACCCTCGGCTGCAACGGGTCGGGCGTGGCGATGATGCCGCATCTCGGGAACAAGGTCGCGCTGAAGCTGCTGGGCCGGCCGGAGGGGGCGACCGCCTTCGACGACATGCCGCCCCCGCCCGCGCCCTTCCTGCTGCTTCGCCCCCTCGTGCAGCGCAGCCTGACCTGGTGGTGGCGCGCGAAGGACGCGCTGCGCGGCGGGTGAGCGGGGCGCCGGGCTTCAGCCCCGCATCCGCGCCCCTTCGGCATCGAACAGCGGCACCGTCAGCAGCGCGGCCCGGCGCCGGTCACCGAGGATCTCGATCTCCCACGCCGCGCCGTCGTGCGCCTCACGCAGCTTCGCGGCCTCCACGTAGCCCGTGGCGTAGGACCGCCGCGCGTGGTGGCAGTAGCCGCCGGAGGTCACCCAGCCCACCACGGCGCCGTCGAGCCAGATCGCCTCGTCGCCGATCGCATCCGCCGTGCCGGCCTCCACGGTGAAGCCCACGCGCCGCCGGGCCGCGCCGCGCCGCCGCTCCTCCGCCGCGGCCTCGCGCCCGATGAAGTCGCCCTTGCCGAGGTCCACGAACCGGCCGAGCCCCGCCTCCTCCGGCCCGTAGATCGGGCGGAACTCGCGCGCCCAGGTGCCGAAGCCCTTCTCGCGGGCAAGCGACAGCAGGGCGCGGCTGCCGAAGGGGCGCATGCCGAAATCCTGCCCGGCCCCCCACAACGTCTCGAACAGCGCCACCTGGTGCTCGGCCGGCACCCAGATCTCGTAGCCAAGGTCGCCGGTGAAGCTGATGCGCCCGACCATGGCGGTTACCGGGCCGACCTCCATGCGCGGGCGGACATCGAGGAAGCGGAAGGAGGCGGCGGAGACATCCGCATCCGTCACCCGCGCCAGCACCTCCCGCGCCTTCGGCCCGGCGATGGAAAGGCCCGCCAGGCCGAGGCCGAGCGCGCGGAGCGTGACGCTGCCATCTTCCGGCAGGTGCTGCCCGAACCAGCGCAGATGGTACCGCTCCGCCGCGCCGGCGCCGAACGCCAGGAAGCGGTCGGGCGCAGTGCGGGCGACGGTGAAGTCCCCGATCAGCTTCCCGCGTGCGTTCAGCATGGGCGAGAGCGCGATGCGCCCGGGCGGCGGCAACCGGCCGGCCAGCATCCGGTCCAGCCAGGCCGCGGCGCCCGGCCCCGCAACCTCGAACTTCGCGAAGGTGGAGATCTCGGAAATGCCGACGCCGTCCCGCACCGCACGGCACTCCGCGCCGACATGGTCGAAGTCCGTGGAGCGATGGAAGGAGAAGTTGTCGGTCACCCCGGGCGGGGCGAACCAGAGCGGCGCCTCCACGCCCCAGGCATCGCCCATCACCGCGCCGAGCCGCAGCCACCTGTCGTACATGGGCGTCGTGCGCAGCGGCCGTCCGGCCGGCAGCTCCTCGTTCGGGAAGCGCACGCGGAAGCGACGGCCGTAATTCTCCACCACTTTGGCCCGGGTGTAGCCGCGCGACGCCCAGTCGCCGAAACGCGCGACATCCATGGCCCAGACGTCGAAGCCCGGGTCGCCGTCCTCCATCCAGTTGGACAGCGCCAGGCCCACGCCGCCCGCCTGGCTGAAGCCTGCCATCACGCCGCAGGCGACCCAGTAGTTGCGCAGGCCGGGCACGGGGCCGACCAGCGGGTTGCCGTCGGGTGCGAAAGTGAAGGGGCCGTTGACGACCTTGCGGATCCCCGCGCGCTGGAAGGCCGGGAAGTGGCGGAACCCGCGCTCGAGGTTTTCCGCGATCCGGTCCAGGTCGTTGGGCAGGAGCTGCGGCCCGAAATCCCAGGGCGTCTCGCGCGGCGCCCAGGGCACGCCATGCCGCTCATAGGTGCCGAGCAGCATGCCCCCGCGTTCCTGCCGCATGTAGATCTCGCCGTCGAAGTCCACGGCGTGCAGGACCATCTTGCCGGTGCTGCGGTTGATCTCGGCGACCTCCGGCATGTCTTCGGTGATGAGGTACTGGTGCTCCATGGCCAGGATCGGCAGCTCCAGCCCCGCCATCCGGCCCACCTCCCGCGCCCAGAGGCCGCCGGCGTTGACGATGTGCTCCGCCACGATCGTCCCGCGGTCCGTCACCACGTCCCAGCCTCCGTCGGGGCGGGGTCGCGTCTCCAGCACGCGGGTGCGCAGGTGCACCTCCGCCCCCGCCTTCCGCGCCGCGATCGCGAAGGCATGCGTGGTGCCGTTCGGGTCCACATGGCCCTGGATGGGGTCGTACATGGCGCCGACGAACTGCCCCTTGTCGATGAGTGGCAGCAGCCGCGCCGCCTCGTCCAGCGAGACGAGTTCGACCTGCATGCCCATGTAGCGGCCCTTGGAGCGGATGTTCTTCAGCCACTCCCAGCGCGCCGGCGTGGCGGCGAGCATCAGGCCCTCGGTCATGTGCAGGCCGACCGACTGGCCCGAGATCTCCTCGATCTCACGGTAGAGGTTGATGGAATACTGCTGCAGCTTGGCGACGTTCGGGTCGCCGTTCACGGTGTGCATGCCGCCCGCCGCATGCCAGGTGGAGCCCGCCGTCAGCTCCAGCCGCTCCAGCAGCGCGACGTCCGTCCAGCCTCGCTTCGTGAGGTGATAGAGGACACTCGCCCCGACCACGCCTCCACCGACGACGACCGCGCGGTAATGCGACTTCATGCGACGATCCCCTGTCTCAACCCGGGCGCAAGCCTAGCGCTTGCGCCCGCGCTTTCCGAGAGGGTGGCGACTCCGGTTGGGGGGGTTCTGTCAGCGCTCGCTTGCGGCCGACGGCGTAGCCCTCGCGCCGAAGGTGCCGCGCCATCTGCCGTGAGCCGTACCACGACGTCTCCAGGAACTGCGCGTCGATCAGCCGCATCAGCTCGAGGTTCAGCGCCGTCTCGCCCACGCGCCGGTGGCAGAGCCCCGACCGGCTGATTGAGACCAACTCGCACTACCGCACAACCGACAGCTGCGGGTGCCCCGGCTCGATCATCTGGCGGCGCCGGTCCAGGCTCATCGACCGGACGCTTTGGCCAAGAATCCCGTTCCACCAGCAGCCGCCCAATCTTGGCGTGCAGCTTCTCGACGGCCGCCTCGGCCGCCTTCGCGCTCTCCGGCGCCGCCGTCTTGCCCGGGAACACCCCGGTCAGCCCCTCCATGGCCTGCCGCCTCCACTCGCCGACCATGGTCTGGTGAACGCCATGCTTGGCCGCCATCGGGGTCCGTCCCTCTCACAGACGAACCGAGCCTACCCGCTTGTCCGAAACTCAGGGACCACCTCACCACCTCTGGCGCGCGGTGGACCAGCACAGGGTCGTGCTCGGTATCCAGAGCCGCCGGAAGGCCACCGCGGCCAAGCGGTTCTTCAAGCGGCTGCTCCCTGGCCTGAAGTACAAGCCGAAGCGCATCGTCACCGACGGCCTGCGCAGCTACGGCGTGGCCCGGCGCGAGATCCTGCCTGAAGCGAAGCACCGGACCAGCCGGTACCTGAACAACCGGGCAGAAAACCCGCACCGGCCAACCCGGCGCCGTGACCGACAGATGCAGCGATTCAAGTCGCGGCGGCAGGCGCAGCGCTTCCTGTCATCCCACGCGATGATCTATGGCCACTTCCGTCCACGGCGACATCTGATGGCCGCCGTTCAGCATCGGCGTGCCCGCACCGAAGCCCTCCGGGTGTGGCGGCAGGAGACGTGCGTCGATCTGCTAGCGTAAAGCCAAGCGCAGTCGTGCACGCGTGTTTCGACGCTCCCTGACCCAACAACCTGACAATGCCCCCGCACGTCATCCCGCAGCGCGGATGTTGTTGTCACGGATGACCCGCGCCCATCGCTCGATCTGCTGAGCCAGGAAGGCCGCGCACTCCTCCGCGTTCGATCCGACGACGTCGGCACCCCTGTCCTCGATCCTCGTCCGCACGTTCGGGTTTTCCAGCACACGGGCCATGGCCTGCTCCATTTCCAGCACCAGCGCCGGCGGCGTGCCTGCGACGCCGAGGAGCGCCCACCACGTCAGAGCCTCGAAATCGCCAGCCCCTTGCTGCGCGAAAGACCGCACGCGTGGAAGGTGGTGCGACTCTTCCCTGGAGGTGACACCGAGCGGCCGCAGCGCACCGGAGCGGATGTGCTCGCGCACAGCAACGAGGTTCGACATGAACAATGGCACTACCCCGGACACCGCGTCCTGCGCCGCCGGCCCGCCGCCCGTATAGGGAACATGCGTCATCCGGAAGCCACCGGCTTGCTGCAGCAGGGTAACGGCCACATGCGCCAGGCCTCCGGCGCCGCTGGTGGCATATCGCAGCGCTCCGGGATCTCGCCGTGCTGCGCGGACCACATCGGGGTAGGCACCGAACGGGGCGAACTGGTGCGCCACGAGGGCGAGCGGCCCAGTCGCCACCAGCGTCACCGGCGCGAAAGCCTCCAAGGTGCGGTAGGGAAGCCGCATCGTGGTCTGGTTTGTAGCTTCGGTATCGAAGGCAAGGAGCCAAGTGGTTCCGTCCGGTGCAGCGCTCGCCGCCTCCTGGGCGCCGGCAGCCCCGTTCGAGCCCGGCCGGTTCTCCACCAGCACGGGGCGGCCAAGGACCTCCTGCAACAGCGGCTGGAAGGCGCGGGCGATCATGTCGGTGCTGCCGCCAGGCGGCCAGGGGACGATCAGGCGCAACTGGCGGCTGCCCCCGGGGCCCGCCTGGGCCCTGGCCAAACCGGGCCGCACCAGCCCAGCTGCCACCGACGCCTGAATAAAGCTGCGACGGCTGACCATGATGCCCTCCCCGCTGCCTTGCCGCCAAGATCCAACCGATGCGGGTGTTTCTAGTTTCCGTTACAACTCACGACCGGGGGCATCGAACGGCGCAACACGCTTCACGGGTGCTTCCACATGGGTACCAGATGGGGTGCCACTTCCGCGTGGCTGGGCCCGTTTTCAGGCGAACGACGGCGAACGTCACCGGTATCAACCCGCTGTTTTCGCCTGAGCCATCGAACGTCAGCGAACACACAAAAACACGCTCGCCGCGCCTGGCGAGATTGGGGTCAGCCGGCTGAGGGCCAGTCGCTCCGTGCTGCTCGCGCACATTCCGCTCGGCTTCCCCTGCGCGGCAAGCATTGCCGGGTGTGCGCGGCGCCTCTGACGAGGGCGGCGGTGCATGGCCCGGCTGGGGCTGTGGGTGGTGGGAGCGCCGCCTCGTTCACGTCCACCACATATCGAAGCCGGGCCCGGCCGCTGGAGGCGAGGTTGGCGGCATGGATGGCCCCGATCCAGCCGGCGCCGAACTGCACGAAGCCGAGCATGGCGTTCCCCTGTTGGGCCGCCTTCCCTCAGCGGGCGCTTGCGGGCGCCGTCACCAAACCGTAACACGGGGAACGGCCGGGACAATCCCGGCCAGGCGGAGGAAGGATGCCCAGTCTACGCCTCACCGCGGCCGAGGCCACGGTGCGCTTCCTGGCGGCACAGGGAGGCGGAGGTGGAAGGGCGCACGGTGCCGCTCTTCTGCGGCGTCTGGGTGATCTTCGGCCGCGGCAACGTGGCGGGGGTCGGACCGGCCCTGCATGCGCATCGCCGCGCCCGCCCCACGCTGCGCGCGCACAAGGCCATGGCGCATGCCGCCACTGCCTTCGCCGAGGCGCATGCGCGGCGGCGGATGATGGCCTGCGCCACCTCAGTCGGGCCCGGCGCCACCAACATGGTGACGGCGGCCGCGGTGGCGCATGTGAACCGCCGGCCCGACCCGGTGCTGCAGCAGGTCGAAGCTTTCGGTGGGGCGCGCGGCCTCCACCTGGCCTGCCACCACCACATGGGCGCCGTGATCGAGAGCGCGGGTGGCGCGGCGGCAGGCCGCGCGCGTCGTGCATGTTCACTGCAAGGACATCCGGCCGCGCTGATGCAGGAGGCCCGACGGTGCAAACTTCCCTTCCTTGCCGCCGTGCGAGAGGTGTCTTCACCGTGCCCGGCGATGGCTGCGTGAAGCATGCCGCCGTGCCGCCGCCGCTGGCGGCGGCCGGCCATGGCGGCTGGCTGGTGGTGGAGGCGGAGCAGGATCCCGCCAAGGCTCACCCCCGCACATATGCGCGCATGGGCCATGAGAACCTGGCCCGGTTCGCGCGCGCGGCTTTCGGGTAGCATGCGGCCCGCGGGGCGCCGGCCATGAGCGAGCTGCGCCTGCTGGTCCAGCTGCTCGGCGAGGCCGCGCTGCTCCTCTGGGGCCTGCACATGGTCCAGAGCGGCGTGCAGCGCGCCTTTGGAGGACGGCTACAGGCGCTGCTCGGCACCGCGCTCAGCCGGCCTGGGCGGGCGATGCTGGCGGGCCTCGGCGTCACGGCGGCGCTGCAGAGCAGCACGGCGACGGCGCTCATGGTCAGCGGCTTCGCGGCGGCTGGCGCGGTGGGGCTCGTCCCGGCGCTCGCCACCATGCTCGGTGCGAATCTGGGCACGGCGCTGATCGTGCAGCTGCTCTCCTTCGATGTCGGCTGGCTTTCCCCGCTGCTCATCCTGCTCGGCGTGGCCACGTTCCGGAGGGCGGAACGCGCGCAGCTGCGCGACCTCGGCCGGGTCGCGATCGGGCTCGGGCTCATGCTGCTGGCGCTGCAGCTTCTGGTGCAGACCCTGCAGCCCGTTGAGGCCTCGCCCACCCTCGGCCGTGTGCTGGCCGCCCTCGCGGAGGAGCCTCTGCCCAACCTGCTCCTTGCCGCGCTGGTCGCCTGGGCGGCGCATTCCTCCGTGGCCGGCGTGCTCTTCGTGGCGACGCTCGCGGGCAGCGGCGTGCTGGGGCCGCAGGCCGCGCTGGCCATGGTGGCGGGGGCGAACCTCGGCAGCGCGCTCAACCCGCTCCTGCAGGGGGGCGGGCAGCCGGGCAACCGCGCGCGACTGCGGCTGCCCCTCGGGAACCTCGCGAACCGCGTGCTCGGCGGCGTGGCGGTGCTGGCCTTCCTGCCGACGCTGACGGGCTGGCTGCTGGCACTGGACAGCTCGCCTGTGCGGATGGTCGCGAATGCGCATCTCGGCTTCAACCTCGCGACCAGCCTGCTGGCCTTCCCGCTGCTCCGCCCGCTCGCCTGGGCCCTGACGTGGCTCCTGCCGAGCCGGCCGGAGCTGGACGAGGCGACGCCGCGCTACCTCGACCGGGCCAGCGCCGGCCTGCCGGCGGTGGCGATGGCCAACGCCGCGCGCGAGGTGCTGCGCATCGCCGACGTTCTGGAACGCATGCTCGCCGCCTCCGCCGAGGCGTTCGCGGGTGACGGGCGCGACGGGGCCAAGGCCATGGCAGCGATGGACGACGTGGTCGACCGGCTGCACCGCGCCGTCCTGGCCTACCTGGCCGCGATCCCTGGCGAGAGCCTGGCCGAGACGGACCGGGCGCGGCTGGCCGAGATCCAGGCGTTCGCGATCGCGCTCGAACATGCGGCCGATGTGCTGAGCCGCGACGTGGCGGGCCATGCGACGAAGCGGATGCGCCGCGGCCTGACGCTGACCTCAGAGGACCGGGAGGACCTTGCGACTCTGCACGAGAGGCTGCGCGAACATCTGCGCCTCGCCATCGCCGTCTTCATGGTGGAGGACGTTGCGGCAGCACGGCGGCTGGTGCAGGCGAAGGAGAGGCTACGTGCGACGGAGCAGGAAGCGGCGCGGCGCGCGGCACGCGGGGCCCGCCTTCCGTTGGGCGAGGCCGGCGCCACGCCCGGGCTCGTCCTCGATGCCATCCGCGACTTGCGCCGGGTTGGCGCACACCTGGCTGCCACGGCGCATCCTGTGCTGGAGAGGCGTGGCGAGCTGCTTGCCAGCCGGCTGACGCCGGGGGGCGGAGCCTAGCAGGAGCGCGTTCTGGGACGAAGGCGGAGCGCATCATCCCCTCGGGGTGGTCGGAGGTGCGGCGCCGCTCCCAGCTTCGGCCTGGGAAATCTATGAGGCCGGTGCGACGGCGTTCACGCACACGCCGTCCGCCGCAAAGGCCACGGCCGCCCTGCCCTTCCGCCTCACCCATGTGCTGACCGACAATGCGAGCTGCTTCACCCCCCGCTTCGCCCGCGTCTGCGCCGGACTCGGCGCGGCGTACCGCCACACCCGTCCCCGCTCGCCGCAGACGAACGGGATGGTCGAGCGCTTCAACGGCCGGGTGGGCAGCGGGGTGCGCGGCATCGCCATCACTCCCACGCTCAGCCGCTCCGTGGCCTCAATGCAGCCTACAATGCCCGGCGCCAGCGCCAAGGCACGCCTCATCGCCGAGGCTGCCAAGGAGGTCTCGCGACCGGACAACGAGAGCGGTTTCGGTACCCGTTCAGCCCGTGCCAGCTGAACGGGATCAGCTCTGGCGCCAGCTGCAGATCTGCACCGCGATGGTGATGTTGTTCGCCACCGGCCGGCACGAGGCGGGGTCGAAGCTGCCGCCGAGTGCCGCCACGGCCTCCTCGTCGTACATGTCGGGAAACTCGAGCACCACGAAGGTCGGCCCCGGATGCGACTGCACCGCCCGCAGGATCCGGGCCGCGTAGCTCGTCGCCCGTGAAGAACTTGGTGTTCAGGCGGGCGCCGGGGCGGCTGTGCAGCGGATCGGCTGGCGTGGCGCTGTGACGATGCTGGCGAGAAGGAACGCGAGAAGGCTGAGGAGCCAGGCGCGGAGCAGGCGGAGGTTGTGGCCCGCGGCGGCGAGGACGAGGTTGATCGCGTCGCCTTGCGTGCCGGCCAGGAAGTTGCGGCCGAGGTGGCCGTCTGCCTTCAGGTGCCCGATGACGGGCTCAATGGCGCTGCGGCGTCGCATCTCGCGCCGGATGGTGGGCGTGATCCCGCGCCGCTGGCCGGAGATGACGACGCGGGTCTTGTCGGCATCGTGCCCGCGGTAGCCGCGGTCGACATAGGCACGCCCGATCTGGACGCCGGTGATGCGTGTAACCTGGGCGAGTTGCTCGGCCAGGGTGTGGCCGTCATAGGGGTTGCCCGGCAGGGCGCGGACGCCGAGCACGAACTGCCCACCGGGCGCTGCAGCGTTGGTGGTGGCGACCGAGACCTTGCAGCCGAACTCGTAGCGGGCCTGGGCCTTGCCCTTGCCGATGCACTCCACCTCCGGCGCGTGGAGCGAGTAGAGCTTGTCGCGGCCACGGCTCTCGCGTCGCTGCCGCAGCAGGCGCGTGACGAGGTCAAGCGGCTTGGCAAAAGCGGCCCGCACCGTCTTGGCGGCGCCGGCGATCCTGCGGGTGATGTCGCGGGCGAGGCGACCGAGC
>DASQNQ010000401.1:0-4306 GCA_035644895.1 Acetobacteraceae bacterium | reverse complement strand
GGGCGGCCGGGTCGCGCCCGCCCCAATCGTAGTAGCCCGCGCCCGACATCACGCCGGTCCTGCCGGCCTCCACCAGCGCGTCGAGCGAGGGCGAGGTGCCGGTGGCGGGCGGCGGCTCATACATCTTGTTGCGGGCGGCGTGCTGCATCATGGGCAGGCCAGTGAAGTCGGCCTTGGCCAGCACGCCGAGGATCGGCAGGCGCAGCGCGATGCCATGCACGATGGCCGTGTCGATCTCCTCGGCGGTCGCGACGCCGTCGTCGAGCAGCTTCTGGACTTCCAGCTGCACCGCAGACTGGATCCGGTTCGCGACGTAGCCGGGCACGAACTTGCGCATCAGCACGGGCACCTTGCCCATCTCGCGGCAGAGCTGCGCGACGCCCTCCGCGATGCCGGGCTCGCATTGCGGGCCGGGGACGATGTCGACCAGGTCCACCAGGTAGGGCGGCGTGTACCAGTGCGCGATGAGCGCGCGCCGCTGCCGGCGCTCCGGGATCAGGGGGAAGACGTCGAGGTAGGATGTGTTGCTGGCCAGCACGGCGTCGGGGCGCATCGCGCCATCAAGCTCAGCGTAGAGCGTCCGCTTCGCCTCGGGGTTCTCGACGATCGCCTCCACCACCAGGTCGGCGTCGCGCACCGTGGCCGTCAGCGTGGGCAGGCGGGTGACGGCGCCCTCCAGCCAGTCGGGCGTGCAACCCTCCGGCGCCTCCCCCGCCTCGACGAGGGTGGCGAGCGCCTTTTCCATGAGCGGCCCGGCACGTTCGAGCGTGGCGGGGCTGCTGTCGGTCAGCGTGACCTCGTGCCCGCCCAGCGCGAAGACCAGCGCCAGTGCATGCCCCATGGTGCCCGCGCCGAGCACCGCAACCCGCATCGCCATGCGCGACGTCCCCTTCCGGCCCTTGTCGCGCCAGCCTGCCCAAGCGGGCCGGGCGCGGCAAGCCGGTCAGGAGCCGCGATAGGTCGAGTAGGACCAGGGCGAGCAGAGCAGCGGCACGTGGTAGTGCCCCTGCCCCGCCGCGAGCCCGACGCGCAGCGTCACCACGTCCAGGAAGCGCGGTGCGGGCTGGGCGAAGTAGTCGCCCAGGTGGAAGCGCAGCTCGTAGGTGCCGGGCAGGAAGGCGGCGGCGTCCATCAGGGGCGCGTCGGTGCGGCCGTCGGCGTTCGTCACGGTCTCCCGCACCAGCACCGGCGCGGGGTCGTCCATGCGCCACAGCTCCACGCGCATCCCGGCGGCCGGCACGCCGCGCGCGGTGTCCAAGACATGGGTCGTGAGCGCGGAGGGCTTACCGGCCATCTAGTTCGTCCTCGCCCCGGCCGCGATCCAGGCCAGCATGCGGGACCGCTCCTCCGGCGTCATCTCGGTGAAGTTGCCAGGCGGCATCGCCTCGGTCGCGACCTGCTGGCGCATGGAGGCGGCCCAGCGGCGGATCTGGTCCGGCGTCTCCAGCACCACGCCCTTCGGCGGGGCCGCGAAGCCCTCCAGCGTCGGGCGCGCGGCATGGCAGGAGGCGCAACGGGCCGTGGTGATGGCGTGGACCTCCGCGAAGGAGGGCGCCTCGGCCAGCGCCGGGCCGGGCTTGGGCGCGAGTACGAAGGCCAGCACGGCCACCACCGCCGCGGCGCCGGCCGGCAGCAGGACCGGGTTCCGCCCCTGCTGGCGCAGCACGAAGTACTGCCGCACCAGGGCGCCCGCCAGGGCGATGGCCAGCAGCACGACCCAGTTCCAGGAGCCACTCCAGGTCATCGGATAGTGCGGGCTCAGCATCAGGAACAGCACGGGCAGCGTCAGGTAGGTGTTGTGGACCGATCGCTGCTTGCCCCATCGGCCATACTTCGGGTCCGGCTCCTCGCCGCGGCGCATCGCCTCGACCATCTTCCGCTGGCCGGGGATGATCACCATGGCGACGTTCGCGACCATGATGGTGCCGGTCATGGCGCCCACCTGCAGGAAGGCGCCGCGGCCGGAGAAGAGGTGGCAGGCAGCGAAGGCCGCGACGGCCAGCAGGCCTACGCAGAACAGGGCCAGGCGCCCCTCGTCCTGCCCGAATCGCGACCGGCAGGCGAGGTCGTAGACAACCCAGCCGCCCACCAGCAGGGCAGCCGAGAGGGCGATCGCCGCCCAGACGGGCAGGTCCGCCACGGCCGGGTCGATCAGGTAGGTGGAGGCCTGCCCCCAGTAGATGAGGACGAACAGGGCGAAGCCGCTGATCCAGGTCCAATAGGCCTCCCACTTGAACCAGTGCAGCTTTTCGGGCAGCCGCTCCGGCGCCACCTGGTACTTGACCTTGTGATAGAAGCCGCCGCCATGGACGGCCCATTGCTCGCCCTTGATGCGCGAGTTGCCGTCACGCGGCGGGTCGAGCTGGTTGTCGAGGCCGATGAAGTAGAAGCTCGCGCCGATCCACGCGATGCCCGTGATGACATGGAGCCACCTGATCAGCAGGTTGGCCCATTCCTGAAGGTACCCGAAGTCCATCGCCGTCCCCGCGGGGCCCCTGCGTGGCCCCTCAACCGCGCCGCATATCCCACACGCGGCGACGGAGGCCAAGCAAAGGTCGTACCGGGGCTACTCGGCGGCCATCGCCTGGGCCGGCCCGGGCAGGTGCCAACCATAGCGCGCAGGAAGGCCGAGGGCCCGCGCCACGTCCAGCCCCCTTGCCAGCGCCTCAGGCGCGAGGCCACGCAGTGGTCGCCGCAGGTCGCCCGCGGGCAGCCCGACCGCCCGCATCAGGCTCTTCACCGCGACCGGATTGACGGCCGAGTAGGTGAAATGCAGCAGCGGCAGCAGCCGCAGATAGGTCTCCCGGAACACCACGCTCTGCGCCGGATCGGTCCAGGGGCGCGAGAGCGCCGCCATGCCGGCAGGGTCCAGGTTGCCCGTCATGTTCGCGGTCCCCTGCCCGCCGAGCGACATGGTCGGCACCACCAGCCCGAGGTTCGGGCTGTCGCAGCACATCACCGCCGCATCGGGCCGCGCCGCCAGCACCTGCGCCACCTGCCCGACGCGCGTCGTGCTCTCCTTCAGCGCGACGATGTTCGGGTGGCGCATCAGGCGCAGCAGGCTGTCCCAGTGAAGGTCCGTCTTCACCCTCGGCGGGTTGTTGTAGATGCCTATCGGGAGGTCCACCGCATCGGCGCACTCCTCAAAGAAGGCCTCAATGTCCGCCTCGGGCGCGCAGATGTAGGCGGGCGCCGCCAGGATCGCGCCGTCCGCGCCGGCCGCCTTGGCCTGCCGGAGGTAGGCGATGGTGGCCGCGGTGGAGGTGCCGGTGCAGCCGTAGAAGAAGCGCATCCGCCCGTCCCGCATGGCGGCCGTCCGCTCCACCACCTCCCGCCGCTCCTCGGGCGAGAGCATCGAAACCTCGCCGGTCGAGCCCATTATCAGCACGGCCGTGGTGCCCTGCGCGGCGTGCCAGTCGAGCAGCGTGCGGAAGGCGCCGTAGTCGACCGTGCCATCCGCGTTGAATGGGGTGATCAGGGCGACGAAGGAGCCCTCGATCCGCATCTTCGCCATGGTTCGCGCCTCCTGCCTGGCGCCAGGCGTAGCAGGCGCGGGGCGGGCGACGCTAGAGCGTCACCTCCAGCCGGCAGTTCACGTTCAGCTCCCCAACTGCGGCCGTGTTGGGCAGGCGGATCAGCATGGCGACCAGCGCGGCGACGTCGTCGGGGCGCGTCATCGCCAGGCGGGGGAACTTCGCGCCTGCCGTCATGTCCGTGTCCACGTATCCGGGGCAGAGCGCCGTCGCACGGATCCCGTGCTCCCATCCCAGGCGCCGCACTTCCTGCGTCAGGGCCATGACGGCGAACTTGCTCATGGCGTAGCCGAGGTTCTCGTTCGCGACCCGCCGCCCCGAAAGGGACGCGACGTTGACCACCCGCCCCTCCCCGCTCTCGATCAGGTGCGGCCAGGCGGCGCGGATCACGCGCAGCGGTCCCTTGGCGTTCACGCGCCACATCTGGTCGAGCGCCGCCTCGTCCCCATCCAGCAGCCGCGCCATCGGGTTGATGCCGGCGGCGTTGACCAGCACGTCCACGCGGCGGAAGCGGGCGAAAGTCGCGGCGACCCACTCCTCGGCGCTGCCCTCCTCCTCCGCATCATAGCGGTGCACCAGCATGTCGCTGCCGCCGGCCAGGCGCACCGGGTCGCGGACGCCGGCGCTGATCGCGTAGCCCTGTCCGCGCAGGTACCTCAGCACGGCCTTGCCGATGCCCCGCGACGCCCCGCTGACCATCACCACGCGCCCGACCGGATCCAGCATGCGCCCCCTCCCCTAGCTCGCCGCCAGCACGCGCGAACTCAGCGGCA
>DASQNQ010000400.1:0-13431 GCA_035644895.1 Acetobacteraceae bacterium | reverse complement strand
CGCCGGCATCAGCGGCTGAGGCGCCGATGGAGCGCCTCGGCGACGTGCTGCGGGAGGCGGCACGCCGCCTGGATGCTGGCCGCGGCTTCGCCCTGCTGCGCGGCCTGTCGCCGGCCGGGGCGGAGGAGGCGGGCGCCGAGGCGGTGGTGGAGCTGCTCGGCGTACATCTCGGCCAGGCGGTGCCGCAGGCGGACGGGGCGCGCGTCGGCCGCGTCCACCACCCGGTCGCCGGCGTGCCGCGCTGGCGCTTCCATGCCGATGCGGCGGACGCCGTGCTGCTGCTGACCCTGCGCCAGCCCTCCGCCGGAGAGCCCGCGATGCTGGTCGCGGCGGCAGCGGTCCACAACGAGCTGCTGCGGCGCGACCGGGCGGCGCTGGAGCTGCTGCACCGGCCGATGCCGCATCTACGCCCCGACGGGACGGGCGTGGTGGACCTGCCCGTCTTCTCCACCGCCTCCGGCGCCTTCATCGGCCGCTACGCACGCGACGCGATCGAGGGCGCGCAGCGCCTGCCGGAGGTACCGCGCCTCTCGGCCGCACAGGTCGCGGCCCTCGACGCCGTCGACGCCATCTGCGCGGAGCCCGGGCTCGCGCTGCGCATGGAGCTCCGCCCGGGCGACGTGCTGCTGCTCAATCCGTTGCAGGTCTGGAAGCGCCAGGCCGAGGTCGAGGGGGGTGCCGGCGCGGTGCGGCAGGCGCTGCGCATGCTGCTGGTCACCCCCTCCTCCCGCGCCCTGCCGGAGGGGTTGGTGGCCCTGTCCACGGGCAGCATGGTGGGGGGATAGCCAGCCGCACCCGGCGCGGGGCCGCAACCGGGCACCATGCGGTCGCGTTGCCGGCGGCAGCAGGAGGGCTTGCGCCATGCGCCTCGACGACAGCCGGGAAAGCGCGAATGTCGAGGACCGCCGCGGGATGCGTGGCGGGTTCGGTGGCCGCGGCCGGGGGCTGGCCGTGGGCGGGGGCGCGGGCGGCATCGTGCTGCTCCTGCTGTCCTTGTTCCTCGGCGTGGACCTGACCGGCCTCGGCGGCGGGGCGGATCCTGCCCCCGAGCCGCGGCGCATGGAGCGCGAGGGCGGCGGCCCGGGCGTGCCCGCGGACGACGCCGGCCGGCGCTTCGTCTCCCGCGTGCTGGCCGAGACGGAGGATGTCTGGAAGCCGGTGTTCGAGCAGCTCGGACGCCGCTACCAGGAGCCGCGGCTGGTGCTGTTCACGGGCGCCGTCCAGTCGGCCTGCGGCAGCGCGGATGCGGCCGTCGGGCCCTTCTACTGTCCGGGCGACCAGCGCGTGTACATCGACCTCGACCAGCTTGCGCGCATGCAGCAGAGCCTCGGCGCGCAGGGCGACTTCGCCGCCGCCTATGTCGTGGCGCACGAGGTCGGGCACCACGTCCAGAACCAGCTCGGCATCCTGCCGCGCGTGCAGCAGCTCAAGGCGCGGGCGTCTGAGACGGAATCGAACGCGCTGCAGGTGCGCGTCGAGCTGCAGGCGGACTGCCTCGCGGGGCTCTGGGCGCGCCGCGCGCATGAGACGCGCCGCATCCTTGAGCGGGGGGACGTCGAGGAGGGGCTGCGCGCCGCGGCCGCCGTCGGCGACGACACGCTCCAGCGCCGTGCGCGCGGCGTGGTGGTGCCCGAGAGCTTCACCCATGGCAGCGCGGAGCAGCGCGTGCGCTGGTTCCGCGCGGGGCTGCAGGCCGGACGGCTCGAGGCCTGCGATACCTTCAGCGCGGAACGCATCTGACGGGCCAGCGTGAATGCTGCCCGCGCGGGTAGCGATGCGGGGCGACCTGGTCGGGTCAGCGCGCAACACGCTCACGTGCTTCCCTTCAGCCATCACCTGACCGGCACCGGTTTCTGCAACGCGGCGCGCCCGGCGGCATCCGCGAACCCTTCAGCCCGCCCCGTCATGCGGTTGGCGGCGATGGCCACGTGCTGGCGGTGGCGCCGTATGCGCTGCCACAGGGCATGGCGACCGCAGCCCGCGGCTTCGCGCCCGCCCGCTCCGCCATCGTGCCGGCGCCCGTCCTGCCCGGCCCCACGGCTGCCGGACGCGCAGCGCAACCTTCCCGTCGCCGCCCGCGTTGCCGCCTTCGTCCGGTGAATTGCCGGCGCGGTGCCGACGCGGCCCTGGGCCGGCCGCATTCCGTGATGTCAGACGGCAGAGAAGGAGGCTTGAACAGATGAAAGCGAAATTGCTGGGTGCCGCGGCCCTTGGCCTGATGGTCGCAGCCTGCGGCACCAACCCGACCGACCGCACGACGGGCGGCGCTGCAGCCGGTGCCGCGACGGGTGCCGCCGTGGGTGCGCTGGGCGGGCCCGTGGGTGCGCTGGGCGGTGCCGCGATCGGCGGCGGCGTTGGCGCGGTTGCCGGCGCGACCACCACCCCCGACCAGGTGAACCTGGGCCGCCCCGTTTGGAACGACCCCGAGGTTCGCGTCCCGGGCATCAACAACCGCAGCGGTGGCGGTAGCTCCACCGTTGCTTCCTCGGGGCAGACGCGCAACATCCAGCAGGCGTTGAGCCAGCGCGGCTATGATGTCGGGCCAGTGGATGGCATCTACGGTCCGCAGACGCGGCGCGCCATCTCGCAGTTCCAGCGCGACAACAACATGGACGTGACGGGTCGGCCGAATGCGCAGGTCGCCAACGCCCTGAATGTCGAGACGGGCACCGCGCAGGCGCGCGGGTCGAGCACGGACCGCTCGAACATGAACACCGGCTCGAACAGCGGGTCGAACGCGACCAGCGGTTCCGGCATGGGCGGCCCGGGCAACACGAATCTCGGCCGCGAGAACCACATCAGCGGCACCGGCCGTCCGAACCCGACGGCGCCGCGCGCCGGTGCGTCGCCGTCCAACAACCCGGTCAACGACCCGGTGGGCGGCGCGGGCCAGGGCAACACGCCCGGGCTGAACCAGAACCGCTGAGGCGGTTCGCATGCCGGCGGGGCGCGATCCCCGCCGGCATTTCCTTCCTCGTCAGCGACCGAACATCGTGTTCGGCAGCCACGTGACCAGGCCCGGGAAGGCCGTCACCAGTACGACCGCGGCCAGCATCAGGCAGAAGAAGGGCAGCGTGTTGCGGGCGACGGTCATCATGTCCCGTCCTGTCAGCCCCTGCAGGACGAACAGGTTGAACCCGACCGGCGGCGTGATCTGCGCCAGTTCCACGACCAGCACGATGAAGATCCCGAACCAGATCAGGTCGAAGCCGGTCGAGGCGATGATGGGCATGACGACGGACGCCGTCAGCACGATCATGCTGATGCCGTCGATGAAGCAGCCCAGCACGATGTAGATGAGCGTCAGCACCAGGATGATCATGTAGGGGCTGAAGCCCTGGCTGCCGACCCAGTCCGCCATTGCGCCCGGGATCCCCGAATAGGCCATGGCCTTCGTCAGCACCGCCGCGCCGGCCAGGATCAGGTTGATCATGCAGGAGAGGCGGACGGCCCCCATCAGGCTCTCGGTGAAGCTCTTCCAGGTGAGGGTCCGCCCCCAGGCCGAGAGCGCCAGCGCGCCCGCCACGCCGAACACCGCGGCCTCGGTCGCCGTCGCCCAGCCGAAGTAGATGCTGCCCATGACGAAGCCGATCAGCAGCACGACGGGGATGAGCTGCCCGCTGGCGCGCAGCTTCTCCCGCAGCGACATGGGCGGGTCGGGCGGCGGGGTGAGCCGCGGGTTCATGAGCGACCACGCGGCGATGTAGCCGCTGAACAGCACGATCAGCAGGATGCCCGGGATGATCCCGGCGATGAACAGCCGCACGATGGAGACCTCGGCCGCCACGCCGTAGACGATCATGATGATGGATGGCGGGATGAGCAGGCCGAGCGTGCCCGCACCCGCGAGCGAACCGATGGCCATCGGCTCGTGGTAGCCACGCGCCCTCAGCGCGGGCAGCGACATCTTGCCGATGGTCGCCGCCGTTGCCGCGGAGGAGCCGGACACGGCGGCGAAGATGCCGCAGCCGATCACGTTCACATGCATCAGCCGTCCCGGCAGGCGCTGCACCCACGGGGCGAGGCCGCGGAACATGTCCTCGCTGAGACGCGTGCGGAAAAGGATCTCGCCCATCCAGATGAACAGCGGCAGGGCCGCGAGCGTCCAGGAGGCGAGCGCCCCCCAGGCCGAGGCGCCGATCACCTTCTCGGCCGGCAAGCCCGCCATCCCGGGCAGCAGCCAGGGCAGCACGATGAGGCCCACGAGGCCCGTCAGCATCAGCCCGAGCCCGATCCACACGCCAAGGCCGAGGACGAAGAACAGGAAGCCGAGGAGCAGCAGCCCGGCCTCGGTCTGGGCAAGCTCCATCACAGCTCCTCCGTCGCGCGCTCGACGGCGGAGGCCTCCGCCGCACGGCGATAGGAGGGCGTGCCGCCGGAGAGATGCACCACGAGGTCGTCGAGAAGCGACACGGCGAACAGCGCCGCGCCGCCGGCCGTCAGGGCCTGGGGCATCCAGAGCGGCCAGGGCACGGTGCCCTGCGCCACGTCCTCGAACATCCAGCTGTCGCTGGCCAGGTCCGCCATGGCGTAGGCGAGGTACGCCGAGAGCAGCAGGGCGATGAGGAGCACAAGCGCCTCCATCGCGAAGCGGGCGCCGCCCCTCAGGCGCCCGATGATCAGGTCCACGCGGATGTGCGCGCCGTGGCGGAAGGCGTAGGCCAGCGGCAGCATGGCCGAGCCCGCGACCGCGAAGGCGGTGAGGTCGTCCGCGCCGCCCACCGTCCGGCCGAGCTGCCGGCCGACGACCTGCGCCGCGATGACCACCGCGATCGCCGCGAGCGAGACCGCCCCCGCGATCCCGCCGAGCAGGTAGAGCCCGTCGAGGCCCCGCCGCAACGCGCCCATCTCAGCTCCGCGCGCGGTAGGCGTCGATCAGGCGCTTGCCATCCTCGCCCGCGCGCTGCAGCCACTCCTCGACCATCTGCTGGCTGACGCGGGACATGCCCTGCATGAGCGCCGGCGAGGCCTGGGCGACCGTCATGCCGCGCTGCGCGAGCGTCGCCTGGGCATTGTCGCGCGCCTCGCGGCTCATCTGCCAGCCGCGCCGCTCGGCCGCCTGGGCGGCGGCGCGGATGGCCTGCTGCTGGTCGGCCGGAAGCGCCTCGAAGGCGCGGCGGTTCAGGAAGACGGCGTTCTTCGTGAAGGTGAAGCCGACGGGCGTGAAGACCTTGGCGTAGTCCCAGGCGGCGGTGTCCACGCCCGTCGCCGCGGAGGTGACCATGGCGTTGACGACGCCGGTCGCGAAGGCCTGGGGGATCTCGGCCGCCTGCACGAGCGTGGGCGTCGCGCCGACCAGCGTCGCGAAGCGGTTCGTCATCACGTTGAAGGTGCGCATGCGCGTGCCGCGCAGTGCTTCGACCGTCTCGACCGGGGCATTCGTGTAGAAGCCCGAGGGCGGCCAGGGCACCATGTAGAGCAGCGAGAGGCCCTGGCGCTGCAGGCGCGCCTCGATCTGCGGGCGCGACAGCTCCATCAGGCGCTCGGCCTCCTCGAAGGTGGTCACCAGCTGCGGGATGCCGTCCACCTCGAAGAAGGGGTCCTCGTTGCCGTAGGCCGAGAGCAGGATCTCGCCCAGCTGCACCTGGCCGGTCTGCACGCCGCGCTTGATCTGCGGCATGGGCAGCAGGGAGCCGTTGGTGTGCGCCTGGAACTGCACGCGCCCGGCGGTGGCGGCCTGAACCTCGTCGAGGAAGGCGCGCAGGTTGCGGGTGTGGAAGTTGCCGTCGGGGTAGGGGGTGGCGACCTGCCAGCGGGCCTGGGCCCAGGCCGGGGAGAGGGGCAGGGCGGCGGCCGTGGCCGCGAGCAGCGTGCGTCGGTTCAGCATCGGGTTGGGTGCTTCCTCGGTTGTTGCTGGGTCATGGCGATCATTGGCAGCACGCCAGTGCCATTGGAAGGTGGAGGCCGCCCTGCATGCCAGGCGCGAGGACGTGCGGCTGCCCACAGGCCGGGCAGGCGGGACGTTTCGCGCCTGGTTCCTGGTCTTCGCGATCCCGACAGTTCCGCCCACCCCTGCCCATCGAGAAAACGCTGACAGTTCGTCGATAAAGTGTCAACGTGATTCGCGACCCACCCATGCGTGCGGCGCGGAGGTCCGTGGATTACGGCAGGCTGCTTCGTGCGCACCAGGCAGCAGATGCCCCGCCCGCCCCTGCCTGCGGGCCGCGCCATGCGAGGCGGAAGGCCGGGCCTGCCGGGACGGGTGGAGCGCTGCTTGGCCCGTTCGGGGCGCGCTGCGGCGGCGTCCAGGCCAGCCCACGACCCGCGTGGGGGCTCGCAGGGCAGGTGCGGGCGGCAGGAGGCCGAAGGCTAGAGGGGGTAGTCGCGCCCGGGGTCCACGCCACCGTCCTGCAGGAGGCGGCGCATCTCAAGGACCTCGTCCTTCGGCAGGGAATGGCGCACCTCGGGGAAGCCGCGGGTGCGCCCGGCGAAGGAGATCTTCACCTGTCCGTGCCCGCCGCGGGACACCTCGGCGCCCAGCTCCTCGAACACGTGCAGCACGGCGCGCGGGTCGAGGTTGGCGCTGACGGGATGCGCGAAGATCGCATGCAGGATCTTGCGGGAGTGGTGGTTCATGCGGTCCTCCGACCTGGCCATCATGCGGCGGAGGCGATGCTCCGCCTGCGCAACGGCCCTGTCCTTGACCTGCATCAACCCCGGCGCGCTACCCGCCGGAGACGACGTAGTGGCGCATCTCCTCCACCTCGTGCTCCGCCTCCTCGATCCGGGCCTTCACCAGGTCGCCGATCGAGACGAGCCCGCAGAGCGAGCCGTCCTCGTCCATCACGGGGAGGTGGCGCACGCGCCGGTCCGTCATCAGCGCAAGCGCTTCCCCGATGTGCATCCGCGGCGTGGCGGTGTGCAGCAGCCGCGTCATGAGTTGCGCGGCGGTGCAGCCCGGCGTCTCCTCCCCGTGTGTCGCGAGCGCGCGCACGATGTCGCGCTCCGACACGATGCCGAGCACGTCACCCGCCGTGTCGCGCACCAGCGCCGCACCGATGCGGTGTTGCGCGAGCGTCCGCGACACCGAGCCGACGTCGTCATGCGGCGCCACGGAGACGACCTGCGTGCCCTTGGTCTTCAGGATGCTGGCGATGGTCATGGTCCACGTCCTCCCAGGCGCGGGAGGGCGGCAGGCGACCCGCCGTGCTGGCCCACCGGACATGCTGCCCGGCAGCATGCGGGTGGCCAGAGGTGCGGCGAGGGCCTTGCGAGCCCGTGTCTCCGCGAGCGGAAAACCCTGCCAGACGGGCTGCGCGGGATGCAAGCGCCGCGTGCGATGACCGCATTACATCTCGCATGCGGATCGGCGTCGCGGGCCCTAATGGACGGCCTGCGCGGCCTCCGGCTCCGCCGTGGGATCGCTGGTGAGCTGCGTCCGGACCAGCTCCGCGAACAGTCCGCCCTGTCGCACCAGCTCCTCGAAGGAGCCGCGCTCGGCCACGCGGCCCTGGTCGAAGACGAGGATCTCGTCCGCGTCGCGCACCGTGGAGAGCCGATGCGCGATGATGAAGGTGGTGCGGTTCTGCATCAGCGCGCGGAGCGCGCGCTGCACGCGCGCCTCCGTCGCGGCATCGAGCGCGGAGGTCGCCTCGTCCAGGATCAGCACCGGGGGGTCCTTCAGCAGCGCGCGGGCGATGGCCAGCCGCTGCCGCTGCCCGCCCGAGAGCATCACGCCCCGCTCCCCGATCAGCGTGTCGTAGCCCTGCGGCTTGCGGCTGATGAAGTCGTGCGCCTCCGCCATGCGGCAGGCACGCTCCAGGTCCTCCTGGCTCGCGTCGGGGCGGCCGACCAGCAGGTTGTCGCGGATCGTGCGGTTGAAGAGCATCGCCTCCTGGAACACGACGCCGATGTTGCGGCGCAGGCTGTCGAGCGTGAGGTCCCGCAGGTCGTGCCCATCGAGCGTGATGCGCCCGTCCACCGGATCCCACAGCCGCTGCAGCAGCGCCATCGCGGTGGACTTGCCCGCGCCCGTCTGACCGACAAGGGCCACCGTGCGCCCCGGCGGCGCCTCCAGCGACACGTCGTCCAGGATGCGCGGCCCGCCGGGGTAGGCGAAGGCCACGTTCTCGAAGGCGACGGCGCCTTCCGCCCGGTGCAGCGTGTGCGCGCCCGGCCGCTCCGGCACCGTGGTCTGCGCGTCCATCACCTCGAACAACTCGCGCAGCGCGGGAAGCTGGAACACGAGGCGCGAGACGAAGCCCACGGCGCCCTCCATCCGGCTGATCAGCAGCGTCGCGAAGCCCATGAAGGAGACGATCTCGCCGACCGTCGCCTGCCCGCGCAGGTGCAGCACCGTGCCGAGCACGAAGATCGCGATGACGGTGATGGTGGCGGCAGAGCGCGTGAGCACGGCAACCACCGCCCACCAGTTCAGCACCGGGAACTGGTGCGCGATCACCTGGCGCACGATGTCGCCGAACAGCCGCGCCTCGTTCTGCATCCGCGCGAAGGACTGCACGACGACGACGTTGCTGAGCGCGTCCTGCGCGTTGCCCGCGAGCTGGCTTTGCAGCCCCTCCACCGTGCCCTGCGCTGCCTCCGTCTTGCGGATCACCCAGCCGGAGACGACCGCGAAGATCGCGACGAGCGCGATCAGCAGCAGCCCGAGCCGCCAGTTCATCAGCAGGGTCAGCGGGAGCAGCACCAGCGCCGCGATGAAGGTGGTCAGGTGTTCCCGGAAGAAGGCGAGCCACAGGCCGAACAGGTTGTCGGTGCCGACCAGCATGATCTTCATCAGCCGCCCGGACTGGGTGTGCCCGTGAAAGGACACCGGCAGGGACAGCACGTGCTGGAAGTAGTGCGACATCACGGTCAGCCGGTTGCGGTGCGCCATCCGGTCCGCCAGCAGCGCGACGGCGACGTTCGCCCCGATGGCCGACAGGCCCACCGCGCCCCACATCGCCAGCAGCGCGCCGGCCTCGGTCCAAAGCTCGGACGATGACAGCCGGTCGGAGCGCGACAGCAGGTCGACCAGGCGCCCGAACAGCACCGGCTCGAGGAAGGAGAGCCCCGCCAGCGCCAACGCGGCGAAGGTCAGGCCGAAGGCCACCCACTTGTCGGGTGCCAGCAGCTTCAGCACGCGGATGTAGATGCCAACGAATCGCATTCGGCCGGGCCCCTTGCCCCGATACCGCATGGCCGGGGCCTGGCCGCAAGGGCACGCGCGGACGCCCCGCTTGCAAGACACCGCAGGACTGCGGCAGGAACGTCGGGGTAGCGAACGGGGGGCGGGTTGGTTCCCGCCTGCCCGCCCGACAAGAACCGGAGGAGACGGACCCGAGATGAGCATCACCCGCCGCACCCTGGGCCGCGCGGGGCTGGCCGCCGGCCTCGCCCCGGCCCTGCTCCCCGCCGGGCTCCGCGCCCAGGGCGCCTGGCCCGCCCGCCCGGTCCGCATCGTGGTGGGCTTCACCCCCGCCGGCACCACGGACATCGCGGCGCGGCTGCTGGCGGAGCCGCTCGGCCGCCGCCTCGGGCAGCAGGTGGTGGTGGAGAACCGGCCGGGCGCGGGCGGCAACATCGGCAACCAGGTGGTCGCGCAGTCGGAACCGGACGGCTACACCCTGCTGATGCAGACGATCAGTGGCGGGGCGATCAACTACTCCCTCTACGGCCCACGCATGCCCATCAAGCCGGAGGATCTGGCGGCCATCGCCCTCATGCTGCGGGTGCCGAACGTCATCTTCGTGAACCCCGGCCTGCCCGTGAACACGCTCCGGGAACTGGTGGACTACGCGAAGGCCCGCCCCGGGCGGCTCAACATCGGCTCCTCCGGCGCGGGCACGTCGCTGCACATGACGGGGGAGCTGCTGAAGCTGGAGGCCGGGCTCGACATGACCCACGTCCCCTTCCGCGGCGCCGGCCCGATGCTGCAGGAGATCATCGCGGGGCGGGTCGAGGTGGGCGTGGACAACCTGCCCTCGGCCATCGGCCACATCCGGGACGGGCGGCTGCGCGCGCTGGCGGTCACGACGAGGGAGCGGACGCCGGCCCTGCCGGACGTGCCGACCACGGCCGAGCAGGGACTGCCCGGCGTGGAGGCGACGGCCTGGTTCGGCCTGCAGGCCCCCGCCCGCACGCCGCGGCCCATCGTCGACCGCATCAGCCAGGAGGTGAACGTCATCATCCGGGAGCCCGAGATGGCGCGGCGCATCGCCGACCTCGGCGGCATGGCCCCGGGCCTCACGCCCGATGGCGGCACCGCGCCCGACGCCTTCGAGGCGTTCATCCGCGCCGAGATCGCGAAGTGGTCCGAGGTGGTGCGCCGCTCCGGCGCGACGGCGGAGGGCTGACACCGATGCGCCTCACGCGACGCGCCGCACTCGGCGCGACCCTTGCCCTGCCTGCGCTCGCCGCACGCGCCCAGACGCCCTGGGCCCCGCAGCGGCCCATGCGCATCGTGGTGCCCTTCACGGCGGGCGGCGCCACCGATCTGACGGCGCGGCTGGTGGCGGAGCGCCTGCCCGCGATCCTCGGCCAGCCCGTCATCGTGGACAACCGCCCCGGCGCGGGCGGGAACGTGGGCGCGGAGATGGTGGCGAAGGCCGACCCGGACGGGCACACGCTGCTGATGTGCACGATCGGCACGGCCAGCATCAACCAGTTCCTCTACAGCCGCCTGCCCTACCGCATGGAGGAACTGGTCTCGGTCGCGCTGGTGAACCTGGTGGCGAACGCCGTGGTGGTGAACCCCGCGGTCCAGGCGCGCAGCTTCCCGGAGCTGCTGGCCTTCGCGCGCGCCAACCCGGGGCGGCTGAACTACGCCACGCCTGGCAACGGCACCTCCGGCCACCTCTCGGGCGAGTACCTGAAGGCGCGCGCCGGGGTGGACCTGACGCATGTGCCCTATCGAGGGACGGGCGCGCTGATCCCGGACCTGATCGGCGGGCAGGTGCAGATGGCGGTCGACAACCTGCCAGCCTACCTGCCGCATGTGCGCGACGGCCGGCTGCGCATGCTGGCCGTGACCTCCGCCGAGCGGTGGTTCGCGGTGCCCGAGGTGCCGACGGTGCAGGAGGGCGGGGTGCCGGACTTCGAGGCGGTCGCCTGGTTCGGCCTGCAGGCCCCCGCCCGCACGCCGCGCCCGGCGCTGGAGCGCCTCTCGGCCGCGGTGCTGGAGATCGTGCGCGACCCTGCGACGGTCACGCGCCTGCGCGATCTCGGCAGCGAGCCCCGCGCGCTCGGCCCCGCGGAGTTCGACCGCTTCATCGCGGCCGAAAACGAGAAGTGGCGCGAGGTGGTGCGGATTTCCGGCGCGCGGCTGGACTGAGGGGCAGGTGCGCCCGCCGCGGCCCTCCCGGGCACGGGAGGTGACGGCGGGCGCCGGCCGTCAGGCCGAGCGGCGGTCCAGCGGGCAGGTGTTGAGCCCGAGCACCGAGTAGACCGGGCAGTTGCCCGCCATGCCGGTCAGGAGCGGCACGAGGCCGAGCAGCCCCCACCAGCCGATCGGCCCGAACAGGCCCAATGCCAGCAGCGCGATCCCGACCAGGATGCGCAGCCACTTGTCGGCGCCACCCACGTTGCACCTCATCGTTCATGCTCCCCGAGCGGATTGCAGCACGGGCAGCAGGTTTGCAGGCGCGGGCGCGCCCCGCCTTGATGTAGGGCAAGTCGGCGCGGTCACCCTGCCGGCACCCGCACCACCCCCGCGCCGACCAGGGCCGCGAGCCGCGCCGCGACGGCCGGCGCCGCGGCGGCATCCAGCCCGAGCAGACGCACCACGCCGGCCGCCAGCTCCTCCTCCGTCGCGACGGGCACGGCGGCCTGCAGCGCCTGCGCGGCGGCCGCGATCTCGGCGGGTGCGACCATTGCCGCCCGCCGCAGGTGGGGCGCCGCGGCACGCCGGTCGCGCGGGGCAGGGGGCGGCGCGTCCTCGGCGCTCCAGAAGCCGCCCGCCTCCGTGACGCCTTCGAGCTGCGCGGCGAGCCGCAGCGCCTGCTGCATCGCGGCCCGGTCCGCCGCCTCCAGCCTCTCGCGGCCCCAAAGAAGGCGCAGCCGCTCGGCGATCGCGTCGGCATGGACGGGGCCCTCGGTGCGGATCACCTCGGCCACGATCTTCGCGAGCCGCGCGAAGGGCACCTCGGGCAGCGGCGTCTCCCGCGGCACCTCCGGCGCGGCCTCCGCGTACGGCGCGGCGAGGCCCGGGTCGGGGCCGGCTGCGGCCCTCGGCGCGGCGGCCGCCTCCTCCGCGCCGAGGGCCGCGCGCAGCCGGGCACGCTCGGCCTCCGGCCGCTCCAGCCAGGCGAGCGACCAGGCGCGGTGCAGGCGCCAGCCCATCTGGCCGAGGGCGGAGGCGCGCCCGCGCTCCCGGTCGCGCGCGCAGCGCACCCCAGCCCAGTCGGCGGCATCGGCCTCGACGCCCAGCACGAAGTCCTCCCCATGCCGCGCCGCGACGTCGAGGAAGAGGCCGGAGGTGCCGACGCGCGCCACCGCCTCGTGCCCGGCCTCCGCCATCTCCCGCGCGATCACCTGGGAGAGCGGCGCCTCGGCGTCGCGCGCCGCGACGCGCGCGGTCTCGACGCCCGCGGCGAAGCGCAGGAAGGTCTTCAGCGCCTCCACGCCGCGGCCCGAGGCGCGCTCCAGGTCGATGTCGTCCGCGGTCAGGCCGCTGAACACCACGCAGCGGCGCTTGGCCCGCGTGATCAGCACGTTCAGCCGCCGCTCCCCGCCATCGGCCGAGAGGGGGCCGAAGCGCATGGCGAGCTTCCCGTCCTCGCCGCGCGCATAGCCGACGCTGATCAGCATCGCGTCGCGCTCGTCGCCCTGCACGTTCTCCAGGTTCTTGACGAAGAAGGGCTCGTGCGGGTGCGCCGCGAAGAATTTCTCCGAGTCCGGGTCGGCGCGGCGCAGCGCCTCCACGGCGTCCAGGATCGCGTCGCGCTGCTTGAGGGAGAAGGCGGCGACGCCGAGGCTCTCCTCCGGCGTCTCCCGCGCATGGGCCATGACGGCCTGCGCGACCGCTTCGGCCTCCACGCGGTTCACGCCCGCGCCCGCCTCCCACCGCCCGTCCACGCGGACCAGCGAGAGGCCGAGGCGCGGCGAGCGTGCGCGCGGCGAGGGCAGCACGGTCAGACGCCCCTCGTAGAACTCGGCGTTGCTGGTCGCGATCAGGCTCTCGTGGCGCGAGCGGTAGTGCCAGCGCAGCATCACGTTGGGCACGCCGCGCGCGTTCGCCAGGCCGAGGATGCTCTCGACCTCACGCGCCGCGACGGGGCCGTCCTCGAACGCCTCGTCGCCCTCCTCCTCGCCGGTCATGCGCTGGAAGAAGCGGGTTGGGGGCATCTGCCGGTCGTCGCCCACCACCACCACCTGCCGGGCGCGCGCGATCGCGCCGAGCGCGTCCACCGGCTCGATCTGGCTGGCCTCGTCGATCACGAGCAGGTCGAAGCCGAGCCCCGGCTTCAGGCCGTGGGGAGGGGCGAGGAACTG
>DASQNQ010000399.1:0-9736 GCA_035644895.1 Acetobacteraceae bacterium | reverse complement strand
GCCGAGGGCGCCCGCACCACCCCGTCCATGGTCGCCTTCGCCAAGAACGGCGAGCGCCTGGTCGGCCAGTCCGCCAAGCGCCAGGCGGTGACCAACCCGCAGAACACGCTTTACGCCGTGAAGCGCCTGATCGGGCGCCGCTTCGACGACCCGATGGTCGCGAAGGACAAGGGCCTCGTCCCTTACACCATCACGCGCGCGCCGAACGGCGATGCCTGGGTGGAGGTCGACGGCAAGGCCTACGCGCCGCAGCAGATCAGCGCGAACATCCTCACCAAGATGAAGGAGACGGCCGAGGCCTATCTCGGCGACAAGGTGACGCAGGCCGTCATCACCGTCCCCGCCTACTTCAACGACGCCCAGCGCCAGGCGACGAAGGAGGCCGGCGCGATCGCGCGCCTTGAGGTTCTGCGCATCATCAACGAGCCGACGGCGGCCGCGCTCGCCTACGGCATGGACCAGAAGAAGGGCGGGACCATCGTGGTCTACGACCTCGGCGGCGGCACCTTCGACATCTCGGTGCTCGAGATCGGCGACGGCGTCTTCGAGGTGAAGTCGACGAACGGCGACACCTTCCTGGGCGGCGAGGACTTCGACGCGCGCATCATCGACTACCTGGCCGAGGAGTTCCGCAAGGAGCAGGGCATTGACCTCCGCGGCGACAAGCTCGCGCTGCAGCGGCTGAAGGAGGCCGCCGAGAAGGCGAAGATCGAGCTCTCCTCCTCCAAGCAGACCGAGATCAACCTGCCCTTCATCACCGCCGACGCCTCCGGGCCGAAGCACCTGGTGATGCAGCTCACGCGCTCGAAGCTGGAAGCGCTGGTGGACGACCTGATCCAGAAGACGCTCGAGCCCTGCCGGCAGGCGCTGAAGGATGCGGGGCTTTCCGCCGGCGAGATCGACGAGGTGATCCTGGTCGGCGGCATGACGCGCATGCCGAAGGTGGTCGAGACGGTGAAGACCTTCTTCGGCAAGGAGCCCGCGCGCAACGTCAACCCGGACGAGGTGGTCGCCATCGGCGCCGCCATCCAGGGCGGCGTGCTCAAGGGCGACGTGAAGGACGTCCTGCTGCTCGACGTCACGCCGCTCTCGCTCGGCATCGAGACGCTGGGCGGGGTGTTCACGCGCCTGATCGACCGCAACACCACGATCCCGACCAAGAAGAGCCAGGTGTTCTCCACGGCGGATGACAACCAGTCGGCCGTGACCATCAAGGTCTTCCAGGGCGAGCGGGAGATGGCGGCGGACAACAAGCTGCTCGGCCAGTTCGACCTGACCGGCATCCCGCCCGCGCCGCGCGGCGTGCCGCAGGTGGAGGTCACCTTCGACATCGACGCGAACGGCATCGTGTCCGTCTCGGCGAAGGACAAGGCGACGGGCAAGGAGCAGCAGATCCGCATCCAGGCCAAGTCCGGCCTCTCGGACGCCGACATCGAGCGCATGGTGCGCGAGGCGGAGGCGAACGCCGATGCCGACAAGCGCCGGCGCGAGGCGGTGGAGGCGCGCAACCAGCTCGACGCGCTGGTGCACTCCACCGACAAGACGCTGAAGGAGAACGGCGAGAAGATCCCGGCCTCCGAGAAGGCGGACGTCGAGGCGGCGCTCGCCGCCGCGCGCAGCGCGATGGAGGGCCAGGACGCGGACGCCATCAAGGCGGCCGGGGAGCGCCTGTCCCAGGCCGCGATGAAGATGGGCGAGGCGCTCTACAAGGCCCAGGCGGCCGAGGGTGCCGCGGCCGAGGGAGGCCAGCAGGCGGGCGGGTCCGGCCCGGGCAAGGCGGACGACAAGGTTGTCGACGCCGAGTTCGAGGAAGTGGACCCGAACAAGAAGAAGCCTTCCTGACCCCATCAGGTCGCTGGACAGGACGCGCCCGGTCCCCCATCAACGGGGACCGGGCGTTGTCCCGTGGAACCGTGAAAAATGGCCAAGCGCGACTACTACGAGGTGCTCGGGGTGTCCCGGGACGCGGGCGAGGAGGACCTGAAGAAGGCCTACCGCAAGCTCGCCATGCAGTACCACCCCGACCGGAACCAGGGGAACAAGGAGGCCGAGGCGCGCTTCAAGGAGGTCAACGAGGCCTATGACGCGCTGAAGGACGCCGAGAAGCGCGCCGCCTATGACCGCTTCGGCCACGCCGCCTTCGAGGCGGGCGGCGGCGGGGGTGGTCCCGGCGGTTTCGGCGGCGGCGGCCCGTTCGGTGGTGGCTTCGAGGACATCTTCGAGGAGATGTTCGGCCGCTTCGGCGCGGGCGGGCGCAACCGTGGCCCCGTCGGCCGCGGCGCCGACCTGCGCACCGGCATCGAGATCTCGCTCGAGGACGCCTTCGCCGGCACGCGCAAGAACGTCCGCGTCGCCTCCTCGGTGGTCTGCGAGGCCTGCAAGGGTTCGGGCGCGGAGGGAGCGTCGCAGGCGGCCTCCACCTGCGGCACCTGCAACGGCGCGGGCAAGGTGCGCGCGCAGCAGGGCTTCTTCCTGATCGAGCGGACCTGCCCGACCTGCGGCGGCTCCGGCCGCGTCGTCAAGAATCCCTGCAAGATCTGCGGTGGCCAGGGCCGCACGCAGCGCGAGCGCACGCTGAACGTCACCGTCCCCGCGGGCGTCGAGGACGGGACGCGCATCCGCCTCTCCGGCGAGGGGGAGGCGGGGCTGCGCGGCGCGCCGGCGGGCGACCTCTATGTCGACGTCTCCGTCCGGCCGCACGAGATCTTCCAGCGCGACGGCGCCAACATCTACGTCCGCGTGCCGCTGCGCATGACGCAGGCGGCGCTCGGCGGCGCGGTGGAGGTGCCGACGATCGACGGCGGGCGTGCGCGCGTGACCATCCCGGCGGGGAGCCAGACGGGCGACCAGTTCCGCATGCGCGGCAAGGGCTTCTCCGTCCTGCGCTCCACCGCCCGCGGGGACATGTTCGTCCAGGTCGCGGTGGAGACGCCGCAGAACCTCTCGAAGCGCCAGCGCGAGCTGCTGGAGGAGTTCGAGCGCGAGGCGGAGAAGACCGGGCGCAGCAGCCCCGAGAGCGAGGGCTTCTTCGCCAAGGTGAAGGAGTTCTGGGACGGGCTGGGGCGTTAGCCCTGCCCGCCACGCAGGCGTGATGGCCGTGGGGGAGGTCGGACGGGCCGCCCCCCCGAAACCTTCGGCTTGACCTGACGTTCATGCCGTGCCCGCCGCACTTCCCCCCCAAACGGCGGAGCAGGCAGGCGGCGGCGCGGACACGGTCCCACCCGCGCCGCCGCCCGCCCCCCCTCTCCCCTGCATGCCTCCCTTCCTGCCGGCCGCATCTTCGCGGCGGCGGCCCGTTGCGCCACTCTCCGGCTCCATCCGAGGGGGCTGTGACGCGCATGACCATCCGCATCGGCATCGCCGGCATCGCCGGGCGCATGGGCCGCCTGCTGGCCGAGGAGGCCGCGGCGGCTGGCGCGATGCTGGTCGGCGGGACGGTGCGGCCGGAGTCGGGCAGGGCACCGGCCACGGGCGAGGTGCTGGCCGACGCGCAGACCCTGTTCGCCGCCTCCGACATCGTCATCGACTTCACCCATGCGGCGGCGGCCGCCGGTCATGCGGCGATCGCCGCCGAGGCGGGCAAGGGCCTCGTGCTCGGCTCCTCCGGCCTGTCGGCTGAGCAGGAGGCGGCGGTGCGCGCGGCGGCGACGCGCGCACCCATCGTCTATGCCGCCAACTTCGCCCCCGGCGTGAACCTCGTGCTCGCGCTGGCGGAGCGCATGGCGGCCGCGCTGCCGGCGGCGCAGTACGACGCCGAGATCGTCGAGATGCACCACAGGCAGAAGGTGGACGCCCCCTCGGGCACTGCCGTCGCGATGGGCCGCGCCGTGGCGGCCGGCCGCGGCACGACGCTGGAGGAGGCCGGGCGCGAGGCCGGCCGCGACGGCCACACGGGCCCGCGCGCGACGGGCGCCATCGGCTTCGCCGCGCTGCGGGGCGGGCAGGTGGTGGGGGAGCACACGCTGCTCTTCGCCTCGGCGACGGAGCACATCGCGCTCACCCACCGCTCCTTCGACCGCCGGGCCTATGCGACGGGCGCGGTGCGCGCGGCGCTGTGGCTGCATGGGCGCCCACCGGGCCTATACGACATGATGGACGTGCTGGGGATGCGGTGAGCGCGGGTGCGGCGCGCTTCCTGGCCGACCACGGCCCGGTCGTCTGGCATGTGATCGAGGCGGAGGGCGTGCCCGGGGCGCTTGCCGCAGGGCTGTTCCCCGCGGCGATGCTGCGGCCGGGCGACGGCGCGCGGCGGGCGGGGTTCGTGCCGGTCGCGGGGCCGGGCGGCCCGGCCCTGCTGCGCTTCCAGCAGATGCACGACGCGCAGCTTCGCCCCTGGCTGCGTGGGCGCTTCGCGGGGCGGCCCGAGCTGTGGCGCGCGCATGTGGACGCCCACGTCTTCTTCTGGTGCTGCCCGCGTCGGCGGGATGGCTTCGTCGCCGCGGTGCGGCGGGAGCGGCTGCGCGGCTGGCGCCTGGCAGGCTGCGCCGGCCCTGCCCCGCCGCCGCCGGTGACGCTGGCCTTCGACCTCTCCGCGCTGCTCGCGCGGCACGGCGACACCGCCCATGCCAGCGTGATCAACAGCGGCTCGCTCGTGCTCGGCAAGACGTGGCGGGACGAGGCGACGTTCCGGCCCGTGGCGCAATGGGACGGAAGCTGGCGGACGCCGGGCGGCACGCCGGTGCGGCGCGCTGCGGAACTGGCGGTCCGCGGCGTGGTAGCGGCGCCTTTACCCCTCCTGCCTTGACCCTGCCCCTTTCGGCTGCGATACGCCCCCGTCCCGGTTCCCCGGGGGGCTAAGCCAGGCCGGGGCGTTCCGGCCCTTCCGCGACAAGAGGCCGAACCAAGCCATGCGCGACAAGGGTGAATACCTGTTCACCTCGGAGAGCGTCTCCGAGGGCCATCCCGACAAGGTGGCCGACCGCATCTCCGACACCGTCCTGGACGCCTTCCTCTCGGCCGATCCCTATTCCCGGGTGGCCTGCGAGACGCTGGTGACCACGAACCGCGTGGTCCTCGCCGGCGAGGTCCGCGGCCCCGAGACCGTGACGCCCGAGCTGCTGACGCACCTCGCCCGCATGGCGATCCACGACATCGGCTACGACCAGGATGGCTTCTCCTGGCGCAACGCCCGGATCGAGTGCCACCTGCACGCGCAGTCCGCCCACATCGCGATGGGCGTCGACGCCGCCGGCAACAAGGACGAGGGCGCGGGCGACCAGGGCATCATGTTCGGCTACGCCTGCACCGAGACGCCGGAGCTGATGCCCGCGCCGCTCTACTACGCGCACACCATCCTGCGCCGGATCAGCGAGCTGCGCCGCATCAACGACAAGTCCGTCGCCGGCCTGCTGCCCGACGCCAAGTCCCAGGTCACGCTGCGCTACGTGGACGGCAAGCCGGTGGGCGCGACCTCGGTCGTCGTCTCCACCCAGCATGTCGAGGGCATGGAGCAGGCCGAGATCAAGCGCATGCTCTGGCCGCTGGTCGAGAGCACGCTGCCCCGCGGCTGGATGTGCCCGGAGGCCGAGTTCTACGTGAACCCGACCGGCAAGTTCGTGATTGGCGGCCCGGACGGCGACTGCGGCCTGACGGGGCGCAAGATCATCGTGGACACCTATGGCGGCGCGGCGCCGCATGGCGGCGGCGCCTTCTCGGGCAAGGACCCGACGAAGGTGGACCGCTCGGCCGCCTATGCCTGCCGCTACCTCGCGAAGAACGTCGTCGCCGCCGGGCTGGCCGACAAGTGCACCATCCAGGTGAGCTACGCGATCGGCGTGTCCAAGCCTCTGTCGGTGTACTTCGACCTGCACGGCACGGGGCGCGACGTGGACGAGGTGAAGCTGGCCCGTGTGGTGGAGGACATGGTGAACCTCTCCCCGCGCGGGATCCGGGAGCACCTGCACCTGAACCGCCCGATCTACGTGCCGACCGCGGCCTACGGCCATTTCGGCCGCACCCCGGATGCCGAGAAGGGCACCTTCACCTGGGAGCGGACGGACCTGGCCGACAAGCTGAAGGCCGCCTTCGGCCGCTGAGCCATTCGCCGCAGCCGTGAGCGGGGGGGCGGTGGCCGTAGGGCCGCCGCCCCTTCGCGTTGAGGGGCACCGCATGACCGCCGACCGACCGCCGCTCGCCGAGGGCGTGCCCGACCGGCTCTATGGCCGGCGCCGCGGCCACCCGCTGCGGCCCCGGCAGCAGGTGCTGCTGGACGTCACGCTGCCGCGCATCGCCTTCGACCCGTCGCAGGCGGCCGACCCGCGCGCCGCCTTCGCCGCGCCCGTCGCGCAGCTCTGGCTCGAGGTCGGCTTCGGCGGCGGGGAGCATGCGCTGGCGCTGGCTGCCGCGCACCCGGATGTCGGGCTGATCGCGTCCGAGGTCTTCGAGAACGGGCTCTGTTCCCTGCTCTCGCGCCTGGTGCCCGAGGGCGGGGAGGCGGACGCGCCGCTGCCGCCGAACCTGCGCCTCTGGCCGCGCGATGCGCGGCACCTGTTGCGGGCGCTGCCGGAGGGGAGCCTCGACCGGCTCTACCTCATGTTCCCGGACCCCTGGCCGAAGGCGCGCCATGCCAAGCGCCGCTTCGTCCACCCGGCGATGCTGGCCGAGGTCGCGCGGGCGCTGCGCCCGGGCGCCGAGTGGCGCATCGCCAGCGACGACCCGACCTACCAGGCCTGGGTGGAGGAGGTCTTCTCCGGCTCCGCCGCATTTCGGCTGGCCGGGCGCGCCGGCACGCGGCCTGAGGGCTGGCCCGGGACGCGCTACGAGGCGAAGGCGCTCGCGGCGGGTCGGGCGCCCTGTTACTGGACAGTTAATCGAACAATTTAATATTTCGTAGACGAAATCCCTATCGCGTGAGCGTCTCGATCACGGTATCGTGACCGCGTTGGGGTGAGGTGCGGCATGCGCGATCAGGCGGGGTGGGGGCTTCGTCGTCCCGAGGACTACGCGGGCGAGCGCGGCGGCTATGCCCCCTGGTGCGGCCCGACGGCGGTCGCGCAGGCTGCCGGCCTCTCCTACACCCATGCCTGCGCGCTGCTGACCTGGATCTCCCCCGATCGGTACCCGCCGGGGCAGGAGATCGTGACGGCCTGGTGGTCGGACCTGGTCACCGCCCTCCATCGTGCCGGCGTACCGACCGAGGCCGGGCCCATGCCGGGGCGTCCCACCCTCTGCCAGGCGGCCCGCTCCCTCGCGCCCGGCTGGTGGATGCTGCGCGTGACGGGCCACTTCCTGCTGCTGCACGTGACGACCGATGGTGCTTACGTCTTCGACAACCGCCTGCACGGGGAGAGACTGTCGGCGAAGACGAATGGCCGCCGCCGCGTCACGCATGCGGCCCGGCTGGCCGAGGGGCCGCGCCTGCCCTCCTGATCGCCGCTTGCGGCCGGCCGGGGCGGGGCCTATATTCCGGCCAACGATAAGCTTTCCGACCTGCGGAAGGCGGCCTGAGAGGGCCGCCTTTTTTGTTGGTCGGACGGCCTCCTGGCCCACACCTTCACGGCCGACACACTCATGGCCGACACGTTCCTGGCAGCATGACAGCAACCCCCGAACCCACCCCTGTCGAGATCCCGAGGCATGAGGGCCTGGAAGCCCGCATCGCCAACGCCATCGTGCCCACGCTCAGCCAGATGGGCTACGAGCTCGTGCGCGTGCAGGTCAGCGGGAAGGAGCGGCCGCACGTCCAGGTCATGGCCGACCGCGCCGACGATGCGTCATTCACGGTCGAGGACTGCGAGGCGATCAGCCATGCCCTCGGCGCCGTGCTCGACGTGGACGACCCCTTCAAGGGTGAGTGGACGCTGGAGGTTTCCTCCGCCGGCATCGACCGCCCGCTGACGCGCGCCAAGGACTGGGAACGCTACGCCGGCCATGTCGCGCAGGTGGAGCTGGTCGTCCCGGTCGAGGGGCGCAAGCGCTTCAAGGGCATCTCCCTCGGCGCGGATGCCGAGGTGGCGCGCCTGCGGCTCGAGGACGGGGCGGAGGTCGCGTTGCCGCGCGGGAACATCCGCAAGGCCAAGCTCGTGCTGACCGATGAGTTGATCGCGGCGACGTCCGCGCAAGCCAAGAGGAACTGACGCCAATGGCCCTCGATGTCGCCATCGCGCGCCCCGAACTGCTGCAGGTGGCCGATGCCGTCGCGCGCGAGAAGATGATCGAGCGCGAGGAGGTGCTCGAGGCGATGGAGCAGGCCATGCAGAAGGCCGGGCGCGCCAAGTACGGGCACGAGAAGGACATACGCGCCGTCATCGACCGCAAGACCGGCGAGGTGCGCCTGTCCCGCTGGACCGAGGTGGTGGAGGCCGAGCCGGTCGAGAACGAGGCGACGCAGATCCCGCTGCGCATCGCGCTGAAGGTCAAGCCCGGCATCACGGTCGGCGAGTTCATCGTGGACCCGCTGCCGCCGATCGACTTCGGCCGCATCGCGGCGCAGACCGCGAAGCAGGTGATCGTGCAGCGCGTGCGCGAGGTGGAGCGGTCCAAGCAGTTCAACCAGTACAAGGACCGCGTCGGCGAGATCATGAACGGCACGGTCAAGCGGACCGAGTACGGCAACCTGATGGTGGACCTCGAGCACGGGAAGGCCGAGGCGCTGCTGCGCCGCGACGAGACCATCCCGCGCGAGGCCTTCCGCAACGGCGACCGCGTGCGCGCCTACATCTACGACGTGCGCGAGGAGCCGCGCGGCCCGCAGATCTTCCTCTCGCGCACCCATCCCGGCTTCCTCGCGAAGCTCTTCGCGCAGGAGGTGCCGGAGATCTACGACGGCATCATCGAGATCAAGGCGGTCGCCCGCGACCCCGGCTCCCGCGCCAAGATGGCCGTGATCTCGCGTGACAGCTCGATCGACCCGGTGGGCGCCTGCGTCGGCATGCGGGGGTCGCGCGTGCAGGCCGTGGTGGCGGAGCTGCAGGGCGAGAAGATCGACATCATCCCCTGGTCGCCCGATCCTGCCACCTTCATCGTGAACGCGCTCGCGCCCGCCGAGGTGACGAAGGTCGTGCTCGACGACGACGCGCGGCGCGTCGAGGTGGTGGTGCCCGACGACCAGCTCAGCCTCGCCATCGGCCGGCGCGGGCAGAACGTGCGCCTTGCATCGCAGCTCACGCGCTACGATGTGGACATCCTGACGGAGGCCGAGGAGAGCGAGCGGCGGACGGAGGACTTCCGCAAGCGCTCCGGCCTGTTCGTCGAGGCGCTGGATGTCGACGACGTGATCGCCGGCCTCCTGATCACCGAGGGCTTCGCCTCGGTCGAGGACCTCGTGAACGTGGACGACGAGGAGCTGGCCGGCATCGAGGGCTTCGACGAGAACATCGCCGCCGAGCTGAAGCGCCGCGCGCAGGCCTTCCTGGACCGCCGCGACGCGGAGCAGGACCAGCGGCGCGTCGAGCTGGGCGTGGAGGACGCGGTGGCGGAGGTGGGCGGCTTCTCGCCCGCCATGCTGGTGGCGCTGGGCGAGAAGGGGGTGAAGACGCTGGACGACCTGGCCGACCTCGCCTCCGACGAGCTGGTCGAGATCCTCGGCGCCGACGCCCTGGACGAGGAAACGGCGAACGCCGTGATCATGGCCGCGCGCCAGTCCGCCGGCTGGTTTGGCGACGAGGGCGCGGATGACGGCAACGGCAGCGCCGACGAGGCCGCTGCGACGGAGACGGACAACGAACAAGCCGGCTGACATCACGGACGCCACCGGGCAGGACGCTTCGCCGGAGGACGACGAGCCCGAACGCGGGCC
>DASQNQ010000398.1:0-6555 GCA_035644895.1 Acetobacteraceae bacterium | reverse complement strand
TCCGTGTCGCCGCCGTCTGGGACCCCTCGCCCGCCGCCTCGGCGCGGCTGGCCGAGGTCGCGCCGGGCGTGCCGATGCTGGCGGGCGCGGCGGAGGTGATCGCCGCCTGCGACGCGCTCTACGTCGCCTCCCCGCCCGCCTCGCACCTCGCGCATGCCGGCGCGGCGCTGGACGCCGGCCGGGCCGTGTTCATCGAGAAGCCGCTCGCCTCCGACCTGCCCGCCGCCCGCGCCTTCGTCGTGGCGGCCGAGTCACGCCGGGCGCGCGCGGCGGTGAACTTCCCGATGGCCTCCTCCCCGGCCGTCGCGCAGCTCTCGGCCTGGCGCAGGGAGATCGGGACACCGCGGACGTTGCACATCCACGCCGAGTTCGCTGCCTGGCCGCGCGCCTGGCAGGCGGCGGCCGCATCCTGGCTCGCGAAGCGGGCGGAGGGGGGCTTCACGCGGGAGGTGCTGTCGCACTTCCTGTTCCTCACCCGCCGCCAGCTCGGGCCACTGGTGGTTGAGAGCCGGGCGGCGGACTTCCCCCCGGGCGACGGGGCGGAGACGGCCGTGCGCGCCCGCCTCCTGGCCGGCGGCGTGCCGGTGGAGCTGTCGGGCAGCGTCGGCACCACGGCGCAGGACGAACGCAACGAGTGGCGGCTGGAATGCGAGGGCGGCGCCATCCGCCTGCGCGACTGGTCGGTGGCCGAGCGCCTCAGGCCGGGCGGCTTCGCGCCCTCGCCCGACGCGCTGCCGAACGAGCGCATGCGCCCGCTCGTGCTCAAGGGCCAGCTCGACAAGCTGGCGGCGCTGACGCGCGGGGAGGCCGCGGACCTCGCGACCCTGCGGGAGGCGCTGGAGGTGCAGGAGGCGGCCGAGGCGATCCTCGGCGCGTGACCGCGGGGGCGGGCGGTCAGCCCGCCCGCGTCTCCTGCACGAAGACGTCGTTCGCGCCGACCTCGCGCAGCAGGCGCATGGCTCGGTCGCGTGTCGCCTGGTCCGGCGCCTTCAGCCCGATCAGCGGGCCGCGCTCGCGGTGCTCCACCCGGTGCTCCGTCACGTGCCCGTCCTGGTTGGTGGTGGCGTTGCCAATCGTCACGCCGACGGCGGCCGTGCCCGCGCCCGCGGCCGCGGCCGCCGCGACGGCGGGCAGCAGCGTGCCTCCGGAGGCGATCACGACACCGGCTGCCGCCATCGCCGTCCCCGCCATGCCGATGCCAACGAAGTTCTGCCGCAGGTTCCGCTGCTCCGCCCCTTCCGGGTTCACGTCGGGCGGGGGGACCTGGCCCTCGTTCGCCGCCTGGGTCGGGGGCACGATGTCGGCCGCGCCCTCCATCTGCGCGCCAGCGCCCTGCAAGCGCTGCAGCGCCTCGTCGCGCGCATTGTCGTTGGCGAATTCGCCCCAGACGACGGGGATGGCGAGCGGCGTCGTGTCCGCCTCTCCGGTCCACTGGCTGCTGTCCACGGTGATGGCCATGGGCTACCTCTCCGCACCTGTCTCGCCGCGCCAACGCAACGGCGCGCCGATGTTTCCAAGGCCCTGGGGGAGCGCCCGCCATGTTCAGCCTGCCGGATCTCGAGGAGGCGGCCCGCCTGGTCCACGCGGTGATGCCGCCCACGCCCCAGTATGCCTGGCCGGGGCTCGCGGCGCGGACCGGCGCGGAGGTCTGGGTGAAGCACGAGAACCACACGCCCACCGGCGCCTTCAAGGTGCGCGGGGGCATCACCTACTTCGACCGTCTCGCGCAGGCGGGGCGCCGGCCGCGGGGCATCGTCTCCGCCACCCGCGGCAACCACGGCCAGTCGCTCGCCTTCGCCGGCCGCCGGGCGGGCATTCCCGTGACCATCGTGGTGCCGGAGGGGAACAGCACGGAGAAGAACGCCGCCATGCGCGGCTTCGGGGCGCGGCTGGTCGAGCATGGCCGCGACTTCGACGCGGCGCGGGAGCGGGCGCGGGAGATCGCGGCGGCGGAGGGGCTGGACTTCGCACCCTCCTTCCATCCGGACCTCGTGGTCGGCGTCGCGACCTATGCGCTGGAGCTGTTCCGGGGCGCGCCGGCGCTCGACGCGCTTTATGTCCCGATCGGCCTCGGCTCGGGCATCTGCGGCTGCATCCTGGCGCGTGACCTGCTCGGCCTGACGACCGAGATCGTCGGCGTGCAGAGCACCGGCGCCGACGCCTATGCCCGCAGCGTGGCGGCCGGGCGGCTGGTGACGACCGAGAGCGCCGTGACCCGCGCCGACGGCATGGCCACCCGCACCCCGGACCCCGACGCGCTGGCGATCATCGCCCGCGGCGCGGCGCGAATCGTCACCGTGACGGACGAGGAGGTGGCCGAGGCCATACGCGCCCTCTGGCAGGACACCCACAACCTGGCCGAGGGGGCGGGCGCCGCGCCGCTGGCCGCCCTGATGCAGGAGCGCGGGCGGATGCGGGGACGGCGGGTGGGCCTGATCCTGTGCGGGGGCAACATCGACCTGGCCCTGTTCCGGTCCTGGGTGATGGCGGACGGATAGCGGTTTGCGACAGATCAAGGCGTGGCGCGTTCAGGACTGGCGTGATGTGACCGTCCGGGAGGGAGGGCTTTCCATGCCGATCGTTCCATCGCTGATCCTCGTCGTCGCCCTCGTGCTCGCGCTGACGGGCGGCCCCGTCCTGGAGGCGACGCTGCCCGAGGGCGTGCGGGTGCTGCCGTCGCGCTGAACGCGCCCTGCGCGGCCCGGCAACGAACGCGAGGCGCGCGCCGCCGTTGAGCCGCGGCAAGGCAGAGAGGGCTCCGGCATGCGAATCCATCACCTCGACCTCGGACATTGCCGGCCGCTCGGCGGACGGCTGATGGACGGGGTCAGCCCAGGTGCCACGGCGCGGATCACCTGCCACTGCCTGCTGGTCGAGACGCCGTCGCACGGGCTGGTGCTGGTGGACACCGGCTTCGGCATGCGCGACGCGCTGCGCCCGGTGCCGCGCCTGCCGGGCTGGAACATCGCCCTGCTGCGCCCGCAGCTGAACCCGGACCGCACTGCGCTGCGCTGGGTGAAGCGGCTGGGCTACCAGCCCACGGATGTGCGCCACATCGTGCTGACGCATCTCGACTTCGACCATGCCGGCGGGCTGACGGACTTTCCCCATGCCACCGTCTACGTCACCGCGCCCGAGGCCGAGGCCGCAACCGGCCCGCGCCGCGGCTTCATCGAGCGCGCGCGCTGGCGCCCGGTGCAGTGGGGCGACCGGTCCCGCTGGCACACGGTGGAGACGCGGCTCGGCAGCCGTGGCGGCGGCGACACCTTCTTCGGGCTGCGCAACGTGCGCGAGATCGGCGACCTGCCGGACGACATCCTCTTCGTGCCACTGCCCGGCCACACGCCGGGCCATGCGGGCGTCGCCGTGAAGGGTCCGCGCGGCTGGATGCTGCATGCGGGCGACGCCTACTTCAACCGGAACGAGCTGCACGGCGCGGGCAGCCCCCCGCCGCTCCTCGGCGCCTATGAGCGCCTGATGTGCGCGGATGCGCGCACCCAGGCGGAGACGATGGCGCGGCTTCGCACCTTCATCGCCGCGCCCGATGCGAGCGTCGCCGTGTTCTGCACCCACGACCCGGTGGAGTTCGCCGCGATGTCGGCCTGGAGCGAGAGCGGCTACGCCCCCACCATCGCCGGGGCGAAGGAGGCCGGGGTGGAGGCAGCCTGACGGCCGCCCGCCTTTCAGCAGGAAAATATTCCGTTGCGTTCGCTGTATGTTCTGGTGCACCCTGCGGTCCAGCAGGGGGGCCCCGCATGTCCAGCTTCGACCGCGCCTTCGAGATCCTGATCGGCCACGAGGGCGGCTTCACCGACGACCCGCGCGATGCCGGCAACTGGACCGGCGGTGCCCCCGGCCAGGGGGCGCTCCGCGGCACGCGCTGGGGCATCAGCGCCGCCGCCTACCCCCACCTCGACATCGCGACGCTGACCCTGGCGGAGGCACGCGCGATCTACCGGCGCGACTACTGGGACCAGGTGCTGGGCGAGGCGCTGCCGCCACCCGTCGCGCTGCTGGCCTTCGACGCGGCCGTCAACTGCGGCGTCCGCACCGCGATCCGCTGGCTCCAGGCCGCGGTGGGCGCCACGCCCGACGGCATCGCCGGCCCGCGCACCCGCATGGCGGCGGCCCAGGCCTGCGCCACGCAGGATGGCCGGGAGCGCGTGGCGACGGAGATGCTGGCGCGGCGCAACCTCCACAATGCCGCGCTCCGCAACTGGGGCGACTTCGGCCTGGGCTGGTCCCGGCGGCTCTTCGCCCTGCCCTTCCAGGCGATGCGGATGGAGGGGGCCTGAGCCATGGCGATCCCCCTCCTGCCGCTGCTCGGCCTCGCGGTGCAGGCCGCGCCGCAGGTCGCGCGCTGGCTCGGCGGCGAGCAGGCGGCGCAGGTCACCGCCCAGGTGGCCGAGCGAGGACGCCGAGGCGGTCCGCGAGGCCGGCGCGCAGGCGAGCCCCGGGTTCATCTGGGTGGCGCCGGCGCTCCCGGTCCTGATCCTCGGCCTCTTCGCCGCGACCTTCTACGCGCTGAGCGTGGAGGAGCTGCGGAACAAGGACATCCTGAACATCCTGGTCGGCGGCCTGACGGCCTCCGTCGCCGCGGTGATCCAGTACTGGTTCGGCTCCTCGGCGGGCAGCCGCGCGAAGGACGAGACGGTGCGCAGCCTCGCCGCCCGGCCCGGCGGCTGACGGCTCACACCACCTGGTAGCGCGCCTTGGCCGCGCGCTCGATCGCGCCGGCGATCAGGCGGTCGAGGTCGAGGCCGATGCGGATGTCCTGCAGGAAGCGCAGCTCCTCCTGGCTCGCGTCGCCGTCGGCGGCGCAGACCTCGCAGGCCAGCAGGTAGGCTGTCTCGCGCAGGCGCATCGGCAGCGCCTCGCGCAGCAGGCCGAAGGCGATGTCGAGGCCGTCCGCGCGCGTCAGCAGCCCGGCCACGGTTTCCGTCACCGTCTCGATCTCGTTGAAGTGGAAGTCGGCGAAGGCCGGCAGCTCCTGCACCATGCGGGACATCTTGCTCAGCTCGGCGTTCGACATGGGGCCGTCGGCGACCGACATCAACACCATGGCGCAGACCAGCGCCTCGTGCGGGGTGAAGCGGGTGATGGGGGGCGGTGCGTCGGCCTGCGTGGCCATCTGGTCTCTCCGGAGGGCAGTCCCGGTTTCGTCGCCCGGCTGACCTTCCGGGTCAAGCGCGGCGCAGTTCAGGATGTCGCGGGCATCACCCGTCCCCGGGCAGCGGCTCCTCCGCGTCGCGGGCGGCGTCGAGCGCGGCGCGCAGGCGGCGCAGCACCGGCAGGGCGGCCGCGATCTCCGCCTCCGGCAGCCCGGCGGCGATCGGGGCGATCGCGGCCTCCGCCGCCGCCACGGCCGCCTCCCGCGCCGCGCGGCCGGCCTCGGTCAGGTGGACCAGCTTGCCGCGGCCGTCCCGCGGGTCGGGGGCGAGGCGCACCAGGCCCCTCCCCTCAAGTCGTTGCAACGTGTTGGTCATGGCCGGGCGCTCCACCTGCACGGCGCGGGCGATGCGCGCCGGGCTGCGCCCGTCACCCATCCGCACGAGGTGGTTGAGCACCACGAAGTGGGACGCGCGCAGCCCGTCGGGCAGCACCCTCTCCAGCCGGTTGCGGGAGAGGTGCTCGATGATCGCGACCTCGTTCAGCAGGGTGAAGAGGGGCGGGTCCCGCTCAGATGGCACGCAGTCTCGTCTCCACCGGCCAGCGCGGCGTGGGCGGCACCGGCGCAGAGTAGCCGAGGCGCCCGAGCATCTGCACCCGCCCGCCCTCCGGCGCCAGGGCGGCGTGGATCTCGGCATGGGCGGCCGCCATTTCGGGGAACTCCTGCAGCGCCTGGCTGATGGGCTGGACCGAGAGGCCGAGGCCGGTGGCGGCCAGGTTCAGCCGCAGCCAGTCCCGCCCCGCGGCCAGCTCCGCCGCCCGGCCCGGCGCCGTGACGAGCCAGACATGCGCCGGCGTCTGCGCCAGCATCGGCGCGTAGCGGGCCAGCATGACCTCGTAGCCGGGGCGGCCGGGCAGCATCGCCTCCCGCGTCAGCTGGCCGGCGGCGACGGCCTCCTCCAGCCCCGGGCCGTAGATGCTGACCCCGTCCGGGTTCGCGGCCACGGCGGCGCGGCCGAAGCGCATCAGCTCGACCGTCTCCATGTGCGCCGCCTCCGTCGTGGCCTCGGTCATCCAGGCGCGCCAGGCGATGTCGCGGATCGCGGCGACGCGCCCGGCCTCCACCGTGCCCCCGAAGCGGACGGGCGCGGCGGTGGCGGCACCCAGCGCCTCCAGCGCCTCGGCCGGCACGGGCCGGGCCATGTCGTAGGGGCGCTTCACGGACCGGCGCGCGGCGGCGTGGCGAAACAGCGGGTCCGCGGCGGCGCCGCCCGACGGGCCGAGGCGCAGCAGCGCCACCGGGCGCCCGTCGAGGCGCGGCCTTGGCTCGCCCTCCGGGAAGGGGGTCACGGTCGCCGCGCGGCCCTCCTGCGCCGCGGCCAGGCGGAACAGCTCGGCGAAGGCGCCGAGGCCGATGGTGATCTGCCGGTCGAAGGGGTCCGTCAC
>DASQNQ010000397.1:0-4169 GCA_035644895.1 Acetobacteraceae bacterium | reverse complement strand
CTGGCCGGGGCGGATGGTGCGATGCTCTGGCTCCAGCCCATCCGGCTGGCCGAGCTGCGCGCCGCGCCGCGGCTGCGCGTTGTCTCGCGCCTCGGCGTCGGGTTCGACACGGTGGACGTGCCCGCCTGCTCCGAGCGCGGGATCCCCGTGATGGTGGTGAACGGCACCAACGACCTGAGCGTGGCGGAGCACGCCATGATGCTGCTGCTGGCCGTCGCCCGCCGCGCCGTGGATGCGGACCAGCACGTGAAGCACGGCGGGTGGTGGCCGAAGGAGGGTCCGCGCATGGTGGACCTGGCCGGACGGCGCGCGCTGGTGGTGGGCTATGGGCGGATCGGCGCGCGCGTCGCACGCTACATGACCGCCTTCGGCATGCACGTGGCGGTCCACGACCCGCTCTATCACCCCACCCGGCTGGCCGCCGACGGGCACGAGGTGGCGCGGGACCTGCACGCTGCGCTGGCGGAGGCCGACGTCGTCTCCCTGCACTGCCCGCTGACGCCGGGAACGCACCACCTGATGGACGAGGCCGCCTTCTCTCGCCTGAAGGCCGGCGCCATCCTGGTGAACACCGCCCGCGGCCCGGTGGTGAAGGAGGCCGCGCTGGTGGAGGCGCTGCGCTCCGGCCGGCTGATGGGCGCGGGGCTCGACGTGCTGGAGGTGGAGCCGGCGATGCCGGGCAACCCGCTGCTCTCCCTGCCAAACGTCATCGTCAGCCCGCACTCCGCGGCGAGCACCGAGGAGGGGCTGGCCCGCATGGCGCGGCAGGCTGCGCAGAACGTGCTGGATGCCCTGGATGGAAGGCCGGACCCCGCGATGATGGTGAACCCGGAAATCCTGCAGCGGCCCCGCTAGGCCGGAGGGTGCGTCGCCCACCAGTGGCGCGCGATGTCGGCGCGGCGGCACACCCAGACCTCGTCGCGGTGGCGCGCGACGTGGCGCAGGAAGCGACGCAGCGAGGCCGCCCGCCCCGGGCGGCCGACCAGCCGACAGTGCAGGCCGACGGACATCATCTTCGGCGCGCCCGCCCTGCCCTCCTCCAGCAACGTGTCGAAGGCGTCGCGCAGGTGGCGCTCGAAGCCGTCCGGGTCGCCGAAGCCAGGCGGGACCGCGAACTTCATGTCGTTGTTGTCGAGCGTGTAGGGGATGACGAGGTGCGGCTTTCCCGCGGCCTGGACGTAGTGCGGGAGGTCGTCGTCGTAGGCGTCGCTGTCGTACAGGAACCCGCCGTGCCGCGCCACCAGCGTGCGCGTGCGCGGCGAGAAGCGGCCGGTGTACCAGCCGACCGGGCGTGAGCCGGTCAGGCGCTCGATCACCTCGACGCAGCGCGCGATGTCCGCGGCCTCCTCGGCCTCCGGCATCGCATGGTAGTCGAACCAGCGGAAGGCGTGGGAGGCCACCTCATGCCCGGCGTCGGCGAAGGCTCGGGCGGCGGTCGGGTTCAACTCCAGCGCCCGACCCACGGCATAGACGGTCAGCGGGAAGCCGGCCTCCTGGAACAGGCGCAGCACGCGCCACACGCCGGCGCGCGCACCGTAGTCGAACTGGGACTCGACGGAGCGGTTGCGCTCCCCGCGGGTCGGGGCGCCGCCCGGCACCTCGTGCAGGTAGGCCTCGGATCCCGCATCGCCGTTCAGGACGGTGTTCTCGCCGCCCTCCTCGTAGTTCAGGACGAAGGAGAGGGCCAGCTTCGCGCCGCCCGGCCAGCGCGGGTCCGGCGGGTTCGGGCCGTAGCCGAGGAAGTCGCGGGGGTAGTCCGTGCCGTCGTCGATGATGTGCGTCGCCATGGCCGCAGCTTGCCGCCGCGGCCATGACGATTCAAGCGGGTGCTAGTTCCGCGCCTTGTCGACCAGGGCGTTCTTCCTGATCCACGGCATCATGCCGCGCAGCTTCTCGCCCACCTCCTCGATCGGGTGCTCGGCGAGGCGGCGCCGCGTGGCCTTGAAGGAGGCCTGGTTCACCTTGTTCTCCAGCATCCAGTCGCGCGCGAAGCGGCCTGACTGGATGTCCTCCAGCACCTTCTTCATCTCCTTCTTGGTCTCGGAGGTGATGATGCGCGGACCCGTCACGTACTCGCCGTACTCGGCGGTGTTGGAGATGGAGTAGTTCATGTTCGCGATGCCGCCCTCGTAGATCAGGTCCACGATCAGCTTCACCTCGTGCAGGCACTCGAAGTAGGCCATCTCGGGCGCGTAGCCCGCCTCGACCAGCGTCTCGAAGCCTGCCTTGATCAGCTCCACAAGGCCGCCGCAGAGCACGACCTGCTCGCCGAACAGGTCCGTCTCGCACTCCTCCTTGAAGGAGGTCTCGATGATGCCAGACCGCCCGCCGCCGACGGCGGAGGCGTAGGAGAGTGCGATCTCGAGCGCGTTGCCCGAGGGGTTCTGGTGGACGGCCACTAGGCAGGGCACGCCGCCGCCCTTCTGGTATTCGGCCCGCACCGTGTGGCCGGGGCCCTTCGGCGCGATCATGAACACGTCGAGGTCCGCGCGCGGCTCGATCAGGTTGAAGTGGACGTTCAAGCCGTGCGCGAACGCAATGGCCGCGCCCTGCTTCAGGTTGGCGTGCAGGTGGTCGCGGTAGAGGTCGCCCTGCAGCTCGTCGGGCGTCAGCACCATCGTCACGTCGGCCCACTTCGCGGCCTCGGCCGGCGTCATCACCTTGAAGCCGGCGGCCTCGGCCTTGTTCCAGGATCCGCCGGGGCGGAGGCCGATGACGATGTCCGTCACGCCGCTGTCGCGCATGTTCTGCGCGTGGGCATGGCCCTGGCTGCCGAAGCCGATGACCGCAACCTTCTTGGCCTTGATCAGGTTCACATCCGCATCGCGGTCATAGTACACGCGCATCTCTGGCGCCCTTCCCTCTCAGTTGGCAGTCAGACGGAGAGGCCGCGCGGCCCGCGGGCGATGGCCACCGCGCCGGTGCGCGAGACCTCCGCGAGTCCGATCGGCCGCATCAGCGCCACGAAGGCGTCGATCTTGTCGGCGTTGCCCGTCATCTCGAAGACGAAGCTCTCGGTGGTGGCGTCCACCACGCGGGCGCGGAAGGCATCCGCCAGCCGCAGCGCCTCCACCCGGTTGTCGCCGCTTCCCACCACCTTGATGAGGGCGAGCTCCCGCGTCAGGTGCGGCCCCTCCAGCGTCAGGTCGGATACCTTGTGGACGGGCACCAGCCGGTCGAGCTGTGCCTTGATCTGCTCGATCACCATGTCGGTGCCCGAGGTGACGACGGTGACCCGCGACAGGCGTCCGGCATCGTCCACCGGCGCGACGGTCAGGCTGTCGATGTTGTAGCCGCGGCCGGAGAACAGGCCGATGACGCGCGCGAGGACGCCGGCCTCGTTCTCAACCAGCACCGCGATCGTCGCGGTGCGCATGGTGCCGTGCTTGGGGTCTGACATCTGTTCTGGTCCCGGGAAGGTTGACGGTCGGCGGCTTCAGACGAGGACCTTGCCCTCGTCCGTCACGCCCGCGACGCCACCCTCCTGGCCGGGTGCCAGGATCATCTCGTTGTGCGCAGCCCCCGACGGGATCATCGGGAAGCAGTTCTCTTTCTGGTCCACGGCGATGTCCGCGATCACGGGCCGGTCCGTCGCGATCATCTCCCGGATCACGTGGTCCAGCTCGTCCACGCTGGTCGCACGCAGCCCGACGCCATGGAAGCTCTCGGCCAGCTTCACGAAGTCGGGCAGCGCGGCGGAGTAGGATTCGCTGTAGCGGCCGCCATGCAGCAGCTCCTGCCACTGGCGGACCATGCCCATGTACTCGTTGTTCAGGATGAACACCTTCACCGGCAGGCGGTACTGCGCCAGCGTGCTCATCTCCTGGATGTTCATCAGGATGCTGGCCTCACCGGCGATGTCGATGACCAGCGCGTCCGGGTGCGCCACCTGCACCCCCATGGCCGCGGGCAGGCCGTAGCCCATGGTGCCGAGGCCGCCCGAGGTCATCCAGCGGTTCGGCTTCTCGAAGCCGAAGTACTGCGCCGCCCACATCTGATGCTGGCCGACCTCCGTCGTGATGAAGGTTTCGCGCCCGATCTCGCGCGTGATCTCGTACAGGCGCTTCACCGCGTGCTGCGGCTTGATGATCTTGCCCGACTGGACGTAGCGCAGGCAGTCCTTCGCGCGCCAGCCGTCGATCTCGCGCCACCAGGCGGCCAGCGCCTCC
>DASQNQ010000396.1:0-6893 GCA_035644895.1 Acetobacteraceae bacterium | reverse complement strand
AGCGGGAGCGGCGCGCGACGCAGGTTTCCGCCGAGGACGTTCTGGGCGGGCTGGCGGGCATGCTCTCGGTGTTCGTGCGCGACCCGCAGTTCCAGGGCCAGACCAAGGACAAGCTCACCAGCCCGGAGGCCGCACGGCTGGTCGAGACGGCGCTGCGCGACCATTTCGACCACTGGCTGACCGGCGACCCGGCGCGCGCGGACAACCTGCTCGCCTTCTGCATCGAGCGCGCGGAGGACCGCATCCGCCGCCGCGAGCAGAAGGACACGCCGCGCAAGACCGCGACGCGCAAGCTGCGCCTGCCCGGCAAGCTCGCCGACTGCTCGCGCGAGAGCGCACAGGGCACGGAGATCTTCCTGGTGGAGGGCGACTCGGCCGGCGGCTCCGCGAAGCAGGCACGTGACAGGGAGACGCAGGCCGTGCTGCCGCTGCGCGGCAAGATCCTGAACGTCGCCTCGGCCTCCGCCGACAAGCTGCGTGCGAACCAGGAGCTGAAGGACCTGATCGAGGCGCTGGGCTGCGGCGCGGGCGAGCGGTTCGAGCTGAACCGCCTGCGCTATGGGCGCGTCGTCATCATGACGGACGCCGACGTGGACGGCGCCCACATCGCGGCCCTCCTGATGACCTTCTTCTACAAGGAACTGCCGGCCCTGGTGCGGGAGGGGCATGTGTTCCTGGCCCAGCCGCCGCTCTATCGTCTGCAGGCCAACGGCAAGAGCATCTACGCCATGGACGACGCGGACCGCGAGCGCCTGTTGAAGCGCGAGTTCAAGGGCAACCAGAAGGTCGAGGTCAGCCGCTTCAAGGGTCTGGGCGAGATGCCGCCGGCGGCGCTCAAGGAGACCACGATGGACCCGCGCAAGCGGACCCTTCTGAAGGTGGTGCTGCCGCCGGAGGAGCGCGCCCGCACCTCCGACCTGATCGAGGCCCTGATGGGTCGCAAGCCGGAGCTGCGCTTCAAGTTCATCCAGGAGAACGCGGCGAAGCTGGACGACGCCGAGGTGGACGTCTGATCAGCCGCCGCGCACCGCGCGGGTCACGGCGACGATGTACGGGATGGGCTCGGCCGGCCGCACCTGCCGCGCCGGCGAGGTGACCTGCACCTTCAGGAACCGTCCCGCTGCCTCACCGACGCAGAGCACGGTCTGCACGGGCTGTCGCCCGTAGGTGCTCTCGAGGCGCGAGCAGGCGAGCGGCGCGCCGCCCGGCACCGCCTGCACGAAGCGCTCCCGCGAGGCGAGGCGGTGGTTGGTGCGGCGCTCGGCCACCTCGAGCGCCTCCTGCTCGGCGACCTCCAGCTCGCGCTCCACCAGCGCCTGCGGGATGGCGGCCTGCCCGCGGTCGTAGATGCTGGCCGTGGCGACTGCCGCCCTTGCGGGCCCCGCGTAGTCGGTCGAGGCACCGAGGCCCGGCGTGGTCCGCTCGTGCCATGCGGTGGCGCCTCGGCGGAACTCCGCCGCCTCGGCCGGCAGCCGCGCAACGGCGTCCTCCAGCGTCGCGCGCGGGCCGGTAGCGCGACCGGGCGCGGCGGCCTGATCGGCCGCGCAGGCACCGAGCAGCAGGAGGGCCGCGAACCCGGCTTGCCGCACCCTCAGCGGCTCCGCCGCAGCAGCTGCAGCGTCGTGTCCACCACGATCGTGACGATCACCGCCAGCGCGGCCACCTGCAGCACCGTCGCCAGTGCCCAGAGACCGACCGGGAACACGTCCGGCAGTGCCATCCAGCCGAGCGGCAGGAACAGGTAGCCGTAGGAGCCCGGCACGTTCTCCGCGACCTCGTGCGTGCCCTCGAAGATCATGCTGCCCGCGACGTAGAGGATGACGATCAGGCCGATCCAGGCGATCCAGCGGTACCGGTCCAGCAGCCGCGCGATGAAGGTGGCGGCGACGCCCATCAGCACGACGGAGATCGCCAGGCCGAAGATCAGGATGTAGGGGTGGTCCTTCGCCGCGCCGGCGACGGCCAGCACGTTGTCCAGGCTCATCGACACGTCGGCGACGAGGATCTGCGTGATCGCCTGGCGCAGCGTCTTGCGCGGCCGGCCCTGGCTGTCGAGCTCGACGCCGTCGCTCACCTCCTCCGCGCCCTCGTGCTGCTCCCCGCCGTGGCGCAGCTCACGGTACATCTTCCAGCAGACCCAGAGCAGCAGCACGCCGCCGGCCAGCGTGATGCCGACGATCGCCAGGAGCTGCACGGTGATGGCGGCGAAGCCGATGCGCATCAGCGTCGCCGCGATGATGCCCCACAGGATCGCCTTGCGGCGCTGCTCGGGCGGCAGGCCCGCGGCCGCCATGCCGACGACGATGGCATTGTCGCCCGCCAGCACGATGTCGATGAACAGCACCTGGCCGAGGGCGATGAGCTCCGGGCCGTATGACGAAAAATCCATGTTATGCCGCGCCTGGACCCATGCTGGTTACGCCCCTAATGCGCCGCCTGACCCTGGGCTTGTCAACCGGCGCCCCGGCGCGCGAAGACACCCTCGCGCACCCGCAACCGAAATCCGGACGCCCCCGAATGGTTCCTCGCTACAGCCGTCCCGAGATGACGGCGATCTGGTCGCCCGAGAGCCGGTTCCGGATCTGGTTCGAGATCGAGGCGCTCGCGGCCGAGGCGATGGCCGACCTCGGCACCATCCCGGCCGAGGCCGCGCGCGCGATCCGCGAGCGGGGCGGGCCGCGGGTCGCGCGGATCTCGCAGGCCGACCTCGACAGGATCGACGCGATCGAGCGCGAGACGCGCCATGACGTGATCGCCTTCCTCACCTGGCTCGGCGAGGGCATCGGGCCGGAGGCGCGCTTCATGCACCAGGGCATGACGAGTTCCGACGTGCTCGATACCTGTCTCGCCGTGCAACTTACGCGCGCGGCGGACCTGTTGCTGGCCGACCTCGATGGGGTGCTCGCTGCGCTGCGGCGGCGGGCGGAGGAGCACCGCCACACGCCCACCATCGGCCGCAGCCACGGCATCCATGCGGAGCCCACGACGTTCGGCCTCAAGCTGCTCGGCCACTGGGCGGAGTTCGCGCGCTGCCGCGCACGTCTGGAGGCAGCGCGGGCCGAGGTCGCGACCTGCGCGATCTCGGGTCCCGTCGGCACCTTCGCCAGCGTGGACCCGGCCGTCGAGGCGCATGTGGCCGCCCGTCTCGGCCTCGCCGTCGAACCCGTGTCCACCCAGGTGATCCCGCGCGACCGGCATGCCGCGTTCTTCTGCGCGCTCGCCGTCACCGCCTCCGCCATCGAGCGGCTGGCGACCGAGGTGCGCCACCTGCAGCGGAGCGAGGTCCGGGAGGCGGAGGAGTTCTTCCACCCCGGGCAGAAGGGCTCCTCTGCCATGCCGCACAAGCGCAACCCCGTCCTGAGCGAGAACCTCACGGGCCTTGCGCGGCTGGTGCGCGGCTATGCGATGCCGGCGCTCGAGAACGTGGCGCTCTGGCATGAGCGGGACATCAGCCATTCCAGCGTGGAGCGGGTGATCGGGCCGGACGCCACCATCGCGCTCGACTTCGCGCTGGTGCGGCTCGCGGGCATGATGGAGCGGCTGACGGTCTATCCCGCGCGGATGCAGGCGAACCTCGAAAGCCTGGGTGGCGTGGTGCACAGCCAGAAGGTGCTGCTCGCGCTCACGCAGGCCGGCATGGCGCGGGAGGCCGCCTATGCTGCGGTGCAGCGCGCCGCCATGGCCACCTGGCAGGCGCTTGGCGAGTCGGGCGCGCGGGACTTCGCCGCCAACCTGCTGGCGGATGCGGAGGTCTCGGCGCACATGGATGCGCCGACGCTCGCGACGGTGATGGACCCGGCGCGGGACTTCCAGCACGTGGACAGCGTGTTCGCGCGGGTGCTGGGCAGCGCGTGACGCCGGGCGCGCTGCCCTGAAATCGCCATGCCTCGCGGGCAGAAGGAGACGATCCAGAGGAGGCCCCTGCGCCATGCGCGCGCCCCGCATCCGTCCTGCCCATGTCCTGGCCGCCGTGGTGGCGGCTTGCGCCCTGTTCTCGGCAGCCGCGCCGGCCGAGGCGGGCGACTGGAAGCGTGGCCACCGCTTCACCGGAGGCTACTACTACTACGAACCGCCGCCGCCCCGCTTCTACCGGCCGCCGCCGCGCTACTACGCGCCGCCCCCGGCCTATTACGCGCCGCCCCCGCGCTACTATGCGCCGCCCCCGGCCTATTACTATCCTCCGCCGCCGCCCCGGCCGCGCTACTATGCGCCGCCCCCGCCACCGGGCTTCGGGTTCCACTTCCGCTTCTGACCGGCCGCGCGGGCGCGGTGGCCCGCGTCGCATGTGCACCCTGATCCTCCTGCGCCGGCCGGGGCACCCCTGGCCACTGCTGCTGGCCGCGAACCGTGACGAGCGCGTCGACCGGCCCTGGGACCCGCCCGGCCGCCACTGGCCCGGTCGCCCCAACGTGATCGGCGGGCGGGACCGGACGGCCGGCGGGACCTGGATGGCGCTGCGAGGCGGCGTCGTCGCCGCGGTGCTCAACCGGCCGGGCAGCCTGGGGCCGGCGGCCGGCAAGCTCTCCCGCGGGGGACCTGCCGCTGATCATGACGGATCACCCTACGGCAGTGGCAGCAGCGGGGGCGGCGGCCCTGCTCGATGCCGGCCTGTGGCGACCCTTCAACCTCGTGGTCGCGGATGCGCGGGACGCGTTCTTCGTCCGCGGCACCGGCGCGGGTAGGGCGGAGGTCATACCTCTCGGCGAGGGTGTCTCCATGGTCACGGCCCATGACCCGAACAGCCCGGAAAGCCCGCGCACGCAGCGCCACCTCCCCCGTTTCGGGTCGGCGCCGCAGCCCGATCCCGGGCGCGGCGACTGGCGCGGATGGGAGGCCCTGCTGGCCGACGACAGGGGCGGCGCGGCCGCCCTGACCGTCCCGCCCGTGGACGGCTTCGGGACGGTGTGCGCCAGCCTGCTCGCGCTGGGCCTGCAGGGTGGACGCGTCTGGCGCTTCGCCCCCGGCGCCGCCGGGACCAGGCCGTTCCAGGATGTGCTGCACGAGGTCCCGCCCGGATGAACCCCGCCCTTCCCCGCCGCCTGTTGCTGGCGGTCATCGCCCTGCCCGGCACTGCCCTGGCCAAGCCCGACGGGGAACGCGGGAACGGCCAAGACCGCGGCCATGCGCGCGAACGTGGCGGGCAGCCCGAGCGCCGCGGGCCGAGCCTCGGCCCGTCCGAGGCCGCGCTGGTGCAGGGGTGGCTCTCGGCCAATCCGGGCTTCGCCGGCCAGCCCCTGCCGCCCGGCATGCGCAACCGCTTGGCCAAGGGAAAGCCCCTGCCCCCCGGCATTGCCCGCCGCGCCCTGCCCCCCGACCTGGCCCTGCGGCTGCCCCGCTACCCAGGCCATGACTACCTGGTGGTCGGGGCCACCGTCGTCCTGGTGGAGGCCGCCACCGGCCTGGTGCGCGAGGCGCTCTACGACGTCCTGCTCCCCCGCTGACCGGGCCGGGGATTCCGCCAAGTGGCGGCCCCGGAACCCGCATGCTAGAGGGGCGCCCTGACGCGTGCCGGGCCGTCTGGCCCTGCGCGACCGAACGGGCCCGCCGCGAGGCCCGGCGGCACACCCCAGGAGCTACCCAGACATGGCACGGCGCCGCCAACTCTACGAGGGAAAGGCCAAGATCCTGTTCGAGGGTCCGGAGCCCGGCACGCTCGTGCAGTACTTCAAGGACGACGCGACGGCGTTCAACGCCCAGAAAAAGGGCACGATCACCGGCAAGGGCGTGCTGAACAACCGCATCAGCGAATACCTGATGCTGCGCCTGGCCGACATCGGCGTGCCGACGCACTTCATCCGCCGCCTCAACATGCGGGAGCAGCTGATCCGCGAGGTGGAGATCATCCCGCTCGAGGTCGTCGTGCGGAACGTCGCGGCGGGCTCCCTCTCCTCCCGCCTCGGCATCCCGGAGGGGCAGCGCCTGCCGCGTTCGATCATCGAGTACTACTACAAGAACGACCAGCTCGGCGATCCGATCGTGTCGGAGGAGCACATCACCTGCTTCGGCTGGGCCTCGACCCAGGACCTGGACGACATGGTCGCGCTGACGCTGCGGGTGAACGATTTCCTGACCGGCCTCTTCCTCGGCGTCGGCATCACGCTGGTGGACTTCAAGCTGGAGTTCGGGCGCCTCTACGAGAACGAGGAGATGCGCATCGTGCTGGCCGACGAGATCTCCCCCGACAACTGCCGGCTGTGGGATGCGAAGACCGGCGAGAAGATGGACAAGGACCGCTTCCGCCGCGACCTCGGCAAGGTCGAGGAGGGCTACCAGGAGGTGGCCAAGCGCCTCGGCATCCTGCCCGAGGCCGGGATGCGCGACATGAAGGGGCCGGAGACCGTCCAGTGAAGCTTCGCGTGGTGGTGATGCCGAAGGCCGGCGTGCTGGACCCGGAGGGCAAGGCGATCGGCCAGGCACTCGGCGGGCTCGGCTTTGCGGGCGTGGGCGAGGTGCGCGCGGGCAAGGTGATCGAGCTGGAATTGGCCGAAACGGACCCTGCCCGCGCGCGCGCCCAGGCCGAGGAGATGGCACGCCGGCTGCTGGCCAACACGGTCATCGAGAGCTTCCGGATCGAGACCGCCTGAGCCCATGGCCAAGCTCTCCATCCTGGTGATGTTCGGGCTGACGGTTCTGTTCGCCTTCGGCCTGCGCTGGCGCGACCAGAGGCGCCTCGAGCTCCGCCCGCCGGCGCGCGGCGCGCCGCCGGCGCCCTGGATGGTCCGGCAGAAGTACCTGCTGAACCGCTGGGTCACCGCCGCGGCGCTCGCGGCGCTCACGACCATGCTGGTCTTCGGCGGGCTGAACTGGCTGCGCGTCTGGACGGGAGGCTGAGGCCATGCGGGCCGCGATCGTCGTCTTCCCCGGCACCAACCGCGAGCGCGACGTCGCGATCG
>DASQNQ010000395.1:0-1883 GCA_035644895.1 Acetobacteraceae bacterium | reverse complement strand
GTCACGCGCCGCGACGGCGAGGACCTGGGCCGTGTCGTGCAGCTGAACGAGGTGCCGGCGCGCAGCCTGGACGGCCTGTGGGGCGATGTCGCGCTGGTGGTTGCAGAGGAGGCGGCACCGGGCGTGCGCCAGGTGGTGCTGAACGCGGGGGGCTTCGGCGCTGCGGCCACCCCGTAATGGACTCACGGTGCCCGCGTTGCTATCAGCCCGGGTCAGCCGGCCGCCCTTCCCGCCGGCGGCCTCAGGGGGCCTGGCCGGATGAAGATCATTGCCTGCAACAGCAACCGCCCGCTCGCCGAGGCGGTGGCCTCGTCGCTTGGCATCCCGCTGACCACGGCCTCCGTCCGCCGCTTCGCCGACATGGAGATCTTCGTCGAGATCCATGAGAACGTGCGCGGCGAGGACGTGTTCGTCGTGCAGTCCACCTCCTACCCGGCGAACGACAACCTGATGGAGCTGCTGATCATGCTGGACGCGCTGCGGCGCGCCAGCGCGCGGCGCATCACGGCGGTGATCCCCTATTTCGGCTATGCGCGGCAGGACCGGAAGTCGGGCTCCCGCACGCCGATCAGCGCGAAGCTGGTGGCGAACCTGATCACCCAGGCGGGCGCGCACCGCGTGCTGACGATGGACCTGCATGCCGGCCAGATCCAGGGCTTCTTCGACATCCCCGTGGACAACCTCTTCGCAGCACCCCTCTTCGGCCGCGACATCCAGGAGCGCTTCGCGGGCCGCGACCTGATGGTGGTCTCGCCCGACGTGGGCGGCGTGGTGCGTGCGCGCGCGATCGCGGCGCGCATCCACTCCGACCTCGCCATCATCGACAAGCGCCGCCCCCGCGCCGGCGTGTCCGAGGTGATGAACGTGATCGGCGACGTCGAGGGCCGCGACTGCATCCTGGTGGACGACATCGTGGATTCCGGCGGCACGCTCTGCAACGCGGCGGAGGCGCTGCTGAAGAACGGCGCCAAGTCGGTTTCCGTCTACGTCACGCACGGCGTCTTCTCGGGCGGCGCGGTGGCGCGCGTCGGCGCCGCGCCGATCGAGACGATGGTGGTGACGGACAGCATCCTCGCGACGGAGGCGGTGCGCGTGTCGCGCAACATCCGCCAGCTGACCATCGCGCCGCTGCTGGCTGACGCCATCAAGCGCATCAGCGAGGAGAGCAGCGTTTCCTCGCTGTTCAACTGAGGGGTTGCCCTACTCCGGCCGGAACACCGGCACGGGCGGCCCGTCGCCCTCCGTCGGGCGGAAGGCGACACGCACGCGCATGCCGATCCGCACCGCCTCCGGCGCGCAGTCCACGACGTTGGTGAAAAGGCGCGGCCCCTCGTCCAGCTCCACATAGGCCGCGATGTAGGACTGGCCCACGCGCATCACCGTGTAGCTGTAGACCGTGCCCGTGCCCTTGGCGGGCACCAGCTCGACATCGGTGGACAGGGTGAAGGGCGACACGCCGCGCGGGTACCAGAAGTGCATCCCCGTCTCGCGGCAAAGGCCGATCAGCAGCTCGCCCCGCCGCGCCGCGTCCCAGAAGGGTTGCGTCGTGGGGTCCACCAGCGGGGCGGGGTAGGTGCGCTCGGGCATCGGGCCTACTCCCGTTCCAGGATCAGGGTGGCGCTGCCGTGGCGGTGGCCCATCAGCCCGCCCGTCCCATGCGCCAGCGCCAGGTTGCAGTTGGTGACCTGCACGGCCGGGTGCGCCTCCCCGCGCAGCTGCCGCACCGCCTCGATCACCTTGGTCATGCCGCCGCGGTTCGCGGGGTGGTTGTTGCACAGCCCGCCGCCATCCGTGTTGAAGGGCAGCCGCCCCACGCCCGCGATCAGGTTGCCCTCGGCCACGAAGCGGCCGCCCTGGCCCTTCTCGCAGAACCCCAGGTCCTC
>DASQNQ010000394.1:0-3260 GCA_035644895.1 Acetobacteraceae bacterium | reverse complement strand
GCCCGGCGGCGCCCTGCGCCCGGTCTTCGACGTCGAGGCCGCGGCCGCGGCCTTCCGCGAGGAGCACGGCTTCGTGCCGGTGAACCATCTGCTCGTGGCACGCAGCGACGTGGCCAGGAGCCGCCCCGCCGACCTCGCGCGCCTGCTCGGATTGTTGCGCCAGGCGGGCGCGGAGGTCACCGACAGGGCGGCGCTGACGCCGGCCCTGCGGCTGGCCTCTCGCTTCTGCGCGGAGCAGGGGCTCACGCCGCGGGAGCTGGGCCTCGACGCCATTTGGGACGGGACGCCGGCCGAGTTCGGCTGACCGGGACGAGAGGGAGAGAGACATGCTGAGCCGCCGGAACCTCGGGCATGGCGCGCTGGCCGCAGCCGCCGCCTGCCTCGCCCGCCCGGCGCTGGCCCAGGTCGCGTTGCGCTGGCCGGACAGGCCCGTCCGACTGGTCGTCCCGTTCACGCCAGGCGGGACGACGGACATCCTGGCCCGCGCCATCGGTGCCGAACTGCAGGACGTGCTCGGCCAAGCCTTCGTGATCGAGAATCGGGGCGGCGCGGGCGGCACGCTCGGCTCCGAGGTGGTGGCCCGCGCAGCGGCGGACGGGCACACGCTGATGATGGGGCACATCGGCACGCTGGCGGTGAATCCCTCGCTGTACCGGAACCTCACCTTCGACACCGCGACCTCCTTCGACCCGATCACCCTGGTCGCGGTCGTGCCGAACATCCTGGTGGTCAACCCGCGCAAGGTGCCCGTGAGCAGCGTGCCGGAGCTGATCGCCCTCGGCCGCCGGCAGCCGGGCGCGCTGACCTATGGCTCGGGCGGCAACGGCTCGGCCGCGCACATCGCCATGGTGGCCTTCACCCAGGCGACGGGCACGCAGATGGAGCACGTACCCTATCGCGGGACCGCGCCCATGATGACCGACCTGATCGCCGGGACCATCGACCTGGCGCTGACGGGCGGCCCACCCGCCCTGCCGCCCGTCCGCGCCGGCCAGCTTCGCGCGCTGGGCGTGTCCTCGATGCAGCGGCTGTCGAGCGCAGCCGAGATCCCGACCATCGCGGAGCAGGGCGTCACGGGCTTCGACGCAACGCAGTGGTACGGGCTGGTCGCGCCGGCTGGCACGCCACGGCCGATCATCGAAAGGCTCAACGCCGAGTGCGCGCGCATCCTGCGTGGCGACAGGCTGCGCCCGCGGCTGGAGGCTGAGGGGGCCGACCCCGCGCCGGGCACGCCCGAGGCGTTCCGCGAGTTCATCGTGGCGGAGCGGGCGCGCTGGGGCGATCTGATCCGCACCGCCAACGTCCGCGCCGACTAGGGAGCATGCCATGACAACTCTCCGCACCGCCCGTCGTGCGCTGCTCATGGGGGCTGCCGGCCTGCTGGCGGCGCCGGGCCTGCCGCGCGCGCAGGTTTTCTCCCGCCCGGTTCGCATCATCGTGCCCTTCGCGGCGGGCGGGGTGGCGGACCTTACGGCGCGCGCGGTCGGGCAGCGGATCTCGCCGCTGCTCGGGCAGCCCGTCGTGATCGACAACCGGCCCGGCGCGGGCGGGATCGTGGCTGGCCAGCAGCTCATGTCCGCCGCTGCCGACGGGCATACGCTGCTGGTGGCCAGCAACGGCACGGCGATCAGCCGCAGCCTGTTCCGCAGCCTGCCCTTCGATCCGCTGCGGGACTTCGCCCCGGTGGTTACCATGGGCGCCTTCCCGATCGCGGTGCTGGTGGCGCCCGGCTCCCCCATCCAGGGCATCGCGGATCTTGTGGCGCGCATGAGGGCGCAGCCGGGGCGGCTGAACATCGGCTCGATCTCCGTCGGCAGCACGCAGAACCTCTCGGCGGAGCTGTTCAAGATCCGCACCGACACCAAGGCGGAGACGGTGGTGTTTCCCGCTACCCCGCAGCTCACCACCGCCATGCTGCGCGGCGACGTGGACGCCGCCTTCGAGATTACCGGTCCGGTCTGGGGCCAGATCCAGTCAGGCGCCATCCGCGTGCTTGCCGTCACCTCCGCCACGCGCGCGGCGAACCTGCCGCAGGTGCCGACCCTGCAGGAGAGCGGCGTGCCGGACTACGACGTGGCGTCCTGGAACGCCCTCGTCGCCCGGGCCGGCAGCCCACCGGACGCGATCGTGGCGGTGAACCGCGCCGTGAACGAGGCGCTCGGCACCGCCGAGCTGCGCGACGCGCTGGGTGCGGTGGGCGTCGAGCCGCGTGGCGGGACGGTGGAGGCGATGCGCGACCTGCTGGCCGCCGACACCGCCCGCTGGGCCGAGGTGATCGAGAAGGCCGGCATCGAGCGGCAGGCCTGACCATGGGCGAGACGCGCCAGATCCCGACATGCAAGGGGCCCGACCCCGACACGCGCACGCCGCGCTACCGGGCGCCGCCCGGCGCCTGCGACGCGCACTGGCACGTCTTAGGCCCGCGCGCCGTGTTCCCCTACGCGCCCGGTCGCGCCTACACGCCCCCCGACGCGCCCTCTGAAGGCCTGGTGCGCCTGCACGGCATCCTCGGCATCGAGCGCGCCGTGATCGTCCATGCCTCCTGCCACGGCAGCGACATGGCGGTGACGCTCGACGCCATCGCGCGCTCCGGCGGCCGGATGCGGGGCGTCTGCGTGGTCGATCCCGGCGTGACGGATGCGGAGTTCGCGCGGCTGCACGCGGGCGGCATACGCGGCGTGCGATTCAACTTCGTCAGGCACCTCGGCGGCATGCCGGACCTGGAATTCTTCCGGCGCGTGCTGGCGCAGGTGGAGCCGCTCGGCTGGCATGCCGTCCTGCACATGGACGCGGAGGACATCATCCCGCTCGCCCCGGTGATCTCAGGCCTCCGCATCCCGTTCGTGCTGGACCACATGGGCCGGGTGAAGGCGCGGAACGGGCTGGAGCAGGCTCCGTTTCGCCAGCTTCTCGAACTGATGCGGAACCCGCTGGCCTGGGTGAAGATCTGCGGGGCGGAGCGTGTCTCCTCGGCCGGCGCGCCGTTCCGCGACGCGCTTCCCTTCGCGCGGGCGCTGGTGGAGCTTGCGCCGGACCGCGTGCTGTGGGGCACCGACTGGCCGCATCCGAACATCGCGGGCGACATGCCGAACGACGGCGACCTGGTGGACCTGCTCGCCGAGGCCGTCGAGGACGAGGCGCTGCGCCGGCGCGTGCTCGTGGACAACCCGGCGCGGCTCTACTGGAAGGATTGAAGCATGGCGCCGTCCCGCCTCGCCTTCATCGGCTTCGGGGAGGTCGGCAGCCTCTTCGCGCGTGAC
>DASQNQ010000393.1:0-23602 GCA_035644895.1 Acetobacteraceae bacterium | reverse complement strand
ATCGGCACGACGGCGGGGTTCGAGCTGCGCACCGCGCGGACGGAACTGCGCGCGGCGCTTGGCACCCGGTCCGGCGCCGCGCCGGACGACGTCATCCGGGCGCTTGTCGCAGCCCAGTCGGCGATCTCGCGCAACGACCGGGCCGCCGCGGCGGCGGCGCTCAGCCCCGCCCTGTTCGAGCCGGGCGGGACCGTCACCCTGGCGCGGCTGGTCGCGCCGGGCCCGCTGCCACAGGCCAGGCTGGCCACCACCATCGCGCGGGAAGGGGTGGAGCGGCTGGAAGCCGATCGCGCCGGCGGGCTCGGCGCCTTCCTCGACCCCGGTGCCGGCTTCGGGCCGCCGCAGCCCATGGGCGGCCTGCGCTGAGGGGGGCTACTCGTCGCTCATGCGGTTGTCGTTGCCGCGATAGACGATCTTCTGGCGGAAATGGCGCTTCGCCTCCGGCACCAGGAGCCAGTCCGCGAACTCCGTGAGGATCTTGCCGGTGATGTCGGCCAGCGGCTGTGTGCGCGCCTGAGACAGCGGATACCAGCCGAGCCGCTCCAGCTCGCCCGATCCGGCCAGCTCGCCCCGCACCGCCTCCGCCCGCGCCACCAGGAACCGCGCATCGAAGCGCATGGCGCGCGAGGTCGGCGTGACGGCGCGGCACAGGTAGTCGAGCGGAGCGAGGTCCGCCAGCAGCCGGCTGCCCTGCATCTCCCCGAGCAGCAGGCCCGTCTCCTCCAGCAGTTCGCGGACGGCCGCGACGCCCAGCGCCCGCGCGAGGGAGGGCTTGGCGCGGTGGCGAAGCAGCGCCTCCGTCTCCGGCCGCAGCTCGGTCAGCACGCGCACCCCATGGTCGCCGCGGTCCACGCGGCCGCCCGGGAAGACGAGCACGCTCGGCATGAACTTGTGCTTCGCGTGGCGCATGCCCATCAGGATCTCGGGCTCGTCGCCCGCCTGGCGCCAGAGGATCAGGCTGGCCGCGTGGCGGGGCGTGACGGCGCGCTTGCGGCTGGGCTTCGCGGGGACGCGGTCGAGGTCGCCGGGGTTGTCGGCCGCGTCAGCCAAGGCGGATCTCCCGATCCGCGAGCCAGGCGCGGAAGTTCGCGCGTTCCGGCACGGAGAGTTGCCGCGCGGCGTTCTCGCTCCAGCCGCACCCTTCCGGCTTCGGGCCGTGCACCTCCGGGTAGCGCGGCTTCGCGGGCGGGCGCAGCGCGTCGTAGGCGGGCAGGACCTCCTGAAGCGGCGCATCCGCGTAGGTCTCGCGATGCACGACGGCCCGCGGCGGCAGGCGCGCGGAGGACGTCCCCGGCGCAGCCGGAAAGCCGAGCGTCAGGCCTGCCAGCGGAAAGACGCCCTCGGGCAGGCCGAAGGCCTCCGCCACGCGGTCGAGGTGGTTGCGCACGTAGGAGATCGGGCAGGTGCCGAGGCCGAGCGCCTCGGCCGCCATGATGGCGGAGCCCATCGCCAGCGCGCCGTCGGCGGCGGCGTTGAGGAAGGTGTCGGCGCTGTCGTTGGCGTGGTCGCGGCCGTGCAGCGCGCAGATGCGCCGCCCGCGGCGGATGTCGCCGCAGAACAGCAGCAGGACCGGCGCCTCCGCGATCCAGGGCATGGTGCCGATCCAGTCCGCGACGGCCGCGATCTTCGCCGCGTCGCGCGTCACCACGATGCTGTACTGCTGCAGGTCGGACTTGGAGGGCGCGGACTGCGCGCCCGCGACGACCAGGTCGAGCGTGGCGTCCGGCACCGGGTCCGGCCGGTAGCGCCGCGTGACCCGCCGGCCGAGCAGGGCGGCGAGGCTTGGCGGCAGCGTGTCGGGGGGCGGGAAGGGGGGCACGCCGTAGCGCGCGCGCAGAAGGCTCTCGGCATCCATGGGGCCAAGGTGGCACCCCGGGGGGCGGCGGGGAAGCCTTCAGGGCTGCTCCGGCACCACCAGGGCATCGGCCACCGTCACGCCGTCCAGGCCCACGGTCAGCGGGTTGATCTCGGCCTCCCGAACACGAGGGGCCGCAGCGAGGCGCGAGACGGCGGCGACGGCGCGCGCAAGTGCCCCGAGGTCCCCCCGCGGCAGGTTGCGCCAGCCGGAGAGCGGGCGCGCGGAGCGGAGCGCGGCGACCATCCCGGCCGCCTCGTCCTCCGTCACCGGGGCGAGCCGCACCACCACGTCCCGGTGCAGCTCCGCCATCACCCCGCCTGCGCCGAGCAGGACCACGGGCCCGACCTCCGGGTCACGGCGGAAGCCCAGGATGAACTCGCCGAGGCCGCGCGCCATGGGCTGCACGAGGAAGCCGTTGATGCGTACGCCGGGCGCCGCGGCTGCGACGCGCGCGCGCATGGCCGTGGCCTCGCGCGCCAGGGACTCCCGGTCCGGGATGCCGAGCGCGACGCCGCCCACCTCCGTCTTGTGGGCGATGTCGGGCGAGAGGATCTTGAGCGCGGCGGGGTAGCGCAGCCCGTCGGGCGGCTCGCCCTGGAACACGGCGAAGGGGCTGTCGAGGCCGAGGGCCGAGAAGACGCGCCGTGCGTCGGCCTCGTCCGGCGCGGCGGGCGGCTCGATCGCAGGCGGATGCACCGGGGCGGCCGGGCGGGGCGGCACCCAGTCGCAGAAGGCGCGGATCGCGTCGGCCGCACCCTCCGGCGTGCGGAAGGCGGCGATCCCGGCCTGCGCCAGCAGGGCGAGCGACGTGTCCGCCTGCGGTGCAAGGAAGGCCGCGACCGGCTTGTCGCCCCGAGACGCGACGATGCCGGCCACCGCGTCCTGCGGCCGGAACTGGGCGGAGGAGCCGATGACGGCGAGCGTCAGGTCCGTGTCCTCCGCTGCCCGCAGCCCGTCGAGCGCGGCGGCGACGCGGTCCGGCCTGGTGCCGGCCAGGGTCATGTCGAGCAGCCGCCCGCCCGGCTCCAGCCCGCCGCGCCGGAGCGCCGCGGCGGCCGCTGCGTCGGGCGGACGCGCCTCGATCCCCGCCACCCCGAGCGCATCCACCGCCAGGGCGCCGCCGCCGCCGGTGGTGGTCATGACGCCGACCGCTCGGTGGGCACGCGCCGGCGGGGTTCGCCCTGCGACGAGGGCCGGGAGCTCCAACAGCGTCTCCAGCATCGTCACGCGCAGGATGCCGTGCGCGCGGAAGAAGGCGTCCGCCGCCGCGTCGCTGCCCGCCAGCGCGCCGGTGTGGCTGGCCGCAAGCTCCGCGCCGAAGGGGCTGCGGCCGAGCTTCAGCGCGATGAGCGGCTTGCGCAGCGCATGGGCGCGCAGCGCAGCGGCGGCGTAGTGCTCCGGCTGGCGGATGGCCTCCAGGAACAGCAGGACGGCATCCACCTCCGGCCTGTCGAGCGCCATGAGCGCGACCTCTCCGGCGGAGAGGTCGGCCTCGTTCCCCGTGCCGACGAGGAGGGCGAAGCCGATGCCACGCGCCGCGCCGCGCGAGAGCAGCGCGCCCATCATGGAGCCCGACTGCGAGACGAGGGCGAGGCGGCCGGGCGTCAGGCTCTCCGCCTCGAAGGCGGCGTTGGTGGTGAGCGCCATGCGCGCATGCAGGTTTGCCACGCCCATCGAATTCGGGCCGAGCAGCCGGACCCCGCCGGCCCGCGCGGCGGCGACCAGGCGCGCCTGCCGCGCCGCGCCCTCCGGCCCGGCCTCCGAGAAGCCGTCGGCCAGCACGCAGGCGACCGGGATGCCCCGCGCGGCGCAAGCCTGCACCTGCGCCTCCGCCTGGTCGGTGCCGAGGAGGATGTAGGCGAAGTCAATGTCGCCCGGAATGTCGTCCAGGGAGGCGAAGGCGCGCTCCCCCAGCACGGCCTCGGCGCGCGGGTTCACGGGGAAGACCTCGCCCGCGAAGCCGTGGCGGCGCAGGTAGCGCAGCGGGCGCGCCGTCAGCCGCGCCGCGTCGGCCGAGGCGCCGACCAGCGCGATACGGCGCGGCGCGAGCAGCGCCTCCGCGATCACGTCAGGCGCCCTTCGGCGGCCGCTGCGGGAAGGAGCGGCCGAAGATGCCCTCCGCGATGCGGTTGCGCATCATCTCGAGCGACCCGCCCGCGATCATCCAGCCGCGCGTCTTGCGGACGCAGTACTCGACCAGCAGGTCCTGGCTGTAGCCCGTGCCGCCCATGACCTGCATGGATTCGTTCGCCGCCGTCCAGCCAGCCTGGTTGCAGGCGTACTTGGCGATCGCGACCTCCTGCGCGTCCGGCAGGCCGTCCCGCGCATTGACCGCGGCGCGGTGGAGCAGCAGCCGCGCCCCGTCGAGGGCCACGCGCATTTCGGCGAACTTCCACTGCAGGCCCTGGAACTCCGACAGCGGACGGCCGAACTGCCGGCGCGTCTCGGCGTGCGCGCGGGCCTGGGCGAAGCAATACTCCCCCAGCGCGAGGGCGCGCGTGGTGTTGCCCACGCGCTCCACGTTGAAGCCGGCGATCTGGCGGCGGAACCCGCCTTCGCCCAGAAACACGTTCTCCGGCGGGATGAAGACGTCGTCGAAGTAGAGCGCGCACCAGTCCTCGCCGTTCATGTAGCGGCTCGGCTGGCCGAGGCGGAAGCCCTCCATCCCACGCTCCACCAGCACGGAGCCGATGCCCTGCACGCCCGGCCCGAACCGGCAGTAGACGACGAAGACGCCGGCATCCTCGGTGTTGGAGGTGAAGACCTTGCCGCCGTTCAGCCGGAAGCCGTTGCCGTCCGGCGTCGCGACCGTCTTCAGGTCGGTCAGCGCGGAGCCGGCATCGGGCTCCGTCATGGCGACCGCCGCGATCGTCTCCCCGCGCAGCAGCGGGGCGAAGAACCGCGCCTTCTGGTCGGGTGTCGCGTATTCGGCGAAGGTGCGGAAGGCACCGAAATTGCCGGCCTGCAGCACGTCCGCGCTGCGCGGGCAGACCAGCGCGACCTGCTCCATCGCCAGCACGGCGTCGAACAGCGTGCCGCCCTGGCCGCCATCGGCCTCGGGCAGCATGATGCCGAACAGGCCGTTCTCCGCCATCAGCCGCGCCACGTCCCAGGGAAAGCGCGGGTCGTGCGCGCGGGCGAGCGCGCCGGCGGCCAGGTGCGCCTCCGCGAAGCGGCGCACGCTGTCCTGGAAGGCGACCTGCTCCTCGGAGAGGGTGAAGTCCACTACACCGGATCCCAGGAGAAGACGTCCCCGCTGCGCTCCAGCGGCATGAAGTGGGCGCGCAGCGCGGGCAGGGCGCGCTCCGCGATCGCCTCCGGCGTCCAGCCTTCCGCCGCGTGCGTGCTGCGCACGGGCCGGGGCTGGGAGAACAGGAAGATCTCGTTGTGCCGCGCCGCGAAGACCTGCCCCGTCACGTCCCGCGCCGCGTCGGAGGCGAGGAACACCGCCAGCGGTGCGTTCTTGTCCGGCGTCATCTGCTGCAGCCGCGCGACGCGCGCCTTCTCGGCTTCCGTCGCCGCGGGAATGGAGGAGGTCATGCGCGACCAGGCGAAGGGCGCGATGCAGTTCGACCGCACGCCGAAGCGCTGCATGTCGAGCGCGATGCTCTTGGACAGCGCCACGATGCCGAGCTTCGCGGCGGCGTAGTTCGCCTGGCCGAAATTGCCGATCAGGCCGGAGGTCGAGGTCATGTGGACCATGGCGCCCGAGCCCTGCGCGCGCAGGTGCGGCGCGGCGGCGCGCGAGACGAAGAAGGAACCGTTGAGGTGGACGTTGATGACGGCCAGCCACTCCTCCGGGCTCATCTTGTGGAAGATCTGGTCGCGCAGGATGCCGGCGTTGTTCACCAGGATGTCCACGCGCCCGAACTGGTCCAGCGCCGCCTGCACGATGCGTTGGGCCGAGGCCCAGTCCGCCACGCTGTCGGTGTTCACCACGGCCTGCCCGCCGCGCTGCTGGATGATGGCGACGGTCTGCTCCCCCGGCGTGGTGCTGGTCGGGCCCTCCCCGGTCAGGCTGGCGCCGATGTCGTTGACCACCACGCGGGCACCGGCCAGCGCCATGGCCAGCGCGATCTCCCGCCCGATGCCGCCGCCCGCACCGGTGACGATCGCGACCTTGCCGTCCAGCATCATCGGCACGTTCTCCCCTGTTCTTGTGCGCCATCCTGGTTCTAGCCCCCGGTCGGCAGGGCGTGAAGAAGGTTGCCGGCGCTGCCGCTGCCGCTACTATGCCAGGACAAGGGGCCGGGAGCGGGGCGTGGGATTCGTGGTCCTCGACGGGGTGGGGAAGACCTACCACGGGCGCACCGGCGCCTATGAGGCGGTACGCGACTTCCACCTCTCCCTGGAGGAGGGCGAGTTCTTCTGCCTGCTCGGCACCTCGGGTTGCGGCAAGACGACGGTGCTGAACATGCTGGCAGGGTTCGAGGCGCCGACCGCCGGCCGCATCCTGCTCGATGGCCGGTCCGTGCAGGGACCCGGCGCCGACCGCGGCGTCGTTTTCCAGGGCCATGACAGCCTGTATGACTGGCTGACGGCACGGGACAACATCGCCTTCGGGCCGCGGCTGCGCGGGATGGGCCGGGCGGAGAGGCACGCGCTCGCCGATCGGTTCCTGCGCATGGTGGGCCTGCCGGGGCAGGGAGCGAAGCACCCTTCCGAACTCTCGGGCGGGATGAAGCAGCGCATCCAGATCGCGCGCGCGCTCGCGAACGACCCGCGAATCCTGCTGATGGACGAGCCCTTCGGGGCGCTGGATGCCATGACGCGCAACGTCCTGCAGGGCGAGCTGTCCCGCATCTGGACGGAGACGTGCAAGACCGTGCTCTTCATCACCCACGACATCGAGGAGGCGGTCGCGCTGGCCACCCGCGTCGGCGTCATGCGGCGCGGGCCGGGCGGCACGCTCAAGGCCGTGATCCCGGTGGACCTGCCCTTCCCGCGGCAACGCACCTCGGACGGCTTCATGGCGGCGTTCCGCGCGGTGCATGAGCAGATCCATGCGGAGCTCCACGCCGATGCATAGCCGCGCCGCGACGGTCGCGGGCTACCTGATCGGCTTCGGGCTGCTGTTCCTCATCTGGCACCTGGCGGCCGTGTTCCTGGTGCGATCGGTCCTGTTCCCCTCGCCCTGGCCGGTGCTGGAGCGCGCCGTGGTGCTGCTCGAGGACAGCATCCTGCAGGAGCAGGTGGTGGCGAGCATGCGGCGCATCCTGCAGGGCTTCGCGCTGGGCAGCGCCATCGGCATCCCGCTCGGCCTCGCGATCGGGTCCTTCCGCCCCGTGCGCCTGCTGCTGGAGCCATGGACCGAGTTCTTCCGCTTCATCCCGGCGGTCGCCATGATCACGGTCGCCGTGATCTGGTTCGGCATCGGGGAGGAGAGCAAGGTCTTCCTCATCGCCTACACCACCGTCTTCGTCGTGATCATCGCGACGGCGGCCGGCGTCGGCGCGGTCGGGCGCGACAAGATCCGCGCGGCGCAGTGCCTGGGCGCGTCGCGGCTGCAGGTCTTCGCGCTGGTCGCGCTGCCGGCGACCGTTCCCTACATCCTGACGGGCATGCGGCTGGCGATGGCGAACGCGTTCGTCACCATCGTGGCGGCGGAGCTGGTCGCCTCCAACGACGGCCTGGGCAAGATGCTCTGGGACGCACGGCTGTTCATGCAGGTGGAGGACATCTTCGTCGCGCTCATCGCGCTCGGCCTGCTCGGCTTCGCGACCGACCGCGTGTTCCGGCTGCTGATCCGCGCCTTCGCCGGGCGCTTCAACCCGACGATGTAGAGAGGAAACCCCGAGACATGCGCCTGAACCGCCGCCACCTTCTCGCCGCCGCCGGGGCCGTCCTGCCGCTGCCGGCCTTCGCGCAGAACGCGCCGATCCGCATGACGATCGCGACCGGCGTGGACCCCTCCTTCGCGCCGTTCTACGTGGCGCGCGAGGGGGGAATCTTCCAGCGCAACGGCCTCGACGTCACGGTGAACACGGGCCCCTCGGGCTCCGCCATGATCGCGTTCCTGGTGGGCAACCAGATCAACGCCGCCTATGGCGCGGAGCAGGCGGGCGTGTCCGCGCACCTGGTGGACCAGAACGTGGTCGCGGTGGCCGAGGGCACGGCGCTGCTGCGCTGGATCAGCGTCCTCGGGCGCGGGGTGGAGAGCATGGACGCGCTGAAAGGCAAGCGCGTCGGCGTGGCCCGCGGCACCGGCAGCGAGACCTTCTGGCTCTCGGTGGTCTCGAAGCTCAACCTCAACCCGGCCGACTACACCATCGTGAACGTCGAGGCGCCGGAGATGGTGGCGGCGCTGGAGCGCGGCAACATCGACGCCTTCGCGGTGTGGGAGCCCTGGCCGACCCGGGCGCTGCGCGCCATCCAGGGCACGAAGATCCTGCTCTCGAACGACCAGATCCAGATCGTGCGGAACTACGTCTACATGAACCGCGGCTGGGCCGAGGCGAATGCGGAGGCCACGCAGCGGTTCATGCGCAGCATGGTTCAGGCCCAGGAGTTCTGCGATAGCAACCCGGCCGAGGCAGCGCAGCAGGTGGCGCGCTTCCTGCGCCAGGACCGCGCCTTCGTGGCGGAGCTGATGCAGAAGGTCGGCTACCGGATGAACCTGACGCAGGACTCGGTCGCGAACATCCAGCTCGCCATCGACCAGCTCCGCGGCATGGGCCGCCTGGCCAGGGAGGTGACGCCGCAGCAGGTGATCTGGCCCGGCGCGCTGCAGGCGGTCGCGCCGGACCGGATCCGGATCTAGCGCTCCCGGGCGGCAATGATGCCGCCCGCCAGGCTGTCGGGGTTGCGGGCGGTCCAGCGCCCGCCATCCACCTGGGTGACGAAGTCCAGCACGGCGCGGTTGAAGGCGTCCGGGTCCTCAAGGTTCATGGTGTGGCCGCATTTCGGCATCACCAGCAGCGCGCTGGTGGGGATGGTGCGCTTGAGGAAGAGCGAGGGCTCGAGCGTCGGGTCGTCCTCGTCACCCGCGATGATCAGGGTGGGAAGCCGCATGGCGCGGAACCCGGCCTCGAGGTCGAAGAGGGACGGGCGCTCCCGCTGCACGCCCTGCATGGTCAGTGCAGAGCCCTCGGTCGAGTGCCCGCAGAGCTGGGCCTGGAACTCGGCGTAGCCGCGCGGGTCCTTCTCGGCGAAGATCAGGCGCGTCGGGCCGCGGCTGTAGGTCAGGCCGAAGCGCTCCATCCCCTCGGCCCGGATGCGGGCGACGGAGGCGTCCACCTCGGCCCGGAACTGCTCCCGCTTGCCGGGCGCCGCGCCATAGCCGACGCCGGCGGCGGTCAGGCTGCGCGCCAGGCCCGCGTGGCGCAGGCCGAGGTGGAGCGTCGCGAAGGCGCCCATCGAGAGCCCGACCACATGGGCGGGCGGCAGGCCGAGGCCGCGGATCACCGCCGCGATGTCGTCCGTCGCGCGGTCCTGGCTGTACGCAGCGGGGTCGCCCGGCACGTCGGATGGCGGGTAGCCGCGGGCGGCGAAGGCGATGCAGCGGTAACGGCGGGAGAAGAAGCGGAGCTGCAGCTCCCAGGAACGGTGGTCGCCCGCGTATTCATGGACGAACACCATCGGGGTGCCGGATCCCGCCTCCTCGTAGTGCAGCTCGACCCCGTCATCCGTCCGGACCTTCGGCATGTTCGTTCCCCCGCTGATGCGCGCAACGATGGCGGCCTGCGAAGGGGCCTGCAAGGTGCCGCGACGCCCTTGACTTCGGGTGGGGGCGGGCGCATCTGCAATCCGGACTACGCAAGTCCCCTTTTGGGAGAGGCCTCGCCGGTGCTCCGGGTATCCAAGTTCACCGACTACGCCGTGGTGGTGCTGAGCCGCCTGGAGGGTGAGGGGGGCGTCCAGACCGCCCCTGGCATCGCCGCCGGAACGGGCGTGGCCGAGCCGACGGTCGCCAAGGTGCTGAAGATGTTGGCGCAGGCGGGCCTCGTCGAGGGGCTGCGCGGCGCCCGCGGCGGCTACCGCCTGCTGCGCCCGCTGGACCGCCTGCCGCTTTCCGAGGTGATCGTCGCCATCGACGGTCCCATCGCGCTCACCGCCTGCGTCGACGGCGGATCCGGGTTGTGCGAGGCCGAGCATGTCTGCCCGGTCCGCGGCCGCTGGGATCCCGTCAATGCCGCCATCCGCAACGCGCTCGCCGGCATCATGGTGAGCGAGATCGCAACGCCGCGGCCTGCCCACCGGCAGCTTGCCGCGCTCGTCGCCGAGTAGGACAGAGACACGAGATGCCTGCCGTCACCGAGACCATCGAGACCGTCCAGTCCGTCACCGAGTCCGGCTACAAGTGGGGCTTCGAGACGGACATCGAGATGGAGTTCGCCCCGAAGGGGCTGGACGAGAGCATCGTGCGCTTCATCAGCGCCAAGAAGGAGGAGCCCGCCTGGTTGCTCGAATGGCGGCTGAAGGCCTTCGCGATGTGGCAGAAGATGGAGGAGCCGCGCTGGGCCGCGGTGAAGTTCCCGCCCATCGACTACCAGGACGCCTACTACTACGCCGCGCCGACGCAGAAGGTGAAGCCGAAGTCGCTCGACGAGGTGGACCCCGAACTGCTGCGCACCTACGAGAAGCTCGGCATCCCGCTGAAGGAACAGGCGATCCTCGCCGGCGTCGAGGGCGCGGGCGACAGCCCCTCCGACGCGCGATCCATGCCGATCGCGGTGGACGCGGTGTTCGACAGCGTCTCGGTCGCGACCTCCTACAAGGAGCGCCTCGCGAAGGACGGCATCATCTTCTGCTCGATCAGCGAGGCGGTGCGGGAGCATCCGGAGCTGGTGCGCCAGTACCTCGGCACCGTCGTGCCGCAAGGCGACAACTACTACGCCGCGCTGAACAGCGCCGTCTTCACGGACGGGTCCTTCGTCTACATCCCGAAGGGCGTCCGCTGCCCGATGGAGCTGTCCACCTACTTCCGCATCAATGCGAAGAGCACGGGGCAGTTCGAGCGCACGCTGATCATCGCCGACGAGGGCAGCCAGGTCTCCTACCTGGAGGGCTGCACGGCGCCGCAGCGCGACGAGAACCAGCTGCATGCTGCGGTGGTGGAGCTGGTCGCGCTGGACGACGCCTCCATCAAGTACAGCACGGTGCAGAACTGGTATCCCGGCGACGCCGAGGGCCGGGGCGGCATCTACAACTTCGTCACCAAGCGCGGCGCCTGCCGCGGCAAGCGGTCCAAGATCTCCTGGACGCAGGTGGAGACGGGATCCGCCATCACCTGGAAGTATCCCAGCTGCATCCTGCAGGGCGACGACAGCGTGGGTGAGTTCTACTCGGTGGCCATCACCAACAACCACCAGCAGGCCGATACGGGAACCAAGATGTTCCATATCGGCAAGAACACGCGCAGCACGATCGTGTCCAAGGGCATCAGCGCGGGGCAGGGGCAGAACACCTACCGCGGTCTCGTGAAGATCAGCCCGAAGGCGTCCGGTGCGCGCAACTTCACGCAGTGCGACAGCCTGCTGATCGGCGACCGCTGCGGGGCGCACACCGTGCCCTACATCGAGAACCGCTGCATGAGCGCCAAGGTGGAGCACGAGGCGACGACGAGCCGCATCGCGGAGGACCAGCTCTTCTACTGCCGCCAGCGCGGCCTGTCGGAGGAGGACGCGGTGGGCCTGATCGTCAACGGCTTCTGCCGCGAGGTGCTGAAGGAGCTGCCGATGGAGTTCGCGGTCGAGGCGCAGAAGCTGCTGCAGATCAGCCTCGAAGGCTCGGTCGGGTAAGGAAAGCCGGAACAATGCTGAAGATCGAGAACCTGCACGCCTCCGTCGAGGGCAAGCCCATCCTGAACGGACTCTCGCTTGAGATCCCCTCGGGCGAGGTCCACGCCATCATGGGCCCGAACGGCTCGGGCAAGTCCACGCTCTCCTACGTGCTGGCGGGCCGCGAGGGCTACGAGGTGACGGAGGGGTCCGCCACCCTCGACGGCCACGACCTGCTGGCGATGGAGCCGGAGGAGCGCGCGGTGGCCGGCATGTTCCTGGCCTTCCAGGGGCCAGTGGAGCTGCCGGGCGTCGGCAACGCGGCGTTCCTGCGCACCGCGCTGAACGCCATCCGCCGCGCCCGCGGCGAGGGCGAGATGGACGCCATGCAGTTCCTGAAGATGGCGCGCGCCCGCATGAAGGTCCTCAACATGCCGGAAGACATGCTGAAGCGGAACGTGAACGTGGGCTTCTCGGGCGGCGAGAAGAAGCGGAACGAGATGCTGCAGCTCGCCATGCTCACCCCCAGGTTCGCGGTGCTGGACGAGACGGACAGCGGCCTCGACATCGATGCGCTGAAGATGGTCGCGGACACGGTGAACAGCCTGCGCGGCCCGTCCTTCTCCGCGCTCGTGATCACGCATTACCAGCGCCTGCTGAACCACATCGTGCCGGACCGCGTGCACGTCCTGCAGGCCGGCCGCATCGTGCGCTCCGGCGGGCCGGAGCTGGCGCAGGAGCTGGAGGCGTCGGGCTACGGCGCGATCCAGAGCGCGGCATGACTGCAATGGGAGCGACCGGCGCAGCCGCCTTCCTGGGCCGTTTCGAGGGGCTGCGCACCCGCCTGCCGGGCGCGCGCACGCCGTGGGTGGACGCCCTGCGGGAGCGGGCCGCGGCGGCGTTCCGCGCCCAGGGCCTGCCGACGCGGCGCGTCGAGGCGTGGAAGTACACCGACCTCGCGGCCGTCTCCCAGGGCGTGTTCGGGGAGCCGCTGACTGGTCTTGACGACGCGATGCCGCTGCCGCCCGCCGAGGGTGCGGCGGGCCGCGCCGTGTTCGTGGACGGGCGCTTCCGCGCCGACCTCTCCTCCATCGACGCCCTGCCCTTCGCGGCGGCCAGCGTGGCGGCGGAGCTGCCGTTGCTCGAAGGCCGATTGGGTGCCCTCGCCGCCGTCGAGGAGCAGCCGCTCGCGGCGCTGAACGGGATGCTGTTCGAGGACGGGCTGCTGGTGGACGTGCCGGCGGGCGTCGCCGGCGGGGTGCTGGAGCTCGTCTCCATCGCGACCGAGAGCGACCGGGCGCCGGCTTTCCATCCGCGCCACCTGATTCGTCTTGGCGCGGGCGCATCGCTGACCGTGATCGAGACGGCAAACGGCCCGGCGGGCGCGCGCTACCTGCACAACCCGGTCACGGAGATCGAGCTGGCGGCGGGCGCGCGCCTCTCCCACGGACGGCTGCAGATGGAGGGGTGGGAAGGGATCAATCTCTCGACCATCTACGCCCGTGTGGCGGAGGGCGGGATCTACGACAACTTCACCCTCAACGCCGGCGCGCGGCTCGCCCGGAACGAGATGCACGTCGCGCTGCTTGGTCCCAAGGCCGCGGCGCACATGAACGGCGTGCAGCTGGTGGCCGATGGGCAGCACGCGGACACCACCACGGCGCTTGACCACGCGGCGCCGGACTGCGCATCGCGCCAGACCTACAAGACGGTGCTGCTGGGCCGGTCGCGCGGGGTGTTCCAGGGCAAGATCCTGGTCCGGCAGGTGGCGCAAAAGACCGACGGCTACCAGATGAACCAGGCCCTGCTGCTGAGCCCGGAGGCCGAGATCGACAGCAAGCCGCAGCTCGAGATCTATGCCGACGACGTCAAGTGCTCCCACGGGGCCACGGTGGGCGAGCTGGATCCGGAGCAGCTCTTCTTCCTGCGCTCCCGCGGCATCCGGGAGGCCGAGGCCCGCGCCATCCTGGTCGAGGCCTTCCTGACGGAGGCCGTGGACGCGGTGGAGGACGCGCATGTGCGCGCCGCCCTCTCGCGTGCCGTCACCGGCTGGTGGGGCCGGCAGGGGATCAAGGTCGCATGATGGACGGCATGGCCACCGCGCCGAAGCTCGACCTCGCCCGCATCCGGGCGGACTTCCCCGTGCTGTCGCAGACGGTGCGGGGCAAGCCGCTCGTCTTCCTCGACACGGGTGCGAGTGCGCAGAAGCCCCGCCCCGTCATTGAGGCGATGGTGCGCTTCATGGAGACGAGCTACGCGAACGTCCATCGCGGCGCCTACCGCCTTTCCGAACAGGCGACCGAGGCCTATGAGGGCGCGAGGGCCGCGGCGGCGCGGTTCCTGAACGCGGGCAGCCCGTCCGAGGTTGTGTTCACCGGCAGCACGACGCAGGCCATCAACCTGGTGGCGCACAGCTACGGGCGTGGCGTGCTGCGGCCGGGCCAGGCGGTCGTGATCTCCGAGATGGAGCACCACGCGAACCTCGTTCCCTGGCAGATGCTCCGCGACGGCGCGGGCATCGAGCTGCGCGTGGCGCGCGTGACCGACGCGGGCGAGCTGGACCTGGACGACCTCGCGGCGAAGCTGTCCGACGGAAAGGTTGGGCTGGTTGCCGTGACGCACATGTCGAACGTGCTCGGGACCGTGACGCCCGCCGCCCGCATCGCAACGCTGGCGCATGAGCATGGCGCGCGGGTGCTGTTCGACGGCAGCCAGGCCATCGTCCATGGACGCGTGGACGTGCGCGCGATCGATGCGGATTTCTACGTCTTCACGGGCCACAAGCTCTACGGCCCGACCGGCATCGGCGTGCTCTACGCCAAGGCCGAGCTGCTGCGCGCCATGCCACCCTTCATGGGCGGCGGCGACATGATCGCCGAGGTGACGCTCGAGCGCTCGATCTGGGCGGAGCCGCCGGCGCGCTTCGAAGCCGGCACCCCGCCCATCGTGGAGGCCGTGGGGCTGCACGCCGCGATCGACTACGTGACCGCCATAGGATGGCCCGCGATCGAGGCGCATGAGCGGGAACTCACCGACCGCGCGATGGCGCGGTTGACGCGGATCGAGGGGCTGACGCTCCTCGGCCGCGCGCAGGACCGCGGCAGCGTCTTCGCCTTCGCGCTCGACACGGCGCATGCGCATGACGTCTCGACCCTGCTGGACCGCGCCGGCATCGCCGTGCGGTCGGGCCGCCACTGCGCGGAGCCGCTGCACCAGCGCTTCGGGGTGGAGAGCACCTGCCGCGCCTCCTTCGGCCTCTACACGACGCCGGAGGAGGTGGACTATCTCGCCAGCGCGCTGGAGCAGGCGCGGGAGTTCTTCCGATGAGCGGGTTGTTCGACGACCTGAAGGACCTCTACCAGGAGGTCATCCTCGACCATGGCCGCCGGCCCCGGAATTTCCGGCGCCTCGACAATGCCGGGCGCACGGCGCGCGGGGACAACCCGATGTGCGGCGATCGGATGGAGTTCTTCGTCAACTTCGCCCCCGATGGCCGCATTGCGGAGGCGGCGTTCCAGGGCAAGGGCTGCGCCATCTCCATGGCGTCCGCCTCCCTGATGACGGAGACGGTCAAGGGCAAGACGCCGGACCAGGCGCGGGAAATGGCCGAGAAGTTCCGTACGCTCGCCATGACCGGCGCCTGCCCGGAATGTGGCGGCGAGATCGCCGAGGACATGGAGCGGCTGGCACCGCTGTCCGGCGTCCATGAGTTTCCGAGCCGCGTGAAGTGCGCGACGCTGGCCTGGCACACGCTGAATGCGGCCCTGGAGGGCCGGGGGGAGGCGAGCAGTGAGTGAAGCACCCGTGCACGGCGCCTGGACGCCGGACGGCGCGACCGAGCCACCCGTCCGCGTGTCCGAGGATGCCGTCATCTCCGTGATGAAGACGGTGTTCGACCCGGAGATTCCGGTGGACATCTACGAGCTCGGCCTGATCTACGCGGTCGAGATCGGTGACGATGGCGCTGTGAAGGTGGAGATGACGTTGACCACCCCCTCCTGCCCCTCCGCACAGGAGCTGCCAGAACAGGTGGAGGAGGCGGTCCGCGCCGTTCCGGGGGTTACGGACGTGAAGGTCGAGGTGGTCTGGGACCCGCCCTGGGATCAGAGCCGCATGAGCGAGGATGCTCGCCTCGCCCTGAACATGTTCTGAAGCGCTGATGCGCGCGCTGCGTTAGGATGACGCCATGAGCACGACGACTGATACCCCCGCGCGCCCGAAGAGGGCCCTGCCGCCACTGATGCAGCTCTCGGATGAGGCGGCGCAGCGGCTGTCCACCCTCTACGCTGAGGGCGAGCAGGGTCGGCTGCTGCGCATTGCGGTGAGGACCAAGGGCTGCTCCGGCTTGTCCTACGACCTGTCCTGGGTCGATGGTGCGCAGCCGGGCGATGAGGTTGTGACTGACAAGGGCGTCACCGTCTTGGTGGACCGCAAGGCGACACTGTTCCTGATCGGCACGACCATGGACTACGAGGTGAAGGCGATGTCGGCCGGCTTCACCTTCATCAACCCCAACGAAAAGGGACGCTGCGGCTGCGGCGAGAGCTTCCACGTCTGAGGCGCGTCGTCAGACCGCTCCTTAATGGTCCACTTCGCGCTCATCTGCCTCTCTGCCATCCAGGTATTGCCCCACCATCCCAGAGGTCCGCGGGCGCATCGTGGATCTCGCGCTGGCCGAGGTGGAGTTGTCGCTGCGCGAGTTGGCGGTACGCCTAACCGAGCGGGATGGGTACTTCGTCTCGGGAGCTTTGGTCTCGAGGAACTCGCGCTCAAGCAGCAGGCATCTCGCCGAGCCAGGCCTTGAGCCGCTGGCTTCCGAGTTCCTCGCCGTCGGCAGGACGGGATACCAGGTTCGCCTCGCCGGCGGCGAGCAAGGCATCGCGCCAGCCACTCAGCGTCGCCGCCGTGACATGGAGCGAGCGTGAGACCGTCTCAAGATCCTCCCGCGCAGCAACCGCAGGGCCGCGTCCCACTTGCGTTGGCACGACATCCGGCCGCCGGGGCCGGGCGCCGCTACCCCGGCCTCTTGCGAGCGCTCCGCGACGCCCGGCCGCTCTGCCTCATCCGTCGCGGTGACATACCCCTCCCGCGGATACCGTTCGCTTGCAGGGTGTCTCAATCCAACCGTGGTGCGGGGCACTCCCGTTTTCCCGTGTCCCAACTGGTCTCGCCGTGGCGTCGACCTTTGCAGGTCAGCAGGACCTCAAGGCACCGGGGCCCTATGCCGCGTAACGGCCAGGTCGAGCGAGTGAACGGCACCATCAAGGCCGCAACGGCCACGCGCGTCCCCCAGAGCAGCCGATCAGCTCCAGCGGGACCTGGACGGCTGCGCTGACACCCGCAATCTCGGGCGCTGCCTGACGCGCCTGCGCGGCCTTACTCCCTGCGAATTCGTCTGGAAGGGCTGTGCAATTTGTAAGCCGCCGGCCCCCAGTGCCGCTCCGCGAACCTGAACCGCTGAAGGCAGGCATCGAACAGCTAATCCGCCGGCAACGCTGCCGAGAGCGCTCGCGCGTAAGCGCCGAGGCGGCCCTCCAGCCGTACAGGTGCCTCGCATGCATAGCGCAGCGTCCGCTCGGCATCCTCGAACGCTTTCGCCGTGAAGTAGCGGCGCTGCTCAAGCTCCGCGCGCTCCTCGCTCGGCGCGGAGGCAGCCAGCGTGCGCAGCTCGGCCGCCAAGCGGCGGGAGAGCTCCGCCAGTTCCCGTTGACGCCGCGTGAAGCGCCGGATCTGCTCGATCAGCACGTCGCGCTGCGCGTTGGTCTGCTCAAGCAGCCCGTCGAAGGCGATCGGCAGGAGCAGCCGGCGCGCCGTGGCATCGAGCGGTTCCGTGAACGCGGAGATGGCCGCGACGCCCTCCGCCTCGGGCACGGTGCGCGGAGCGATGCGCTCAACCAGCGACGAAACCACGGGCTGCTCGCGCCACGCTGCCTGGGGCGCCGGACCTGCCCAGAGCGCCGCCATGGTGAGCTTCGGCACGAGGCGCTGCACGCAAGGCCAGTCCGGATCCGCGCCCCGGTGCTGCGCAAGCGCGGGCAGTGGGGCCAGCAACGCCAGCAGGAGCAGGGAGATGCGCAACCCCGTCACTCCACGAAAACAGTCCCGGTCATGCCGCGCTCCTCCAGCCCACGCAGGCGGAAGGCGAAGCTGCCGGTGCGGATCGGCACGAAGAACACCTCCGCCGCGCCCTCCCCATCGAAGTCGAGCTCCTCGAGGCTTCCCGTCTTGATCTCAATGCGGCCGACTTGCACCTGGCGGATCCAGGTGTTCCGCCAGAGCTCCGGCGCGACCAGGTTGTACTCGCGCTTGCCCGATGAGGCGACGCGCCAGCGGTAGTAGCGCCCCGTCTCCAGCCGGTACTCCCTCTGCGACATCCAGAAGTCGCTCTCGTCGTTGCCGAGGAGCAGAGGGTCCAGGCGCTGGGCGCGCGTGGCAAGGTCGCCGCGCGCGGCGGCACGGCGTACCACGGCGCCGATCCCGAACATCGTGGCGCCGAGGGCGAGGGCTGAGCGGCGTGGCTGCATGGGACGGCTCCTGTCAGGCGCTGGCGACGCGGCGGGTCATCATGCCCCGCCGCGGGTCGTAGCCGAGAACGGCGAGCGTGCCGAACACGGCAAGCGCCACCGTGACGATGGTGAGGGAGACAAGCTCGACGCGGAGATGCAGGGCGAAGCGGATCAGCTCCACCACATGCGTGAAGGGGTTGAGCTGGCAGAGCCACCACAGGGAAAGGCTGGATTCGCGCACGCGCCAAAGCGGATAGAGCGCGGAGGAGGCGAAGAACATGGGGAAAATGACAAAGTTCATGACGCCTGCGAAATTCTCGAGCTGCCGGACCCAGGAGGAGAGGAAAAGGCCGAGTGCGCCGAGCATCATGCCCGAGAGCAGCAGCGCCGGCAGCACGGCCAGGTAGCCGAGCGGCGGCGGCTCCACGCCCCAGAACCGGGCGATGGCGAGGAAGACGTACGCCTGCAGCACGCCCACGAGCACCGCCGCCAGCAGCTTGGACAGCAGCAGCCACCAGCGCGGCATCGGGCTGGTGAGCAGGACACGCATCGAGCCCGTCTCCCGGTCCCAGACCATGGACAGCGCGCTCTGCATGCCCTGGAAGAGCAGGATCATCGCGACCAGGCCGGGCGCAATGTAGACCTCGTAGAGGACGTAGGTTTCGTAGGGCGGCTGAATGGAGACGCCGAGCACGAAACGGAAGCCGGCCGCGAAGATGGTCAGCCACACGAGCGGCCGCACCAGTGCGGAAAGGAACCGGCTGCGCTGCTGAAGGAAGCGCAGCGCCTCGCGGCGTACGATGCCCGCCATGCAGCGGAGATGGGCGTTCATTCGCCGCCTCCGGCACTGAGCGCGGCGAAGGCCTCGGCGAGGCCTGCGGCGCCGGTCCGCTCCCGCAACTCGGCGGACGTACCCTCCGCGACGAGCCGGCCCCCGCACAGCACGAACGTGCGCGCCGCCTCTTCCGCCTCGTCGATCAGGTGGGTGGCCCAGAGAACCGCGAGCCCCTCCTCCCGGCACAGCCGGCGCACATGGCCGAGCAGGAAGGCGCGGCTCGCGGCGTCGAGGCCCACCGTCGGCTCGTCGAGCAGCAGCAGCGCGGGACGCGTCAGCAGCGCGCGCGCCAGCTCCGCGCGCCGTCGCTGCCCGCCGGAGAACGTGCGCACGCGGTCCTGCGCGCGGTCGGCGAGGCCGATCCGCTCAAGCTCCTCCGAGGCGCGTGCCCGCGCCTCTGCCCGGGGCAGTCCGTGCAGCGCGGCATGGTAGAGAAGGTTCTCCTGCACCGAGAGGTCGGCGTCGAGCGTCGGCTGCTGGAACACCACGCCGAGCCGCGCGAGCACGCGTCCCGGCTCCCGCCGCAGCGCCGTGCCGAAGACCCTGATCGCGGCCTCGCCAGGCGCGTCGAACAGCCGTGTCAGCAGTGCGAAGAGCGTGCTCTTGCCGGCACCGTTCGGCCCAAGCAGCACGGCGAATTCCCCGGGCATGACGCGGAAACTGACGTCGCGCAGCGCGGCCCGCGGCCCGTAGCTGAAGGAGAGCCGCTCCACCTCGAGCGCCGGCAGCGCGGAGGCCGCGGCATCGGCCGGCCGCGCGGCCGCCTGCACCGTCACGGCCGCACCACCACGCCCCAGGGAAGCTGGCCGACGGGCACCGAGCGGACCACGCGCATGGCGGCGACGTCGATCACCGACATGTCGTTGCTGACGCCGTTCGTGGTGAAAACCCGCGACCCGTCCGGCGAGAGGGCAAGGTTCCACACGCGCTGGCCGACCAGAAGGTAGCGCTCCACGCGGAGGCTGCGCACGTCCACCACCGCGACGCGGTTGGCGGGGCCGAGCGCCACGAACAGCTTCGACCCGTCGCGCGAGAGCACCATGCCGACGGGCTGGATCGCCTCCGGCGGCACGCCGGGCACCGAGAACTCCACCTTGCCCCCGACGCGCCAGCCATCGGCCTCGACCACGGCGACCGTGCCGCCGATCTCCGAGGAGACCCAGAAGCGCCGCCCGTCCGCCTCCCACAGCGCCACGCGCGGGCGGCTGTCCACCAGGACGTTCGCCACGATCTCGCCGCTGTCGGTGTCGATGACATGGGCCATGTTCGTGGTCTCGGAGGTGTTGACCACGAAGCGGCCGTCGGGGCTCATGCCCATCCCCTCCGGTTCAACGCCAACCGGGATCTCGTTCAGCACCACGCCGCGCTCCACGTCCACGACGGTGACCATGTTGTCGTCTTCGTTCGCGACGAAGAGGCGTCGCCCGTCCGGGTGCAGGGCGGCGAGCTCGGGGTCCGGGCCGCTCGGCAGGTGGCGCACGACGCGCCAGGTTTCCAGGTCGAGCACCTCCACCCGGTCGCTGTCGCCCGCGCAGACATAGAGGAAGCGGTTGTCCTTCGACAGGATGATACCTCTGGGCCGCTCGCCCACCTGCACCGTCCGCACCACCTGCAGTGTCTGCGCGTCCACGACGGTGATGGTGTTGTCCTTCTCGTTCGAGATGAGGACGGTCTGCGCCGCCGCGGGCAGCGCGGAAAGGATCAGCGCGGAAAGGATGCGGGTCAGCGTGTGCGGCATCGTGTCTCCGGTCTGTCCGTGCCGAGCGTGTCGAGTTCGGAGTGCTGGTGCTGGAAGCCGGGCTGGGGCGAGACGGACACGAGCGCCCTCGGCTCGGCCAGCAGCACGGGCTGGCGGAGCTGCCCATCCCAGTCGCGGAAGGAGAGCCGCGTGCCCTTGAAGCCTGCCAGCTCGAACTGCGGTCCGCGGATGTAGGCGACCACCGCGGCGGGGTCGGTGGATCGGCTGCGCGTCGCCCCTTCCCCGATTGCGCGCATGGCGAGCCAGGCGGCGTGGTCGCGCGACGTCATCCAGCGTCCGGCGCGGGCCAGGAAGCGGCGCTGAAGCTGCGTCGCGCCCCACTGCTCGTGCGGCCGCGCCCAGATGGTGGGCGTCAGCCCGTGCGTGCCGGCCACAGGCCGCGGCTCCGTCATCCGGTAGGCGAGGCCGTCGCCCCAGGAACCGGACTCGTCGGACACCACCACCACGTCATGCGCGGGCGCGCCCTGGGTGAAGCGCGCTGCCTCGGCGGCGATCGAGACGTGGCCCGTGTCCGTGCGCTGCGCGCCGGGCTGGTGCGTCCAGGGGCGGTCGGCCACGATGCGGGCGCCGAACTTGCGCGCCGCCCGGCGCACCGCCTCGGCGTAGAGCCGGTCCTCCTCGTTCGGCCCGACGGCCAGGAAGATGTTGCGCCAGCGCTTCACCACCAGGAACTGCACCAGCGCGTCGGCCAGCATTGCGCGGCTCGGCGGCAGGTGAAGCAGGTTGGCGCGGCAGGCTTCGTTGCGCAGCGCGTCGTCAGGGGCCGAGACGTTCAGCAGCGTGACGGGCGGCGCATCCGGCAGGTCCGCCACGCGCAGCAGCAGCCCCGCCGGCAGGTCGGCCAACACCAGCCGCAGTCCGGCGGCTGCCAGCTCGTGAAATGCCTCGAGCGCCGCCTCGGGGTCGCCCGTCAGCCGCTCCTCGAGCGCGAAGCGCTGGCCGGTGAAGCGCCCAGTGGTTTCGTTGTCGGCAAGGCCGAGCCGCGCTCCCTGCACGCCCTCGTCCTCCGGCGGCGGGTCGAGGAAGGTGGCGGGCAGTCGTTGCGGCATGCGCATGGAAAGGTAGCCGACCCGAAGCACGTCCTGTGCTCGTGCGGGCTGCACCGCAGCGGCCGCAAGCCCCAGCACCGCCACACCGAGCCACGCCCGTCGCCCGCGCGCCTGTCGCGACGATCCCGTCACGCATCCTCCCTTCTTTCTGTACGGGAGCCTCACTTTCGCACATGGCTCCGCCACGGCATTCTGTGCATTCCTTGCCGGAAGCGGCAGGGATTTGGCCATGCGTTCAAGCATTCGTGCAGTCGCCTTGGTGGCGCTGCTCTCGCCCCCCGCGCTCAGCGCGGAGCGCATCGCCGTCTTCGAAGCGGAGTTGCACGACACCTCGGGCGAGGGGCTGATCGAGGCGCAGCAGCAGCGGCTGCGCCTGGTGACGGAGGAGTTGCGCCGCGCGCTCGCCGCTTCCGGCCGTTACGAGGTGGTGGACACCGCGCCCGTCGCCGCCCGCGTCGCTGCCGGCCCGACCCTTCGGAGCTGCACGAACTGCGCCCCGGACGCGGCGGCGGCGCTGGACGCGGACCTTGCCTTGGTTACGGTCGTCAACAAGGTGAGCAACCTGATCCTCAGCATCACCCTTGTCGAGATGGAGGCAGGCGGCGCGCGGCGGGCCGTTCATAGCGCGGAGATCCGCGGCAACAACGATGAGAGCTGGTTGCGTGGCGTGCGCTGGCTGCTCCGCAACCGCCTGCTGGCCGCCCCGCGCCCGTAACCGGCCCTGCCTCACAGATTCCTGTATGCGCGGGGCCGCGTTCCGGCGCGTGCGACGCTTCGCAGGCCGCCGCGCTGTGCCACTCTCCCGCCCGGGTCGCCCGAGCGACCCGAGGAGGAGGAGCCGTCGCATGGATGTCCGCGCTGCCGTGGCATGGGAGGCAAAGAAGCCGCTCAGCATCGAGACCGTGCAACTGGACGGCCCGCAGGAGGGCGAGGTGCTGGTCGAGGTGATGGCCACCGGCGTCTGTCACACCGACGCCTACACGCTGGACGGGCTCGATTCGGAGGGGCTGTTCCCCGCCATCCTCGGGCATGAAGGGGCCGGCATCGTACGGGAGGTGGGCGCGGGTGTCACCAGCGTACGGCCGGGGGACCACGTCATCCCGCTCTACACGCCCGAATGCCGGCAGTGCAAGACCTGCCTCAGCCAGCGCTCCAACCTCTGCACCGCCATCCGCGCGACGCAGGGTAGGGGCGTGATGCCCGACGGCACCAGCCGCTTCCGTTGCGAGCCCGCGCGTGGCAGCCAGTTGTTCCACTACATGGGCTGCTCGACCTTCGCGAACTTCACCGTGCTGCCCGAGATCGCAGTGGCAAAGGTGCGCCAGGACGCGCCCTTCGAGAAGATCTGCTACATCGGATGCGGCGTGACCACCGGCGTCGGCGCGGTGATCCACACAGCGAAGGTCTGGCCGGGCGCGAACGTGGTGGTGTTCGGGCTCGGCGGCATCGGGCTCAACGTCATCCAGGGCGCGCGCATGGTGGGCGCGGACCGGATCGTCGGCGTAGACATCAACCCGGCGAAGCAGGAAATGGCGCGCCGCTTCGGCATGACCCACTTCGTCAACCCGAACGAGGTCGGCACCGACAAGGTGGTGCAGGCGATCGTGGACCTGACGGGCGGCGGTGCCGACTTCTCCTTCGACTGCACCGGCAACGTGAACGTCATGCGCCAGGCACTGGAATGCTGCCACCGTGGCTGGGGCGAGAGCATCATCATCGGCGTGGCAGAGGCGGGGCGGGAGATCGCGACGCGCCCCTTCCAGCTCGTCACTGGACGCGTCTGGAAGGGCTCGGCCTTCGGCGGCGCGCGCGGGCGAACCGACGTGCCGAAGATCGTGGACTGGTACATGGAGGGCAAGATCAACATCGACGACCT
>DASQNQ010000392.1:0-18307 GCA_035644895.1 Acetobacteraceae bacterium | reverse complement strand
CTCCGGCGCCTCGATGAACACCTGCAGGCGCATCGGCTCGTGCACGAAGCGCGCGCCGTCATGCACGCTCTGCCAGGGCAGGCCGACGCGCAGTTCGCCGCCCTGCCCTTCCAGCACGCCGATCAGGCCGGTGACGTTGTGCAGCACCTTGTTGCCGCTGCCCCAGGCCGCGTTGTCCACCGTGGAGCCCCAGTACTGCAGGTTGATCCAGTTCGCGACCACCATGGGCGCGGTCATGATCAGCTCCAGCACCCCGAAGCCCCGGTCGGCCGTCCAGTCGTAGGAGTGCAGGAAGGCCCGCCCGCCGAGGTCGAGGCCCTGCGTCCGCGCCCGCGGCGCCGCGATGAAGGCGGCGTTGCCGGCCAGCGCCCATTCGGGCCGCACCTCCGACCAGTCCCGCGTGCGCGCCGCCACCTCCGCCGCCACGTCCGCACCGGGCGTGATGCCGAGGCCCGGCGCCCGCTCCGCCCGCGCGCGGCGGGAGGCGGCGTCGAGCCAGCCCCGCAGCTCCGCCAGCAGGCCGGTGCGGGAGGGGGGCACGCGGTCGGCGTCGAACAGCTTCACCTCGTCGGTGGTCGTGTCGTGCAGCGCGGCCAGGAACCAGGTGTCGGCGGGGATGCGGATGCCGCGTGCGGCCAGCCCCTCCCGCACCAGCGGGTCGTTCAACACCGCCGCCGCGATGCGCGCGTTGCTCTCGCCCGTGTGGCCGCCGCAGGCGCCGCAGTCGAGGCCGGCTGCATGCGGGTTGTTCACCGTGTTGCCGCCATGGCCGGCCAGCAGCACCAGGCCGCCGAAGCCCTCGGTCAGCGACATCGCCCGCAGCACCGTCTCGGCCGCGCCGATCCGCGCCTCGGTGGCAAGCCCCGTCGCCCGCCCGCGCCAGCTGCCCGGCGCGACATCCGGGGCGAGCCGCGCGAAGACCTCCGGGTCGAGGCCCGAGGCGTCGGCCGCCGCCGGCCGGCGCAGCGCGCCGCGCACCAGGCCCAGGGCCGCCGCGAACCCTGCCGTCTCGACATAGGCGAAGCAGGACACCGCGGAGACGCGGAGGTTGGCCCACATGTCGGAAAGCCGCCGCCGCAGCCCCTGGCGTTCCAGGATGCGGGCGGACTCGGCCGGCGAGGCGCCGGCCACCGTCTCGCACACCGTCATGCCCGGTCGCAGCAGCACCGGGCACTGCGCCGCGCCGCGCGCCTCCCCGAAGCGGACATAGTCGGCGGCGAAGCCGAAGAAGCCAGCGAAGCCGAGCGTCTCCACCTGCGGGGAGGCCGCCTCCAGCGCACGCCGGTACACCTCGGAGCGCACGTCGATGCAGAACACCGCCTGCACCGCCGCCGCGGTGCGCGCCGGGCGCGGCGCCGCGAGCAGCGAGACCAGGCCGCGGCGCCACGCGCCCTCATAGGCGTCCAGCAGCCGCATGTCGGCCGAGAGGTCCGGTGCGGGCGGGGGCGGCGCCTCCAGCACCGCGCGCCAGGCGTCGCGGAATGGCGCGTCGGTGTGCAGCGTGAAGAGCGTCGCGTCCCAGGCCAGGCGGATCGCCAGCAGCTCCAGCACGCCGTCCGTGTCCTGGTCCAGCCAGCCCCGGCCGCGCAGCAGCCCCGCCCAGCCGGAGACGGACAGGATGGCGCGGTGCAGGTAGTCCTCTGCCTCGGCAGGCGCCATGCCGATGGCTGCGAGGGAGGCGGCGATGCTCTCGACGGGTGTCTCCGGCAGGCGGGCGAGCGCGGCGCGGAAGCCGCGCAGGCCCATCACCTCGGGGTTCCGGTCGTGGCGCATGGCGGCGCGCCAGGCGGCGTGCAGCGGCCGGTCGCGCCAGGGCATGGCCCAGCCGGCCTGGCCCTCATCGGCCCAGGCGGCCACCCACTTGCCGATCTCCTCCACCGCGAAGCGCGACCAGGCGGTGCCGTGGACACGGTCCAGCACCTCGGCCACCAGCGCGGTGCCGGCCTCGGGCGCAGGACGCGGCGCGTCGGGCAGCGCGGCGCCGGCGGCGGCGAGGTCGGCTGCGCCGATCCGTCCCTCGGCAGCGGCCTGCGCGAAGAGGGCGCGCGGGGGGAGCATGTCCTGGCCCGCGACGCGGCGCAGCGTCTGCGCCGCCTGATCGAAGCGCTGCCCGGCGAGGCCCACGAACGGGTTCACAGCGACGAAGTCCTGCAGGGGCCAGAGCGGCGCGACGCGCGCGCAGGCCTGGCGCAGCCGCTGCTCGAGTGCGACGGCGGAGACGGGGTGGAGAAGGGTGTCGGGCATCACCGGGTCCCCTGCTGCGGCCAGATCCGCGCGACGAGGCGGTTCGTGGCGGTGTTGAGGTAGAAGCCGTTGGAGAGGTGGACGTGCAGCGCCTGCACATGCGGGCTGGGCGCGGCGGCGCGGCGCATCACGTTCAGCACCAACAGCGTCGCGAAGGACACGACGGCCAGCACCGAGAGCAGGACGGCCACGAGGCCGCGCGGCGCCGCATCCACCGGCAGCGCTGCGGCGAGCAGCGCCTCCGCCCCGGCCTGCAGCGCGAAGTAGGCGGCGCAGACCAGCACCGCGATCCCTGCCGCGCGGAGTGCAAGCGGCACGGTGGCCCGCGCGCCGAGCGAGGCGGCGAGCGTCGGCGCAAGGCCCATCATCAGCACCGCGCCGAGCACCGCGGCGCCCGGCTTCTCGCCGGCCGGCATGCCGAACAGCGCGCCGGTGCCGAGCACGAGCACGACCGAGGCGGCGAGCGCCGGCAGCAGGAGGGAGGCGGGCAGCGGCGCCGGCTTCTCCGCCCGCCGCGCATGGGCGACCGTGCCGGAGGAGAGGAAGGCGTGCGCCTTGTAGACCGCATGCGCCACGATGTGCAGCAGCGCGGAGGCGAAGGCGCCGAGGCCGCACTGCATCATCATGAAGCCCATCTGCGCGATGGTGGACCAAGCCAGCTGCACCTTCACCGAGGTCTGCGTCAGCATCACAGCCGCGCCGAAGCAGGCCGTCAGCGCACCCACCATCAGCAGCAGGTCGAGGGCGGGCGCCGAGGCCGCCATGACGTCCGCCATGCGCAGCACCAGGAAGCCGCCCGCATTGATGATGCCCGCATGCAGCAGGGCGGACACCGGCGTCGGCGTCTCCATCACCTCGGGCAGCCAGCCATGCACGGGCAGCTGCGCGGACTTGATGAGCGCCGCAAGCGCCAGCAGCAGCGTCGCGGCGTGCACCGCGAGCCCCGGATCCGCCATGCCGCGCGCCACGGCCGAGAGCTCCGCAAAGCCGAGCGTGCCGAAGGAGGTCCAGACGAACGCGATCGCCGCGAACAGGCACGCATCGCCGATGCGGTTCGCCAGGAAGCGCTTGCGCGCCGCGGCCTGCGCGGCCGGACGCTCCGGGTAGAAGAGCAGCAGCCGGTGGAGGAAGAGGCCCGTCGCGACCCAGGCCGCGGCGAAGAGGACCAGGTTGCCCGCGACGACGAGCACGAGCACGGAGGCGAGGGTCAGCGACAGCCAGCGCATGAAGCGCCCCTGCCCCGGGTCGCCGTCGAGGTAGCGGCGGCTGTAGGCCACCACCACCGCGCCGATGCCCGACACCAGCACGAGCATGGTCCCCGACAGCGCGTCGAGCTGCACGAGCCAGCCCGGCACCGGCCCGAAGGCAACCAGCCCGACCGCCACCAGCACCGCCAGCCCCGCATTCGCCAGCGCGGCCCCCAGCACGAGGCGTCGCATGTCGCGCGGGCGGGAATCGGCGCCGGCGTCCGGCAACAGGCCGGGCAGGAACAGGAGAGCCGGGCCTAGGGCGGCCAGCCAGGGCAGCAGGGCGGTCACGCGTCTTGTCCTCGTCGGGCGGTGCGCGCTGGACCTAACGGCCGCGGAACCTTACGTAAAATACAAAGATTGCAAGCTTCCGTTCGCTTTGAGAGAACGAACCCATGGCGGCGCTCAACTACCACCACCTCCGGCATTTCTGGACCATCGCGCGGGAGGGCGGGCTGACCCGCGCGGCGGAGCGGCTGAACGTCGCCCAGTCGGCGCTCTCCACCCAGCTCCGCGCCCTGGAGGCGGAGCTGGGCCAGCCGCTCTTCGAACGCCAGGGCCGCCGGATGGAGCTGACCGAGGCCGGGCGGATCGCGCTCGACCACGCCGAGAGCATCTTCCGCGCGGGCGAGGAGCTGGTGGACACGCTGAAGCGCCGCGGGCCCGGCCAGCGGCGCACGCTGCGGGTGGGGGCGGTCGCCACGCTCTCGCGCAACTTCCAGATCGAGCTGCTGCGGCCGCTGGCGGGGCGGCCGGAGGTGGACCTCGTGATGCGCAGCGGATCCCTGCGGGAGCTGCTGGCGGAGCTCGACGCGCTCGCCCTCGATGTCGTGCTGTCGAACGGGGCCGTGCCGCACGATGCCGAAGGGGCGCGGGTGAACACGCAGCTCGACGAGCAGAAGGTGAGCCTGATCGGCCGCCCCGGCGCCGGCCCGCTGCCCTTTCCGGAAGGGCTCCGCACCACCCCCGTCCTGCTGCCGGGGCCCGAGAGCGCGATCCGCCAGGGCTTCGACCTCATGATGGACCAGGCCGGGATCCGGGCGATCGTGGCGGCGGAGGTGGACGACATGGCCATGCTGCGCCTGCTGGCGCGGGAGGGCTTCGGCGTCGCCCTCGTGCCGCCCGTGGTGGTGCGCGACGAGCTGCGGACGGGGCTGCTGGAGGAACGCGCGGAGGTGCCCGGCCTTCGCGAGGGATTCTACGCCGTCACCCGCCGCCGCCGCTTCCCGAACCCGCTGGTCGGGGAGCTGCTGGCGCGCCGCGGCGCCGCTCCCTCAGGCTGAGGGCTCGGTCCGGCTCTCCAGCAGCGCCTCGATCCGGTCCGCCACCTGCATCGCGGAAACCGGCTTGCGCAACAGGGAGAAGGCACCGGAGAGAGCGCCGCTGACCGCGAGCTGCGCGCCGTCACCCGCGTAGCCGGTGACGAGCACCGCCGGCAGGTTGGGACGCCGGGACTGTGCCTCCGTGATGAGGGTGAGGCCGGTCATGCCGGGCATGGTCAGGTCGGTGACCAGCGCGTCCACCACCTCCCCCGCGTCGAGCAGCGCCAGCGCCTCCGCCCCGCTCTCGGCGGGAAGCACGGCAAAGCCGGCGTCCTCAAGCCCCGCGGCCAGGGTCTCCCGCACCGCCGCCTCGTCATCCACGACCAGCAGGCGCCGCGCGGAGGCCGGGTGGAGGCCGGGCGCGGCCGGGATGCGGCCCGCCTGCGGCGCATGCACCTCCTGCGCGGCGGCGGGCAGCCAGAGCAGGATACGCGTGCCCTGGCCGGGCGCGCTCTCGACCAGCACGGCGCCGCCGCTCTGCTCGGCGAAGCCCTTGGCCATGGGCAGGCCGAGGCCGGTGCCCTGGCCGCGCGGCTTGGTGGTGAAGAAGGGCTCGAAGACGCGCGCCAGCACGGAGGGCTCCATCCCCGTGCCCGTGTCCGTCACGCAGAGCGCGACGTAGCGCCCCGCGCGCAGCTCGGCGGGCAGGCCGGCGCCGGCCTCCGCCGCCATGGCCGAGAGGGTGAGCGTGCCGCCCTGCGGCATCGCGTCCCGCGCGTTGGTGGCGAGGTTCACCAGCACCGTCTCGAGCTGCCCCTTGTCGGCCATCAGCGACGGCAGGCCGGCGCCGATCTCGACCCGCACGGCGATCGAGCTGCCGAGCGTGTGGCCGAGCACCTCCCGCAGGCCGAGCAGCAGCGCGCCGGCATCCACCGGCTCGGCGCGGAGTTCCCCCCGGCGCGCGAAGGCGAGCAGGCGGCGGGTCACCGCGGCGCCGCGTTCCGATGCCTCGATCACCATGCGCGCGAAGCGGGTCACGGATGCAGCGTCGCCCGACCGCCGCTCGATCAGCCGCGCGCCGCCCTGCACGGCCTGCAGCACGTTGTTGAAGTCGTGCGCGATCCCGCCGGCCAGCTGCCCGAGCGCCTGCATGCGTTCCGCCTGGGCGGCGCGCGCCTGCGCCTCCTCCCGCGCCGCGACCTCGGCGCGCACGCGCTCCTCCAGCCGGCGGGTGAGCGAGTGCAGCTCCGCCTGCGCCTCCTTCTGCTCGGTGATGTCCACCACGGCCGCGCTGACGCCGGTGACGGCGTCGCCGCTGCGCACCGGGTAGCAGGCCGCGAGCAGGGTGAGCCGCCGCTCCGGCCCGCCCGCGGTGACCTCCAGCTCCACGCGCTCCACCGGCTCCCCGGTCAGGAGGACGTGGCGGTGGGCAGGTTCCAGCTGGTCGGCGGAGCCGGGCAGGACTTCGCGCAGGGTGCGGCCGACGATGTCCTCGACCGGCCGGCCCGCATAGGCGGCCAGCCGGGAATTCGCCTCCAGGAAGCGCAGGTCGCGGTCCACCAGGGCGAGGCCGACCGGCGCGGCGTCGTAGGTTGCGGCCAGCCGCGCGCGCTCCTCCGCCAGCGCGATGGCCGCAGCGCGCTCCCCGGTCACGTCGCGAAAGAAGACGCTGATGCCACCGCCATCGGCCGGAAAGGCGCGCGCCGTGTAGGTGCGGCCGTGCGGCACGTAGTGCTGCTCGGCCGCCGTGGGCACGCGATCGGTCATGCAGCGCTGGTAGGCTTCCCATAGCGGGCCGCCGACGGCCTCCGGGAAGACCTCCCAGACCACCCGCCCGAGGAGGTTCCGCCCCTCCGCGATCTGGGCGGTGGCGTGGCGATTCAGGTAGGTGAAGCGCCAGTCCGGCGAGAGGAGGAAGACGCTGTCGCCGGTGCTTTCCAGCGCCGCGCGCAGGGCGCGCTCCCGCGCCTCGGCCGCCTCGGCCACCGCGTCGAAGGCGACGCCGAGGCGCCCGAACTCCGACCGGTCCGCGGCCAGGCCGGTGCGCGCGGCGAAGTCGCCGGCCTGCCAGCGCCGCGCCACGGCCAGCATGCGCCGGACCGGGCGCCGGACGAGGACCTGCCCGGCGACGAGGGTCACGAGCAGGCCGAGGCCGATGCTCGCCGCGAGCAGCCACTGGCCATGCCGGTCCGCCCGCGCCAGGGCGGCGAGGCTCACCTCCGGGTCGAGCCCGACGGCGATGCCGAGACCCTGGGGCGCCGCGCTCCAGGGCGAATAGCCGAAGATGCGGGTCCTGCCGTCGAAACCGGCGACCTCCTGCACCCCGGCCCTCGCATCCCGCAGCATGTCTTGCGCGAAGGGCGGTGCCGCCCGGCCCGCGAAGAGGTCAGGGTCCGGCCGCCGTGCCAGCACCGTGCCGCTGCGGTCCGTGATGGAGGCGGTGGCGCCCTCCGGCAGGGGCAGCTCGTCGAGCATGGATTGCAGCCAGCGGAGGTCGAGCGCCACCGCCACGACCCCCGCGGGGCGGCCATCCGCACTCTGGTAGGGCTGCGCGAAATGCACGCTCGGCACGCCGGTGCCGCGCCCGATCACGTGGTCCCCCACCACGAAGCCCTGCGTCTCCAGCGCCCGGCGGAAGAAGGCGCGGTCGGCCAGGTTGAGCCCGGCGCCGGCCTTGTTCGAGTAGCAGATCACCCGGCCGTCCAGGCCGATGCTGGCGGCCGAGGCATAGCGCGGGAATTCCCGCAGCAGCTTCTCGAAATAGGAATTGCACTGGTCCGGCTGCTCCGCCCGGACGGAGGAGAGGTTGCCGAGCGCGGTGAGCATCTGGCGGGCACCCTCGGCGACCTGCCGCTGCTCGGAAGAGACGAGGTTCACGAGCCGCAGCGCCTCGTCCCGCACGACCTGCTGCCTCACCCGCTGCGCGTCCGCGGCGATCATTGCCTGGAACGCCAAGGCGGGAACCAGGGCGAGGCCCGCGATGATGAGGAGGCGGCCGACGAGACTTCTCAACGCGTGCGTCCTTCTGCCGCGGCGCAGGTGAGCGGGACGCCGTCGGATCTTCTCGCGGGGCCCGTGCGACAGCTTCTTTAGTGTCCCACACAAGCTCGTGAGAACAAGACGAAACGCTTGAGGCCGGCGAGTCTCTCGGCGTTGTGAATAAACTTAAGGTGCCGGCCTGGGGAACCAAGTCTTCATTAACGTTCGCTCACGGGTCGCGGGGCGACCCTGCCGGCGTCGGCGCCGCGTCCCGGCCGCCATGCGGAGGACGTCAGCCGGCGTCGCCTCGCCCGCTCGGGTCCATGTTCGGGTCGCCGGGAATGCCGGACCCGCTGCCGAGGTGCCCCGGCGAGGTGCCGCCGCCGCCCGTTCCGCCCCCATGCGCCTTGCCACCGCCGAGGCCCGTGCTGCCGGACGTTCCACCGCCGGCTATGTTGCCGGTGCCGCCCCCGCCCTGGCTTCCCATGTCGGACACCGACATGCCGGGGTTGCGGGTACCCGGCACTTCGTCATCGGCCGGTGTGCGGGCCTCCATCGCCGCGGGGTCCAGGCCGCCGACCGCCATGGCGCGGGCCTGCATGGCAGGCAGGCTCAGCCGCACGCGCGTCGCCTCCACCTCCGCGATGATGGAGAGCGGGAGGGCATGGCGGTGCTCGCCCGTGCCATCCGGGTCGTCCCGCCGCGTGAGGCGGATGCGCCCGGCTTCCAGCCGCTCCACCGTCCCGACATGGCCTCCGTCCTGGCCGACCACCTCCATGCCTCCGCGGATCTCGCCGGGTTCGGCCATCGCGCCTGCTCCTTTTCACTGGTGCTGCCCGGTACTGAACGCGCAGCCCGCACCAAGGTCCATTCCCACCCGGGAAACCACGATGACCACACCGGGGCAAGGCGCCGTTAAGTGTTCCAGCCGCAAGTTGCCGGCATGCCCGCCGCCCGTCCTGCCCGCCTGGGCGACCGCAGCCGGCGCAGCCCTGGCCTCCAGCCACGGCTCGCGCTGCTGCTCGGCCTCGTCGCCCTGCCGCCGGCCGGCATCGCCGCCTGGGTGCTCGAGCGGGAGGCCGCCGCACGGCTCGAGGTGACCGAGGCGACGTTGGAAAGCCTCGCGCGGCGCATCGCGACGGACCAGGCCACGCTTCTCGACCAGGCGAAGCTCTCCCTGGCCGAGGCCGGGCGGCTGGACTTGCGCTCGCTCGGCGCCGCCGCCTGCAGCGCCGTGTTGTCTACGGCCCGGCAGGACGCGCCGGCCCTGCGCGGGGTGGCGGTGGCATGGATGGATGGGCGGTCCCCCTGCGCGACGGGCATGCGCATGCCGGCCGCGCACGCCCTTCAGCAGCCGCATGTGCGCCAAGCCTTCGACAGCCGGCGCACCACGATCTCCCCGCTCGTCCTCGGCGCCCTGCTGCCGGTGCCGGAGATCGGCATCGCCATCCCGGTGCTGGACGACGAGGACCGGGTCGGCCGCCTCGTGCTCGGCACCTTCGGCCTGGAGGAGGTGCGGCGCGAGGTGCGCGGGACGGGCCCGGCCGACCGGATCTCGGTGCTCGACGTGTCGGGGCTGGTCGCGAGCCTGCACCCGCCCCGCCCCGGGCTGGTCGGCACCGACCTGCAGCAACACCCCGTCCTGGCCGCAGCGCTGGCGGGCACGTATGGCCGGCTGCGCGCCCCGTCGCTCGATGACGGGCAACCCATGCTGCACGGCTTCGCGCGCATCAGGGGCACGGACGCGACCATCCTGCTCTCCCGCCCGGCGGAGGAGGTGCTCGCGCCCGTGCAGAGCCAGCGCCGCCTTGCCTATGGCGCGGTCGGGCTGACGCTGCTGCTCTCCTTCGGGCTGGCATGGTGGGCCGGAAGCGCCATGGTGCTGCGCGGCCTGACAAGGCTGGCCGGCGTCGCGTCCGCCGCCGAGGGTGACGGGCAGGCCCTTGCGGCGGCGGCCCCGGACCGCTGGGCGACGCCGGAGCTGCACGACCTGCATGCCGCGCTGTCCGGGCTGCAGGCGCGCCAGGCCGCGGCGCTCGCCCGCGCGCAGGAGGCCGAGGCCCATTCCCGCGCCGACGCCGCCGCCCTGGCCGAGGAGGAGGCGCGCAGCCGCGCCCAGGCCGCGCTGCTCGAGGGCGTGCTGGAGACGATGGAACAGGGCGTCATCGCCTATGACGCCGATGGCTTGCTGGTGGCGGCCAACGCCCGCTTCGCCATGTACCTCGACCTGCCGCAGGAGGTGCTGCGGCCGGGGTCGCACTTCATCGCGCAGGCAGCCTGGGCGGCCTCTCGGGGCGACTACGGGCCCGGCGACCCGGAGACGCTGGCGCGGGAGCGCTACGCGGCCGTGGCGGCGAACCCGAACCTGCGCCTGACCCGCTCCACGCCGAGCGGCCGGACGCTCGACATCGTCACGACGCCGATGGCGGGCGGTGGCTTCCTCAGCGTCTACTCCGAGGTGACGGAGCGCGCGGCGCGCGAGAGCATGTTGGCCGCCGCCGAGGAGGAGGCGCGCACCCAGGCCGTGCTGCTCGACGGCGTGACGGAGGCGATGGAGCAGGGCCTCGCGGCCTGGGATGCGGAGGGGCGGCTGCTTGTCGCGAACCGCCGCTACGGCGCCATGCTCGGGCTGCCGGACGCCCTGGTCGTGCCGGGCCGCCACTACCTGGAGGTTGCCGGCTGGATTGCCCGGCGCGGCGACTACGGCCCGGGCGACCCGGATGCGCTGGCGGCCGACCGCTTCGAGCATGCCCGGCGCGGCGACGGCCACCGCTTCCTGCGGACCACACCGGATGGCCGCTTCGTCGAGATCTGCGGGCGGGCGCTGCCCGGCGGCGGCTTCGTGACCACCTTCACCGACATCACGGAGCGCCGCGCGGCCGAGCAGGCGCTGGCGCGGAGCGAGGCGGAGTTCCGCCTGCTGGCCGAAGCCTCGGGCGACGTCGTGGTCCGGGCGCAGCTCGATGGCCGCGCCGGCTATGTCTCCCCGGCGGCGGAGCGCGTGCTGGGCTGGCCCGCCGGGGCGCTGCTCGGGCGGCGCCTGCTCGACTTCTGCCACCCGGACGACGCGCCCTGGACCGACGCGCAGCTCGAGCCGCTGCGCCACGGCAAGACACGGGACGCGGTGGTGACCTTCCGCTTCCGCCGCCCCGATGGCGGCCACCGGTGGGTGGAGGTGCGCTGCCGCACGATTCATCCGGACAGCAGCGACGCCCCGCTCGAATACGTCGCCACGATCCGCGACGCGAACGACCGCAAGGCCGCTGAGGAGGCGCTGCTCGCCGCACAGGAGCGCCTGGAGCGCATGGCGGCGACCGACGCGCTGACCGGCATCGCAAACCGTCGCGCCTTCGACGAGCGCCTGGTGACCGAGTGGCGCCGCGCCGCGCGGGAGGGCACCTCCCTCTCCCTGCTGCTGCTCGACGCGGACCGCTTCAAGCTGTTCAACGACCGCCACGGCCATTCCGAGGGCGACCGCTGCCTCCGGGCGATCGCGGCGACGGTGGAGGCGGTGAGTCGCCGGCCCGGCGACCTGCCCGCGCGCTACGGCGGGGAGGAGTTCGCCCTGATCCTGCCCGGCACGGACGAGGCAGGCGCGGCCTCCGTGGCAGAGCGGCTGCGCGCCCGCATGGAGGCCGCGGCGCTGCCGCATGAGGCCAACACGCCCTGGGGCGTGGTGACACTCAGCATCGGCTGCGCCACGGTGCGGCCCGCCGGTGCGGAGCCGGACACGGACAACCTGCTCCGCCGGGCCGATGCCGCGCTCTACCAGGCGAAGGCGGATGGGCGGAACCGGGTCAGGCAGGCCGAGAAGGAGGTGCAGGTCGCGGCCGAGTAGGCCGGCCTCAGCCCCAGAGGACGTCCCCCGCGCCAAGCGTGCCCAGGCCGCGCAGGAGGACCTCCCCGACCTCGGCGCCCGCGGCGACCGTGACCAGCACGCCCTCCGCCGTGGCCTGCCAGGACCAGCTGCCGCCCGCCCGCGCGATGCCGGAAAGGTCGAGCAGATCCTGGCCTCGCGCGAAGTCGCCGATGACGTCGCGCGCGGCGCCCTGCCCGGCCTCGAGCCCGGAGGCGAGGGGAGCCGAGGCGATGCCCAGGACGAACACGTCGCGCCCCGCCCCGCCATACATGAGGTCCGCGCCGAGGCCGCCGGTCAGGCGGTCATCGTCGCCGCCGCCGCGCAGCAGGTCGTCCCCCCAGTCTCCCGCGAGCACGTCGTTGCCCGAGCCGCCGATGAGCGTGTCCGCCCCACCGGCGCCCGAGATCAGGTCGTTGCCCGCACCGCCGTCGAGCCAGTCGGCCCCGTCCCGCAGGGCGAGCGCCGCCCCGCCCTGGCCGGGGCCCGCATAGCTGCCGGCCCCCACGAGCACGTCGTTGCCGCCGCCCCCCGCCACCCAGTCGGCGCCGTACCCGGCGAAGACCGTGTCGTTCCCCCCTCCCGCGGAGATGCGGTTGGGCCCGAGGCCGGTGACCGTCGTCGTCGCGGGATCGCCATTGATCATGTCGTCCGCGGCGGTGCCGATCAGCGTGTCGATGCCGCTTGTGCCCTGGATGATGCTCATCGCCCCCAACCTGTCCCCATCAGTGCGTCGGATACAATCTACCGTAGATCGGCAGCAGGAGGCGGTGCCGATCCCGTGAGTTGTCATAACGGAGATGAGAGCGCGCGCTGCGCGAGCACGCCGAACGCGAAACCTAGAGCGCGAGTTCCACCATCACCGGCACATGGTCGGAGGCCTGCCGCCAGTCCCGCGCATCCTTCAGCACGACGTGGCGGGCCAGGGCACCGGCAAGGTCGGGCGTGACCCACACATGGTCGAGCCGCCGCCCGCGGTCCGAGGCGCGCCAGTCCCGCGCGCGGTAGGACCACCAGGTGAACAGCCGCTCCGTCTCCGGCACGAAATGGCGCACCGCGTCGTGCCAGCCGCCGGCGCGCTGCCAGGCGGTCAGCGCCTCCACCTCGACCGGCGTGTGCGACACCACGTCCAGGAGTTGCGTGTGCGACCAGACGTCGGTCTCGAGCGGCGCGATGTTGAGGTCGCCCAGCATCACGGCGCGCGCGGCGCCCGCGGCGGCGCGGGCCGCCGACCAGGCCGTGGCCTCGGCCACGAAGTCGAGCTTGTGGGCGAATTTCGGGTTCTGCGCCCGGTCCGGCACGTCGCCCCCCGCCGGCACGTAGAAGTCGTGCAGCTCCAGCGGCCCGCCCGGCGCGTCGAGCACGACGCCGAGGTGCCGGCAGTCGCCCTTGCCGCACCAGTCCGGATCCTCGTCCCGGCGCTCCTGGAACGGGATGCGGGAGAGCACGGCGACGCCGTTGTAGCCCTTCATGCCGCGGATCGCGCGGTGCGCGTAGCCGAGTGCCGCCGCGCCCTCATGCGGGAAGTGCTCGTCCGGGCACTTCGTCTCCTGCAGGCAGATGACGTCCGCGTCGAGCGCGTCCACCAGGCGCTGCAGCAGGGGCAGGCGCAGGCGGACGGAGTTGATGTTCCAGGTGGCGATGCGCAGCGTGCTGCGCCCCTTCGCCACGGAGGGCGCAGGCCGTTGCGGCATGCCTTGGATTCCCGGCGGGAGGGGTGGAAGGCGGCGCCGCGTGGTCCCGCGGCGCGCGCCAGGTCAGACGATGCGGGTGCGGACCTCGCCCACGCCCTCGACGACGCCCTCCAGCAGGTCGCCGCGCACCACGGCGGCCACGCCCTCGGGCGTGCCGGTCATGATGAGGTCGCCCGGCTCGAGACGCACCAGGCCGGAGAGGTTCGCGATCACCTCGGGCACGGACCAGATGAGCTTGGCGAGGTCGGAGGTCTGGCGCACCTGGCCGTTCACCTTCAGCTCGATCCGGCCACGCGAGGGATCGAAGCCCTTCGCCGGCACAAGCAGGCCCATCGGGGCGGAGGCGTCGAAGCCCTTGCCCATGTCCCAGGGCCGCCCGGTCTTCTTCGCCTCGTTCTGCAGGTCGCGCCGGGTCATGTCGAGGCCGGCGCAGTAGCCCCAGACATGGCGCAGCGCATCGCCGATGGCGATGTCCCGCCCGCCCTCGCCGATGGCGACCACCAGCTCCATCTCGTGGTGGAGCGACTTCGTCGCCGGCGGGTAGGGCATGTCGGCGCCATCCGTCACCACGGCATCCGCGGGCTTGGTGAAGTAGAAGGGCGGCTCGCGGGTCGGGTCGCTGCCCATCTCGATCGCATGCTCTGCGTAGTTCCGGCCGACGCAGAAGATGCGGCGCACGGGGAACAGGCCGCCGCCCTGCACGGGCAGCGCGGCCGGGGCGGGCGGCGGGATGACGTAGTCGGGCATGGCGTGGGCCTGGACGCTCCTCGGGGATGTTCGCCGGTTCGGACGCGACTGGCCCGTCCGGCGGTCGACCATAGCCCCGCCGGCAGGGGCCGCAAACCGGGGCGGCAGCCTGAAGGGCGCACAAAAAAAGTGCCCGGTCAGGGGGGTGACCGGGCACGGTACTTTTTGTTGTTTCCGATCGGAATGGTCGGGCGAGCCGGCAGGGGAACCGGGCTTCGCTCACCGGCCGATAGTTGCCGGTGATTGGAAACTAATGTTTCCTGTGCCCGGACGCAAAAGGCGTTTCCGTGTAAATCCCGCAATTCGCCCGGTTTCCGGCCCTTCCGGCCGCTTCTCACGTGTTCTTGAAAAGATTGGGCGGGACCGTTGCGGGACCGTTAGGCAGCGGCAAGCGCAGGCGTGGCGTCCGCGCGCTTCGCGCGGGCATGGGCTGCCGCGGCCGCACCGAAGGCCTCGAACAGGGTGCGGCTCAGCACGTCGCGCTCCCAGTCGTACTCGGGGTGCCACTGCACGCCCAGCGCCCATCCGGGCGCGGCGGCGACGTGCACCGCCTCGATCGTGCCGTCCGGCGCCCAGGCCTCCGCCACCAGCCGCGGCGCGAGGCGGGCGATGCCCTGGTTGTGGAGCGAGTTCACCGGGACGCACGCCGCGTCCCAGGCCTGCCGCGCCCAAAGCCGCGCAAGGACGCCGTCGTGGGCCACGCGCACGCCATGCGCCTTGCCGACGCGCACGCGGCTCAGGTGCTGCTCGGTCGGCGTGGAGTGGTCGAGCCGCCCAGGCAGGTCCTGGATCCGCTGGTCGAGCGAGCCGCCGAAGGCGACGTTCATCTCCTGGAAGCCGCGGCAGATCGCGAAGGTGGGCAGCCCCGCCGCGATCGCCGCGCGGATCAGCGGCAGGGTCGTCGCGTCGCGGGCGTGATCCTCCGGCGTGCCGTCGGCATGCGGCGGTCCCTCGTAGCGGGTCGGGCAGACATTGGACCGGCTGCCCGTGAGGATCAGCCCATCGAGATGCGCGAGGATGTCGGCGGCCAACCCCTCCCCGGCGGCGGGCAGCAGCACCGGGACGCCGCCAACCGGGCCGAGGGCGACGCGGATGTAGCTGTCCGAGGCCGCGTGATTCGGGGTGCCGAAGGCCCCGAAGGCCTTCACGCAGCAGGAGATGCCAATGAGGGGGCGCATGCGGGGAGGATCGCCTCGGCGTGTGGCAGGATCAAGACAAAGCCGCGACACGGGAAGAGAGTTCACCGCCGCCCGGTGCCGCCCCTGCCCGCTTCCGCGGCAACTGCCTCCCGTTCAGTCGAGGAGCGCGCCGGAGGCGCGCACGATGGGCGGCCACCGCTCCGCCTCGTGCCGCACCAGGGTCGCGAAGGCCTCGGGCGTGCTGCCCGTCACCTCGAAGCCCTGCCGGCGCAGCCCGTCCGCCGCCTCGGGCCGGGCCAGCGCGCGCAGCAGCGCGGCGTTCAGCCGCCCCACGACCGGCGCAGGCGTGCCGGCGGGCGCCAGGATGCCCTGCCAGGTCACCACCTCGTAGCCCGGCAGACCCGCGGCCTCGGCGATGGTGGGCAGGTCCGGCAGGGCGGAGGAACGCGCGGCGGAGGAGACGGCCAGTGCCGGCAGCCGCCCGGCGCGGATGTGCTCGATGGCTGCCGGAAGCGTGACCAGCAGCGCGTCCACATGGCCCGCCATGACGTCCACCACGGCCGGCCCGCCGCCGCGGTAGGGCACGTGGGTGAACTTCACCTCCGCACGGGAACCGAGCAGCGCGCCCGCCAGGTGCCCGATGGACCCGTTGCCCTGGGACGCCATCGTCAGCGCCCCCTCCGCCCGCGCGGCGAGGTCGAGGAAGCCGCGCACGTCGCGCACCGGCAACCCTGGCCGCACGACCAGCACCTGCGGCGCCCGCACCAGCTCCGCCACCGGCGCGAAGTCGCGCACCGGATCGAAGTTCACGCGGCGATAGAGGGAGGGGTTGATCGCCAGCGGGTCGGAGCCGACGAGCAGCGTGTGCCCGTCCGGCCGCGCGCGGGCCACCATCTCGAAGGCAAGGTTCGAGCCGGCGCCCGGGTGGTTCTCCGGCACCACCGGTTGACCCAGGGAGCCGTTCAGCTCCCGTGCCAGCGTGCGGCCGAGGATGTCGAGCGAACCGCCCGGCGCCACGGGGATCACCAGCCGGATCGGCCGATCCGGCCAGGTCGGCCCCTGTGCCAGCGCCGGCAGGGGCAGCGCGGCGGCCAGGGCGAGGAGGCTGCGGCGGGGAACGGTCGGCATGGCGGAATGTGCCCTCGGATCAGAAGCAGAAGGCTTTTCTCCGTAACCCTCTTGGACTACGCAAGCGAAAGATTTTCCTTTCCTGAGCACCCCCAGAAGCGAGAGAGACCTGCCAAATGGCCGCCGGCACGGAGTTGGACCGCATCGACCGGGAGATCCTGCGCCTGCTGATGCAGGATGCCTCCCTCTCGCTGGCCGAGATCGCCCAGGCCGTGGGGCTCACGCCCACGCCCTGCTGGAAGCGCATCCGCCGGATGGAGGAGGCGGGCGTCATCACCGGCCGCGTGGCCCTGGTGGACCCCGCCAAGGTCGGCCTGCCGATCTCGGTGTTCGTCGCCGTGGAGACGGGCGACCACTCGGCCGAGTGGATCGCCCGATTCGCCGATGCCGTGGCCTCCCTGCCCGAGATCGCGGAGTGCTGGCGCCTCGGCGGGGACGTGGACTACCTGCTGCGCGTCGTCGTGCCGGACATGGCGGGCTACGACGCGTTCTACCGCAGGTTTGTCGCCGCCGTGCCGGCGCTGCGCAAGGTGACCGGCCGCTTCGCGATGGAGCGCGTGAAGGGCACGACGGCGCTGCCGATTTAGGCGCATGGCCGGTTGTCGCCGCGGCGGACCGGCGGCTAGAAGCGACCCGATGCCCCCCCATCCGAGATCCGTCCGCGTCGCACCCTCCCTGCTTGCCGCCGACTTCGCGAGGCTGGGGGAGGAGGTGGCCGCCATCGCCGCCGCCGGCGCGGACTGGCTGCACCTCGACATCATGGACGGGCACTTCGTGCCGAACATCTCCTACGGTCCCGGCCTGGTGCGGGCGCTGCGCCGCCATGCCGCGATCCCCTTCGACGTCCACCTGATGATCGCCCCCGCCGACCCCTACCTCGCCGCCTTCGCCGAGGCCGGCGCCGACCTCATCTCCCTGCATCCGGAGGCCGGGCCGCACCTGCACCGGTCGCTGCAGACGGTCCGGGGGCTGGGCAAGCGGTCGGGCGTCGTGCTCAACCCGGCGACGCCCGTCGCGGCGGTCGAGAACGTCCTCGACCTCGTGGACCTGATCCTGGTGATGACCGTGAACCCGGGCTTCGGCGGGCAGTCCTTCATCGCGTCGCAGCTTGCGAAGATCGCGGCGCTGCGCGCGATGATCGACGCCCATGTCGCCCGCGGGGGCCAGGAGATCGCGCTCGAGGTCGATGGCGGCGTGACGGCGGAGACGGCACCCGCCTGCATCGCGGCGGGCGCCGACGTGCTCGTCGCCGGCACCGCCGTGTTCGGGGCGCCCGACTACGCCCGCGCGATCCGCGCCATCAGGGGGGCCGCATGATCGGCGACATGCTGCGCGGCGCGCGCCGCGCCCTCGCGGGCCTCAAGCCCATGCGCGTGCCGGAGGCGCCGTCCCGCGCCTTCCGCGACCTCTGGCCCGGCGATGCGACGCGCGGCGCGCGGTTGCTGCGCGGGGAGTACGAGGTCGCCGGCACCGCCCGCCCGCTGCGGCCCGCAGAGCCGCCGCACGTCCCGCCGACCGGCTGGGGCAGCGATTCCGGCTCGCCCGCCTGGCGCGCCGCGGTGCATGGCTTCGCCTGGCTGCGCGACCTGCGGGCGCTCGGCACGGACCAGGCGCGCATCCTGGCGCGGTCGCTGGCGGCGGACTGGCTCGCGACGCAGTCCCACAACCCGGTCGCGGATGCGCCCGAGGTCGCGGGCGCGCGCATCTCCGCCTGGCTCGGCCACTGGGACTTCCTCGCCGCCACCGCCGATGACGGCCTGCGGCGCGCGCTGATGACCCGCATGGCGCATGACGGCCGGACGGTCGTCGCGGGGCTGCCGGCCGAGGCCGCGCATCGCGGCGCCCTCGTGGCGCTCAAGGGCGGCATGGCGGCCGCGGTGGCGCGCAGCGCGTCCCGCCACTCCCCTTCCGCCGCGGGGGCCGCGCCGCAGTTCACCACCAGACGGTCGCGGCCGACCGACATCTCGAACGACAGCGTGCCCGCGTGGTGGAAGCGGTCGGTCCCGCGCGG
>DASQNQ010000391.1:0-2371 GCA_035644895.1 Acetobacteraceae bacterium | reverse complement strand
CGAGGACCTGACGGGCGCCGAGCGCGAGCGCATCCTGGCCAAGGCCGCGCTCTTCGCGCCGCCCGCCGCCACCCTGCCCGACGGACGGCGCGACCTGGTCGGCCTGTCGCGTGAGGAGCTTGCGGCCGAGATGGTGGCGGTCGGCGAGAAGCCCTTCCGAGCCAAGCAGCTCTGGCACTGGATCTACCACCAGGGCGAGACCGACTTCGCGAAGATGACGACCATCGCCAAGCCGATGCAGGCGAAGCTGGCCGAGCGCTTCGTGGTCGGCCGGCCGGAGGTCGCGACCACCCAGCTCTCCGAGGACACCACCCGCAAGTCCCTGTTCCGGTTCAGGGACGGCCAGCAGGTGGAGACGGTCTACATCCCCGACCTGCAGGAGGATCGCGGCGCCGTCTGCATCTCGACCCAGGTCGGCTGCACGCTCTCCTGCCGCTTCTGCCACACCGGCACGCAGAAGCTGGTGCGCAACCTCGGCGCCGCGGAGATCGTCGGCCAGTTCATGGCGATGCGCGACCAGTACGGCGAGTGGCCGAGCCCGAACGACGGCGCGCCGCGGCTGCTGTCGAACATCGTCGTCATGGGCATGGGCGAGCCGCTCTACAACTACGAGAACACGGCCAAGGCGCTGAAGATCATCATGGACGGCGAGGGCATCGGCCTGTCGCGCCGACGCATCACGCTCTCCACCTCGGGCGTCGTGCCGATGATGGACCGCTGCGGGGCGGAGCTGAACGTGGGCCTCGCGGTCAGCCTGCACGCCGTCAACGACGACCTGCGCAACGAGATCGTGCCGCTGAACCGCAAGTACCCGATCGCCGAGCTGCTGGCCGCCTGCCGGCGCTATCCGGGCGCCACCAACGCCCGGCGCATCACCTTCGAGTACGTCATGCTGCGCGACGTGAACGACTCGGAGGCCGATGCGCGGGAGCTGGTGCGGCTGATCCGCGGCATCCCGGCCAAGGTGAACCTGATCCCCTTCAACCCCTGGCGAGGCTCCCCCTACCAGACCAGCCGGCCCGACCAGGTGCGGCGCTTCGCCGAGATCGTGCAGGCGGCGGGCTATGCCAGCCCCATCCGCCGCCCGCGCGGGCGCGACATCCTGGCCGCCTGCGGCCAGCTCAAGACCGAGAGCGAGAGGGCGAAGCGCGCCAGGCCGGCGGCGTGACCTCCCTCTCCCCGCCGCTCTGGCTGATGGCGCTCGGCGCCTTCGGCGTGGGGGCGGGGATGCGCGTGCTGGACCCGCTGCTGCCGATGCTGGCGGCGGAGTTCGGCGTCGGGCTCGACTCGGTCGCGGTGCTGATCGGCGGCTTCGCCCTGGCCTACGGCCTCGGGCAGCTCGGCGCCGGGCCGCTCGGCGACCGCATCGGCAAGCTCAGGGTGATCACGGCGTCGCTCGCCCTCTATGCGTTGACGCTCTGGGGCGCGGCGGCGGCCTCGGGGCTCTCCACCCTTCTGGCGCTGCGGGTGGCGGCGGGCCTCGCCTCCGCGGCCACCATCCCGTTGATGATGGCGCACATTGCCGACGCCGTGCCCTATGCGCAGCGCCAGGGCGTGCTGGGGCGCTTCCTGACGGGCATGGTGATGGCGCAGCTCCTCTCCGGCCCGGCCTCCGGCATCCTGGCGGAGGCCTTCGGATGGCGCGCCTCCTTCGCCGCGCTCGCCCTCGTCACCTCCCTCGTCGCGCTGCTCTTCGCCGTCCGGCTGCGCGGGGCGCCGGCCGCGTCGGGCGCGGGGGCGCCCGGCCTGATGGGCTTCGCGCGCATCCTGTCGCGGCCGGCGGGGCGGCGGCTGATGGGAGCGGCGTTCCTCGACGGCATGCTGCTCTTCGGCGGCGTCTTTCCCTTCGTGGCCTCGCTGCTCATCGGGCGCTTCGGCTTCTCGGCGGCCGAGGCGGGGCTGGCCACCGCGGTCTTCGGCCTCGGCTCGCTCGTCTACACGCGCAGCGCCGCGCTGCTCGTGCCGCGGCTCGGCGAGGCGCGGATGGTGGCGGCGGGCGGCATGGGGCTCGCGCTCTGCTTCGCGGCCCTCGCCCTCGCGCCCGCCTGGTGGGTGGCGGTGGCCGCGCATGGCCTGGCGGGGCTGCTGTTCTTCATGCTGCACGGCGTGCTGCAGGCCCGCGCGACGGAGGCGCTGCCGGAGGCACGCGGCACCGCGGTCGCCGCCTTCGCCATGTCGCTCTTCCTCGGGCAGAGCGTCGGCGCGCCGCTCTTCGGCGCCGTCATCGGCGGCTTCGGCTTCACGCCGGCCTTCATGGCGGGCGCGGGAGGTGTCGCGCTGCTCGCGCTCTGGATCCGCGCGGCCGTCATCCTGCCGCGTGGAGCGTAGCGGTGCCGCGGGCGAAGCCGAGCGCGCGCAGCTCCGTCGCCAC
>DASQNQ010000390.1:0-6415 GCA_035644895.1 Acetobacteraceae bacterium | reverse complement strand
GCCTCGACGTTTATCATGACCGGACGCTGCATCTTGTCCGTTCGCCAGACGGGGCGCGGCTGGCGGCGCGGCGGCGCGTGGCCGGCGCAGGCCCGCAGCCGGCACGGCGGCGGGTGGGCGGGCCGCTGGTCGCGGCCGGCCGCGGCGCGCTGCGGCGGATGCTTCGGCGGCCTGGCTGAACCCCGAAGGCCGGATGGCCAGTGACCACCCGCACGCGCCTGGTCACATCCGGTTCACATTCCCGCTTGAGCGGCGGGCGGGGGAGGGGTAAGCCCTCCCGCCGGTGTGATCACGCGCCGTGCGCGAGGCTGCCCCGCCGCGGCGGCCGCATTCCAGACCCCGGAAGGTTTTCTCATGTTCTCAAGGCTGTTCGGCTTTCTGTCCGCCGACATGGCCATCGACCTCGGCACGGCCAACACGCTTGTATACGTGAAGGGCCGGGGCATCGTGCTGAACGAGCCATCCGTGGTCGCCATCTCCGACCATCGAGGCAAGAAGCAGGTCCTGGCGGTCGGGGAGGAGGCGAAACTGATGCTCGGCCGGACGCCGGGGAACATCGCCGCCATCCGCCCGCTGCGGGACGGCGTGATCGCCGACTTCGAGGTGGCGGAGGAGATGATCAAGCACTTCATTCGCAAGGTCCACAACCGCCGCTCCTTCGCGTCGCCGCTCATCGTCGTCTGCGTTCCCTCCGGCAGCACCGCCGTCGAGCGCCGCGCCATCCAGGAGAGCGCCGAAAGCGCGGGCGCGCGGAAGGTCCTGCTGATCGAGGAACCGATGGCCGCCGCGATCGGCGCCGGCCTGCCGGTGACGGAGCCCTCGGGCTCGCTCATCGTCGACATCGGCGGCGGCACGACGGAGGTCGCCGTGATCTCCCTTGGTGGGATCGTATACGCCCGTTCCGTCCGCGTCGGCGGCGACAAGATGGACGAGGCCATCATCCACTACATCCGCCGCACCCATAACCTGCTGATCGGCGAGAGCACGGCCGAGCGCATCAAGATGGGCATCGGCGCCGCCGCCGCGCCGGAGGAAGGTGAGGAGGGTCCGCTGGCCGAGGTGAAGGGCCGTGACCTGATGAACGGCGTCCCGCGCGAGGTGGTGGTCAGCCAGCGACAGATCGCCGAGAGCCTCTACGAGCCGGTCATGCAGATCGTGGACGCGGTGAAGGTGGCGCTCGAGAACACGCCGCCCGAACTGGCGGCCGACATCGTCGACAAGGGCATCGTGCTGACCGGTGGCGGCGCGCTGCTGCACCGGCTGGACGAGGTGCTGCGCGCGGCCACGGGCCTGCCCGTCGTGGTGGCAGAGCAGGCCCTGTCCTGCGTGGCGCTCGGCACCGGCCGCGCGCTGGAGGAGATCAAGCGCCTGCGCCACGTGCTGAGCTCGATGTACTGAGCGAACCGCGGTGATCCGCCTCAGCATCCCGCTGCGCCAGGCGCTCTCGCGGCTGTCCCTGCCGCTGATGATCGCGGCCGCCTTCGCGACGATGCTGCTGGGCAAGGCCGATGCGCTGCTGGCGGAGCGGGCGCGCGTGCTGCTGGGCGACCTGCTCGCGCCGATCCACGCCGTGGTGGCCGAGCCCGTGAGGGCGCTCCGCGACGGTGTGCTGGAGGTTGGCGAGCTCGCATCCCTCCGCCGGGAGAACGCCCGCCTGCGTGAGGAGAACGAGCGCCTGCGTCGCTGGCAACAGGCGGCGCTCGCCCTCGAATCGGAGAATGCGCTGCTGCGCCGCCAGCTCGGCTATGTGCCCGAAGCCGCGCCCACCTTCCACACGGCGCGGGTCGTGGCCGACACCGGCGGTGTCTATGCGCGCGCCGTCCTCCTCGCCATCCCACCCGGCGTTTCCGTGCGCCGCGGCCAGGTGGCGCTGGACGAGCGCGGCTTCGCCGGGCGCGTGACGGAGGTGGGCAGCCGCTCCGCGCGCATCCTGCTGGCGACCGACATGAACAGCCGCATCCCCGTGACGCTGGAGGGCAGCCGGGCGCGTGCCATCATGGCGGGGACCAACGGCGCGCGCCCCCGCCTGCAGCACTTCGGCGATGCACGGCCCGAGGAGGGCGAGCGGGTCGTGACCAGCGCCGAGGGCGTGGCCTTCCCGGCCGGCCTCCCGGTCGGCGTCGTCCGGTGGACGGCGGGCGGGGTGGCCGAGGTCGAGCTCTTCGCGCGGCTGGACCGCCTGGACATGGTCCGGCTGTTCGACTTCGGCCTGGGCGGGATCCTGCCGCCCGATGCGGTGGCGCGCCCCGAACCACGGGCGCGGCGGTGAGGTCGCCAGCATGGTCGGGCGCCCCGAACCCTCGCGCAGCCCTCTCCGGCGGCTCGACGCGCTCGGGCGCGCCTCGGTCCCGGCGACGGTCCTGGTCGCGCTGATGGTGCTCGCCTCCGGCCCCACCGGCCTGCCCGGCGGGGTCGGGGCCGTGGCGCTGCCCTGCGTGGTGTTCTGGTCGATCTTCCGCCCCGGCACCATGCCGCCACCCGTCGTCTTCGGGCTCGGACTGCTGCACGACCTGCTGAGCGGCGCACCGCTGGGCGTCGGCATCATCACCTTCCTGCTGGCGCATGGCGTAGCGGTGACCTGGCAGCGCCCCCTCGCGCGGCAGAGCTTCCTGCGCGTCTGGCTGGCATTCTGCGGCCTTGCGGTGGGGGCGGCGGTGCTCGGCCACGCGCTCTCGGCCCTGCTCGCCTGGAACCTGCCGCCCCTGGCGCCCGCGTTGCACCAGGCGGCGCTCGCCATCGGGCTCTACCCGCTGCTCGCGGGCGCGCTGGGCGGGCTGCACGCCACGCTCATGCGCGCGGAGGACCGGCGATGAGCCGCCGCGCGCGGCAGGAGGAGGTGTTGCGCGGCCTCTTCGCCCGCCGCGCCCTGGCGCTCGGTGCCGCGCAGGCCTCGCTGCTCGGGTTCCTCGGCTGGCGCCTGCACCGGCTGCAGGTGGAGGAGGGCGCGCGCTACGCGACGCTGGCGGAGGAGAACAGGCTCTCCGCGCGCCTGATCCCGCCGCCGCGGGGACGCATCCTGGACCGGGAGGGCCGGGTGGTCGCGGGCAACCAGCGCAACTGGCGCGCCCTTATCGTGGCCGAGCAGGCGCAGGACGTGGCCGCGACGCTCGAAACCTTCTCCCGCATCGTGCCGCTGTCGGAGCAGGAGCGGACGCGCATCGAGCGTGAGGTGCGGCGGCGGCGGCGCTTCGTCCCTGTCGTCGTCCGCGATTTCATCTCCTGGGAGGAGATGGCCCGCATCGAGCTGAACGCCCCCGACCTGCCCGGCATCAGCGTCGATGCCGGCGCGACGCGCCACTACCCCGAGGCCGAGCACATGGCCCACATCCTGGGCTACGTCGCGCCGCCGGCCGAGGCCGACATGGACGGGGACCGGCTGCTGGAGCTGCCGGGCATCCGCATCGGGCGTGCGGGCATCGAGCGGCACCACGACCGTGCCCTGCGCGGCCATGCCGGCGCCGTGCAGCTCGAGGTCAATGCGGTCGGCCGCGTGATCCGCGAGCTCGACCGGCGGGAGGGCACGCCCGGGCAGGACGTGCAGCTTTCGGTCGATGCAGGGCTGCAGCGGGCGATCCGCGAGCGGATCGAGGAGGGCACCTCCGTCGTCCTGATGGATGCGCGGAATGGCGAGGTGCTGGCCATGGCGAGCCAGCCCGGCTTCGACCCCAACCTGTTCAACGCCGGCGTCTCGGCCGCGCAGTGGCGCGAGTGGACGCGCAACCGCGCCACGCCCCTGATCAACAAGGCGACGAACGGCCTCTATGCCCCGGGCTCCACCTTCAAGATGGTGGTGGCGCTGGCGGCGCTGGAGGCAAGGGCCGTCACGCCGCCTGAGCGCGTCTTCTGCCCTGGCCACATGGACCTCGGCGATACGCGGTTCCATTGCTGGCACCGGCCGGGCCATGGTGGGGTGGACCTGCGCACGGCGCTGAAGGTCTCCTGCGACGTCTACTTCTACGAAATGGCCAAGCGCATCGGCATGGACCGGATCGCGGCCATGGCACGGCGCCTCGGGCTTGGCGTCCCGCTGGACATCGAGCTGCCGGGCACCCGCGCGGGCCTGGTGCCGACGCGCGAATGGCGGCAGGCGCAGGACAGGCCCTGGTCCCTTGGCGACACGGTGGTCCACGGGATCGGCCAGGGCTTCTACCAGCTCACGCCCCTGTCGCTGGCCACCATGACGGCGCGGCTGGCAACCGGGCGCGCGGTGCAGCCCCACCTGACGCGCGCCATCGGCGGGCGCGCGGTGCGCGCGGCGGAGGACTGGCCCATCCTCGGCATCCCCGAACGCGACCTGCGCCTGGTGCGGGAGGCGATGTGGGCCGTGGTAAACGAGGCAGGCGGCACGGCCCGGGCCCACCGCCTGCCTGCCGAGATGGGGGCCATGTCCGGCAAGACAGGTACCACCCAGGTCCGCCGCGTCAGCCGGGAGCAGCGGGAACGCGGCTTCCGCGTGGACCAGCTTCCGCGGGAGTGGCGGCCGCACGCCCTGTTCGTCGGCTTCGCGCCCCATGACAACCCGGCCTTCGCCGTCTCGGTGGTGGTGGAGCACGGCACGAGCGGCTCGGGTGCCGCGGCCCCGCTCGCGCGTGACGTGCTGGTCGAGGCCTTCCAGCGGCTCCGCCCGGGGTCGCAACGCCTGACGGAGCGGCCGGCATGAGTGGCACCCTCGGGCGCCGGTTGCTCACGCGCGACCACGGGTTGGGGCTGTACGGGAAGTTCTGGCGCATCCCGTGGCTCTTCGTCCTGCTGCTCTGTGCCGTCGCCGCGGTGGGGTATGTGGCGCTCTACTCTGCCGGTGGAGGCTCCGCGGAGCCCTACGCGGGGCGCCATGCCGTGCGGTTCGGCTTCGGCCTGGTGCTGATGCTGCTGGTCGCGCTGGTGGACATCCGCCTGATCGCGCGGCTGGCCTGGGCGGGGTACCTGGCGGGGCTGGGCCTGCTGGCGCTCGTGGCGCTGCATGGCGAGGTGGGGAAGGGGGCACAGCGCTGGATCGACCTCGGGCCGCTCCAGCTCCAGCCTTCCGAGTTCATGAAGATCATGCTCGTGCTGGCGCTTGCCGCCTGGTTCCATCGCGTGAACTGGGAGCGCATGGGCAACCCTCTGTCCCTGGTGTTGCCGATGCTGCTCGTGCTGGCGCCAGTCTTCCTTGTCTTTCGCCAGCCAAACCTGGGCACCGCGCTGATCACGCTCATGATCGGGGGCGCGGTGTTCTTCGCGGCCGGCGTGCGCCTGTGGAAATTCGGGCTCCTGCTGGGAGCCGCGAGCATCGCGGCACCGCTCGTCTACGATCACCTCCACGATTACCAGCGCGCGCGCATCACAACCTTCCTCGATCCCGAGAGCGATCCGCTGGGGGCGGGGTACAACATCATCCAGTCTAAGATCGCCCTCGGCTCCGGCGGCATCTGGGGAAAGGGGTTCCTGCAGGGCACCCAGGGGCACCTGAACTTCCTGCCGGAGAAGCAGACCGACTTCATCTTCACCATGCTCGCGGAGGAGTTCGGGCTGGTTGGGGCGCTCGGCACGCTCGGCCTGCTTGGTTGTGTCGTCGGCTTCGGCTACCTGGTGGCGTTCCGGTGCCGGCACCAGTTCGGGCGGCTGCTCGCCCTGGGGCTGGCCACGAACTTTTTCCTGTACGTGTTCGTCAACGTCGCAATGGTCACGGGTTCGATCCCGGTCGGAGGGGTGCCTCTGCCGCTCATCAGCCACGGCGGATCGGCCTTGCTGACCACGATGCTCGGCTTCGGCCTGCTGCTCTCGACCCATGTGCACCGGGACGTGGAGTTCGAGGCATCCCGAAACTGAACGGTTCGCGCGCGCCCTGGTGTGAAGGGGGCTGGACAAGGGCCGCGGTTCCGCATAAACGGCGCCCCCTGGCGGGCGCATAGCTCAGTTGGTAGAGCAGCTGACTCTTAATCAGCGGGTCCAAGGTTCGAATCCTTGTGCGCCCACCACCACTTAGCCGCTTTTGTCCACAGGTTTGAGGTTGTGGCGTCCCTGTAGCGGACCCACAAAGCGCCATTCAGACGGTGCTCGCCAGGATGCGAGCTACCCGCTTTAGCGGGATCCGATCGTGTTCCTCCTGTCGGAGGCGATGCCTCCAACCCTCGGCGGCACGTCCCTCCGCGCCCAGCAGAAGGCGGCAGGGGCGGCGGTAGAGACGCCGCTCCGGCGCAACGGGGCGCGGGTGAGGCGCTTGGCCGCTCTTCTGTAATGGGGTCGGTCAATGACCGGCGTGGTGGCCACGTCGCGGGATCCTCGCTTCTGTTCGTGGTCGGCGTGGAGCCGCCACAAGCTACGGCCTGGCAGGCGGGTGGACCAATCTAGCAAGCGGGCTCGGCGGATACCGGCACCGGGCCTGTTGCGGCCTCACCCTGCCGCGTCCCCGCGACTGGACGTCGGACGCTTGGGT
>DASQNQ010000389.1:0-7128 GCA_035644895.1 Acetobacteraceae bacterium | reverse complement strand
CCTGGCGGGACGCGCTCAAGGGCGCGGACGCGGCGGACAGGGTGCGGGAGATGCTGCGCGCGGCCGCCTGACCCGCACGAGCCAGGGGTGCGCTACTCGCGCCCGACTGCGCGCCGCACGAGCGCGACCGTCTCCTCGATCATGGCGGCAGTGACGTCGAGGTGCGTGCAGGCGCGGATGCGCCCGCCGAGGACGGAGAGGTAGACGCCCTCCGAACGCAGGCGCCGCACCACCTCGGCCGCTCCCACGCCGGTGCCGGCCGTGTCGAAGAAGACCAGGTTCGTCTCGGGCGCCTCGACCGTCACGCCTTCGACCTGCGCGAGGCCACGCGCGAGGGCGCGGGCATTCGCGTGGTCCTCCGCCAGCCGCTCCACATGGTGGTCCAGCGCGTGGAGGCAGGCGGCGGCGCTGATGCCGGCCTGGCGCATGGACCCGCCGAGGCGCTGCTTCCACCGCCAACCCTGCCCGATGAACTCGGCGCTCCCGCAGAGCACGGCGCCGAGCGGCGCGCCGAGGCCCTTGGTGAAGTCGAGCCAGACGGTGTCCCAGCCCTCCGCCATCTCGGCGGCCGGCACGCCCGCCGCGACGCAGGCGTTCAGCATCCGCGCGCCGTCCATGTGGGTGGCAAGCCCGGCGTCGCGCGCCACGGCCGCCACGGCGTCGAGCTGTGCCTTCGGCCAGACCGTACCGCCGCCGAGGTTCGCCGTCTGCTCCACCTCCACCAGCCGCTGCGGCGGCGCGTAGCGCGTGCGCGGGCGGAGCTGTGCGCGCAGCGCCTCCGCCGTGAACATGCCTCTCTCCCCGTCCACGGGCGTGATCTGGATGCCGCCGAGGGCCGCGTGATTGCCGCCCTCGCTCGAGAGGATGTGCGCGGTCGGGTGGGCCAGCACCTCCTCCCCCGGGCGGCAATGCGTGAGCAGGGCCACGACGTTGCACATGGTGCCGGAGGGCAGGAACATCGCCGCCTCCTTGCCCATCAGCGCCGCCATGCGGTCGCAGAGCGCGGTCACGGTCGGGTCGTCGCCCGCCTGCTCGTCCCCCACCTCGGCGCGCAGCATCGCCTCACGCATCGCAGGCGTCGGGCGGGTCTGCGTGTCGGAGTGGAGGTTGATGCGCACGGCGGGCGCCCCCTGGTCGAGGCGCGCGGGCGCGAAGCCCGCCTCATGCCGTGCCGTGTCTGACTGGGCCAACGCCACCTCCCCCTGATCGAACCCGCGCTCGGACTGCGCGTAGCAGCACCGCGCCCCAACGCGAAGAGGAGGCCTCCGCATGGCCGAGCTGATCGTCGTCGGTTTCGAGAGCCCCACCGAGGCGGACCGCGCCCTGATGGAACTCGCCCGGCTGCAACGCGAGTACCTCGTGGACCTGGAGGATGCGGTCGTCGCGATCCGGACCCTGGAGGGGAAGCTGCAACTGAAGCAGAGCGTGGACCTGGTCAGCGCGGGTGCCGCCTCAGGCAGCCTGCACGGCGCGCTCTGGGGCTCGCTCGTCGGGCTGCTGTTCCTGAACCCGCTGGTCGGCATGGCGGCCGGTGCCGCCTTCGGCGCCGGTGCGGGTGCGCTGTCGGGCAGCCTGGCGGACTACGGCATCAACGACGACTTCATGCGGCAGGTGGGCGAGACGATCCAGCCCGGCTCCTCGGCCCTGTTCGTCCTCGTGCGGAAGGTGCAGCCGGAGAAGGTGCTGGCGGAGGTGTCGCACTTCCGCGGCCGCGTCATCCGCTCCTCCCTCTCGCCGGAGCAGGAGGCGCGGCTTCAGACGGCGCTGGCCGGCGGGGCCGTTGCCATGCCCGGCACGGCCGGCGTCGGGGCGGACAGCCCGAAGCCGCATGGCGACCCGCTGCTGCACGCGAACGACGCGACGCGGGGCGGGCAGCAGCAGGCCGGCTGACACTGCCTAAGCCGCAAGGCGGTGCCGCTGCCAGAGCGGTGCGAGGGCCGGCCGCCCGGCGACTGCCCGGGCCAGCGCCTCGAGCCGTGGGAGGTTGGCGGGCACCCATTGGCGCCCGCCCATCCAGCGGGAGAGCACGGCCAGGTAGATGTCGGCCACGCTGAAAGTCGCACCGAGGAGGAAGGGCTCGGGCCCCGCCCCCTGGAGGCCGGCATGCGCTTCCACCACCCGCCAGACCTCCCGGCCCATTTCGACGGCGCGGGCACGGATCGCGGCCGGATCGGGGCCGAAGCGCTCGGGGTAGTCGGCCCGCGTGACGTGCGGGTAGAACTCGGCGGCGGCGAGCGTCATCCAGCGGAGCGCCCAGGCCCGCTCCGCGCTCGCCGGCGGCGGCAGCAGCACGGGGTGGCGCTCGGCCAGCGCGACCAGGATGGCCAGGCTCTCGGTCATGACAGTCCCGTCGGGCAGAACCAGTGTCGGCATCCGGCCCATCGGGTTGACCGCCAGGTACTCGGGGCGGAGCTGGTGGTCTCCCTCGAGCGGCACGTCCCGCCACTCGGCAGTCTCGCCTGCCTCCGCGAGCGCCATCTCCACCACCGCGGAGCCCGAGCCGATGTCGCCGTAGAGCACGTATCCCATGTGCGGCAGCCTGCCGCGAAGGCCAGGCAGCGGGCAAATGCATTCGCGTGAACCGGGCCAGCAGCGTCCGTGATGGCGCGAAGGAGCTTCCGGGGCCGCGCCGGGTATGGTTTGGTCCGGCACGACACCTGGCCGGGAGACGGTGCATGAGCCTGATGGAGATCGCCGGTCGGGACAATCGCCACCTGCCCTGCCAGGCGGGGCGCGTGCTCTGGTCGCCCTCGGCCAGCGCGACCGCGGCCGAGGCCTCCGGGGTGGCAACGCTCGGCGAGCGCGGCTTCCGCTTCGTCGTCGGGAGCACGCCAGGTTTCGCCTGGTTCGCCCCGTGCGAGATGGCGCAGCGCCTGCGCGCGACGAACGCCGCGGTGTAGCCCGTGCTCCTGCCGCGCAAGATCGCGACCTGGCGCGAGGAGGTGCATGAGGAGCTGGGCACCCGGCCCGAACGCCCGGTGGTGCGCGCCGTGGCGCTGGCCGTCATTCCCAACCCCTTCGCGGGCCTGCGTGCGGCCCCTGACCTCACACCGTTGTGGGAGGCGGGCGCCGCGCTGGGGGAGCGGCTGATGCCCGCCCTCGTCGCCCTGCTGTCCGGGCCGGCCGTCAGCTACGGCAAGGCGGCGGTGGTGGGCACGGCTGGGGAGGTCGAGCACGGCGGCGCCTGCGTTCACCCGCGGCTCGGGCGACCGATGCGCGCCGCGGTTGGCGGCGGGCAGGCGGTGATCGGCTCGGTCGTGAAGGTGGCCGCAGCGGGGACGCCTGTGGACATCCCCCTCGGCCACAAGGACGACCCGTGGAGCTTCGCCCATTTTGATGCCGTGACGGTCGCGATGGCCGACGCCCCGCGCCCCGACGAGATCCTGGTGGCCATCGCCGTGGCCGATGGCGGGCGGCTCCGCAACCGCTGCGGCGAAGGCCAGGTTCGCTGAGGCGCCCTCAGCGCGGGCGGATCTGGAAGTCCATCTTGATGCCAGCGGTGATGCGGAAGCGCGGACTGTCCTCGTTGAGCCCGGCGCCGAACGCCATGCCGAGCGTCACCTCGCCGAGCCGCCGCTCGAAGCCCGCCTCGACGAGCCGCAGGTCGCGCTCGCCCCGGTCCTGCTTCTCCTGCACGTAACCGACGAGGACGGAGAGATTGTCGGTCGCCACATGGCTGACCGCGGCGCCGAAGCGGTAGCCCTGGCGGCGCTCGTCCTCGCCCGGGTCGGGGCGGGCTATCCAGGCCGCGTTGAGGTGCACACCCCAGGAGCCGGGGCCGCGGCCGGTGGTGCGGCTGACGATCGCGAGGAGTTCCGTCGCGAGGCCCTCGTCCCCCGCGCCGAAGGGGAGGTCCACGCTCGCGATGAAGCCGATGTTCGGAAGCAGGCCGGCTTGCTCGACTGCCTGCCAGCGCAGGCCCGGAGTGACCCGGCCACGGTTGGCGGAGGAGGCATCACCGACCCCATAGGAGAGGCCGAGCCGGAGCTCCAGCCGGTCGGCGAGGCCGTATTCGATCGAAGGATTGAACTCGAAGAGGTCGCGGCCGCGATGTGACCGCTCGTAACCGAGCACGTGCTCAAGCTCGAGCGATCCGACATCCTGCGTCTTCACGTCCTCGATGGAAAAGGGTCCGCCCGCACCCGGCTCGGGCGGATCCTCGGCCAGGGCCGGGCTGGCCGCAAGCAGCAGCACCGCACAGAAGATCCGCGCCGCATCACGCATGTCCCAGCCTCCGCCCGTCCGCGCCTGCAACGGTCGGGGCCGGTCGGGGTTGCGTTGGCGCTACGCCTGGCGTGGCGCGGCGCCTGCCGCAGCCGGCGCGGGGCGGCGGTAGAGCACCAAGGCCCGGCGCTCAAAGGCGCGGACCATCAGGCGCACGGCCTCGTTGAACACGGTGCCGATGACCGCCTGGAGCAGGCGGGACCGGAACTCGAAGTCCACGAAGAAGTCCACCTCTGTGCCGCCCTGCACGGGCTTGAAGCGCCAGTGGTTGTTGAGGTAACGAAACGGCCCGTTCAGGTAGCGCACATGGATGTGGTCGGGCCGGTCGAGCGTCACCTGGCTCCGGAAGGTTTCCCTGAACATCTTGAACCCGATGGTCAGGTCGGCGATCAGCTCCGTCTCCGTGGTGGAGACGATGCGGGCGCCGACGCACCAGGGCAGGAACTCCGGATAGCGCCGGACGTCGGCGACCATGTCGAAGAGCTGCTCGGGCGAGTAGGCGAGCACCCGCCGTTCGGCATGAGTCGGCATCCGGCGCCTATGCGGCCTTCGCCGAGAGCTTCGCCTCGCGCGCCATGCGCAGCGCCGCGAAGTCCCGGTCCGCATGGTAGCTGCTCCGGGTGAGCGGCGTGGCCGAGACGAGCAGGAAGCCCTTGCCGCGGGCGACACGGGCATAGTCCTCGAACTCCGCCGGCTCCACGAAGCGGGCGACGGCGGCGTGCTTCACGGTCGGCTGCAGGTACTGCCCGATCGTCAGGAAATCCACCTCCGCGCTCCGGAGGTCGTCCATCACCTGCAGCACCTCGATCCGCTCCTCGCCGAGCCCGACCATCAGGCCCGACTTGGTGAAGATGGAGGGATCCAGCTCCTTCACGCGGTCGAGCAGCCTGAGGGAGTGGTAGTAGCGCGCGCCGGGCCGGATGGTTGGATAGAGCCTCGGGACCGTTTCGAGATTGTGGTTGAAGACGTCCGGCCGCGCCTCCGCCACCACCTCCAGCGCGCCGTCCTTCCGCAGGAAGTCCGGGGTCAGCACCTCGATGGTCGTGCCCGGCGAGGCCGCCCGGATGGCGCGGATGGTGCGGGCGAAGTGCTCCGCGCCTCCATCGGCCAGGTCGTCCCGGTCCACGGAGGTCACGACCACATGCTGCAGGCCGAGCTTCGCGACCGCATCCGCGACGCGCTCCGGCTCACCGGCGTCCAGCGCCTTCGGCAACCCGGTCGCGACGTTGCAGAAGGAGCAGGCGCGCGTGCAGGTGTCGCCCATGATCATCATGGTGGCGTGGCGCTGCGACCAGCACTCCCCGATGTTCGGGCACGCCGCCTCCTCGCACACCGTGACCAGGCGATTCTCGCGCATCAGCTCGCGCGTCTGATGGTAGACAGGATGCGTCGGTGCCTTCACCCGGATCCAGGCGGGCTTGCGCTGGATCGGGTTGTCCGGGCGGTGCGCCTTCTCCGGGTGCCTCTCGGCACCCGTCCGGCGGTGGTCGATCTCGACGCGCATGGTCATGCCTGCCATGTGGCGGCGCGGCCGCCCCCCGTCAATCAGATGTGGATCACCCGCCCATAGGCGTCGAGGACCGACTCGTGCATCGTCTCGCTCACCGTCGGGTGGGGGAAGACGGTGTGCATCAGCTCGGACTCGGTGGACTCCAGCGTCCGCGCGATGCCGTAGCCCTGGATCATCTCGGTCACCTCCGGACCCACCATGTGGGCGCCGAGCAGCTCACCGGTCTTGGCGTCGAAGACGGTCTTCACCATCCCCTCCGGCTCGCCGAGCGCGATCGCCTTGCCGTTGCCGATGAAGGGGAAGCGGCCGACCTTCACCTCGAAACCCTTCTCCTTCGCCCGCTTCTCGGTGAAGCCGACGGACGCGACCTGCGGGCGGCAGTAGGTGCAGCCGGGAATGTTGGTGAGGTCCATCGGGTGGACCTCCTTGCCCGCGATGGACTCGACGCAGAGGATCCCCTCATGGCTGGCCTTGTGCGCCAGCCAGGGCGCGCCGGCCACGTCGCCGATGGCGTAGACGCCGGGCTCCCCCGTGCGGCCATAGGGGTCGGTCACGATCTGCGAACGGTCCACCTGGACCTTGGTGCCCTCGAGCCCGATGCCCTCCACGTTGCCGACGATGCCGACGGCCGAGATCAGGCGGTCGGCCGTGATCTCCTGCACCTTGCCCCCGACCTCGACGATGGCGGTGACGTTGTCCGCGCCCTTGCGCAGGCCCTGCACCCGCGCGCCGGTCAGGATCTTCATCCCCTGCTTCTCGAAGCTCTTGCGGACGAAGGCGCTGATCTCCTCGTCCTCCACGGGCAGGATGCGGTCCATCACCTCGATCAGGGTCACCTGCGCGCCCATGTTGAGGTAGAAGGACGCGAACTCCGCCCCGATGGCGCCGGACCCCATGACGAGCAGGCTCTTCGGCATGGAGGGGGGCGTCATCGCCTCCTTGTAGGTCCAGACGAGCTTCCCGTCCGGCTCCAGCCCCGGCAGCACGCGGGCGCGGGAGCCGGTGGCCAGGATGATGTGCTTCGCCTCGATGTCGGCAACCGGCTTGCCATCCTTTGCGACGGAGAGCTTGCCCGGGCCGGCGAGCTTGCCTTGGCCGTCGAACACAGTGACCTTGTTCTTCTTCAGCAGGTGCTTCACGCCGCCGGAGAGCTGCCCGGCCACGCCGCGACTGCGCTTGATCACCTTGTTGAAGTCGAAGCGGATGTTGTCCGCCGCGAAGCCGTACTGATCCAGGCTGTGCAGCAGGTGGTTGATCTCGGACGCCCGCAGCAGCGCCTTGGTCGGGATGCAGCCCCAGTTGAGGCAAATGCCGCCCAGGTGCTCGCGTTCCACCAGCGCGACCTTCATCTTGAGCTGCGCCGCGCGGATCGCCGCCACGTAGCCGCCCGGGCC
>DASQNQ010000388.1:0-10482 GCA_035644895.1 Acetobacteraceae bacterium | reverse complement strand
ATCAGGCCGAACAGCACGACCGCCAGCAGGAAGTTCGCGGCCGGCCCGGCGGCCACAACGATGGCGCGGTCGCCGACTGGCTTATCGTGGAAGGTCTCGCCCGCCCGCCAGGCGGCGCGCGCCTCGGGCGTCGCGTCCTCGGGCGTTTCCTGGCCGTGCAGCTTCACGTAGCCGCCCAGTGGCAGCCAGCCGATGCGCCACTGCGTGCCGCGCCGGTCGTACCAGGAGGCGAGCGGCCGGCCGAAGCCCACCGCGAAACGCTCCACATGCACGCCGCGCCAGCGCGCCGCGAGGTAGTGCCCGAGCTCATGGAAGAAGACGAGCACGCCGAGGACGAGGGCGAAGGCGAGAAGGGTGCGGATCGGGTCGGGCAGGAAGTCCAAGGCGATCTCCGTCAGGGTGGCGCCTCAGGCCGCGGCGCGGCGGGCGGCGATCGCGGCGGCCCTCTGCCGCGACAGGGCATCGAGGGCGAGAACCTCCTCGAGCGTCCCGGCCGTGCATGGGCCGAGCAGCGCAAGGGTCTCCTCGACCACGGCCGCGATGTCCAGGAAGCCGAGGCGCCGGTCCAGGAACAGCCCCACCGCCACCTCGTTCGCAGCGTTCAATATGGTTGGCGCCCCACCCCCCGCCTGCAAGGCCTCCCGCGCCAGGCGGAGCGCGGGGAAGCGTTCGGGGTCCGGGGCGAAGAACTCCAACCGGCCGAGCGCGGCGAGGTCGAGGCGCGGGATGTCCACCGCGATCCGGTCCGGCCACGCCAGGGCATGGGCGATCGGCGTGCGCATGTCGGGCGTGCCGAGCTGTGCCAGGATCGACCCGTCCCGGTACTGCACCAGCCCGTGGACGGCCGATTGGGGGTGCACCAGGACCTCGATGCGTTCGGGCGCGATGGGGAACAGGCGCGCGGCCTCGATCAGCTCCAGGCCCTTGTTCATCATGGTGGCCGAGTCGACGCTGATCTTGGCGCCCATGGACCAGGTCGGGTGGCGCACCGCCTGCTCGGGCGTCACGGCCGCCATGCGGGCGCGGTCCCATTCGCGGAACGGGCCGCCGGAGGCGGTGAGCACGATCTTCTCGACCCCCTCCGCCTCCCGCCCGTGCAGGGCCTGGAAGATCGCGTTGTGCTCCGAGTCGACCGGCAGCAGCGTGGCCCCGCCGCGAGCCGCCGCGTCGAGCACCATCGGCGCCGCGCAGACCAGGCTTTCCTTGTTGGCGAGCGCGAGGGTGCCGCCGCGCTCCAGCGCCGCGAGCGTCGGCCGCAACCCGGCCGCGCCGACGATGGCGGCCATGGTCCAGTCGGCCGGCCGGGCCGCGGCCTCCACCACCGCGCCAGGACCCGCGGCCGACTCGATGCCCGTGCCCGAGAGGGCTTCGCGCAGAGCGGGGCCGCAGGCAGGGTCCGCCACCACGGCAACCCTGGCGCGCAGCCGACGGGCCTGCACGGCCAGCGCCGCGACGTCACGGTTGGCGACCAGGGCCTCCACCTCGAACCGGCCGGCCGGGGCCGTGTCCAGCAACGCCACCGTGCTGCAGCCGACCGAGCCGGTCGCGCCAAGGATGCTCACCCGCCGCGCCATGCCCACCCCGCTACGCCCAGCCCCAGAGGGGCCTGCCATACCCGACCGCCAGCGCGATGAGGAGCGCGACCGGTGCTGCCGCCAGCACGCCGTCCAGCCGGTCGAGCAGCCCGCCATGGCCGGGGATCAGGCTCGAGGTGTCCTTCACCCTGAAGTGGCGCTTGATCGCGCTTTCCAGCAGGTCGCCAGCCTGCGACGCCATGGACAGCACGAGAGCGACCACCGCCGCGGCCAGGACCGAGGAGCCCGCCACGAGCAGGACGGCAGCGAGCGAACCGACCACCATGGCGAAGCCGATCCCGCCCAGCGCCCCCGACCAGGTCTTGTTCGGCGACACCGCGGGCGCAAGCTTCGGCCCGCCGAAGGCGCGCCCGGCCATGTAGGCCCCGATGTCGGACGCCCAGACCACCAGGAACAGGAACAGCACGTTGGCCTGCCCGGCCGCGTTGTCGTGGCGAAGCTCGATGAGGGCGATGCCCGCCAGCCCGATGTAGAGAACGCCGGCCGCGAGCCGCCCGACCGGCTGCTGCGGCACCCTCTCCCGCCGCGGCCAGCGGCCATGGGCGGCCGCCACCACCCAGGTGACCGCAAAGCCCGCGAGCAGCACCAGCAGGGCAAGCGCGGGCCGCTCCATCACCGACAGCGCCCCGGCGGCCAGCACGAAGATGGGCACGCCGATGCCGGGCACGGACCGCGTCTGCCGGCCGCAGAGATGCACCCACTCCCAGGCAAGGATCGCGGCTGCGAGCGCCATCAGCGCCGTCCAGGGCTCCGCCCCGAGCCAGATGCAGGTGATCGCTGCGGGCCCGAGCACGGCGGCGGACAGCGCCCGCTTCCGCAGGTCCCGCCACCGCTTCGCCTCGGCCGGGGCCGGTCCCGCACCCGACACGTCAGGCAGCACGGGCGCCATAGCGTCGCTCGCGCCGCCCGAACTCGAGCAGCGCGGCAGCGAAGTGCTGCGCCGAGTAGTCGGGCCAGAGAACGTCCTGGAAGACGAACTCGGCATAGGCGGCCTGCCAGAGAAGGAAATTCGAGATGCGCTTCTCGCCGGAGGTACGGATCAGCAGGTCGGGGTCCGGCATGCCGGCCGTGTGCAGGAAGCCGGCGAAGCCTGCCTCGTCCAGCGACGCCGCGTCGAGCTCGCCGGCCGCCGCGCGACGCGCCACCTCCTGCGCCGCGGCCAGGATCTCGGCCCTGCCGCCATAGGAGAGGGCGACGTTCAGGTTCAGGCGCGTACCCTCGGCCGTGCGCGCCTCGGCGTCGAGGATGGCGCGCGACATGTCCGGCCCGAAGCGGGCACGATCGCCGATCACCTTGAGGCGGATCCCCTCCTTGACCAGCGAGGTTACCTCCGACCGCAGGTAGTGCCGCAGCAATCCGGTCAGGTCGCGCACCTCGTCCGCCGGGCGCTGCCAGTTCTCGGAGGAGAAGGCGAAAAGGGTCAGCCACTCTACCCCGGCCTGGGCCGCGGCCTCGATCGTGCGGCGCACGGCCTCGGCCCCGGCCCTGTGGCCCATGGCGCGCGGCAACCCGCGGGCGGCGGCCCAGCGGCCGTTGCCGTCCATGATGATTCCGACGTGGCAGGGCACGCGGAGCGTCTGCCCCGTCTCCACCGCCCCGCCGATCGCGGCACCGTCCACGCAAGCGCCTCCCTGGGCCAGGCTAGACCGCCTTGATATCCTTTTCCTTCTCGGCCAGCGCCGCGTCCACCGCCTTGATGTGCTGGTCGGTCATCTTCTGGATCTCATCCGTCCAGCGCTTCACGTCATCCTGGCTGGCCTCGGACTTCTTGTCCTTTTCCCAGCCCTTCACGGTCTCTATCCCGTCCCGCCGCACCCCGCGGATGGCGACGCGTGCGGCCTCCGAGTACTTGGCGGCCGTCTTCGCAAGCTCGTTCCGCCGCTCCTGCGTCAGGGGCGGCAGGGGTACGCGGATCGTCTGCCCCTCCGTCTGAGGGTTCAGCCCGAGGCCGGAGTCGCGGATCGCGACCTCCACGTTCTTGGTGATGGAGCGGTCGAAGACCTGCACCGACAGCAGCCCGGGTCCGCCGACGGAGATGTTCGCCACCTGGTTCAGCGGCTGGTTCGTGCCGTAGGCCTCGACCCGGATCGGCTCGAGCAGCGCGGGGGAGGCGCGGCCGGTGCGCAGGCCCGTGAACTCCTTCTTCAAGGTTTCTATCGCGCCGTCCATGCGGCGCTGCACGTCCTGCTTGAGGGCGGCGAAGTCGGCGGGCATGCCCGAGGTTTCTCCCCTTTATTGGTCAACCACGGTCGTGAACTTCCCCTCGCCACGCATGACGGCGGTGAAGGCCCCGGGCTCGTGGATGTTGAAGACGATGATCGGCAGGTGGTTCTCCCGCGCCAGGCTGATGGCGGCCGCATCCATCACCGCCAGATCGCGCGCCAGCATGTCGAGGTAGGTGAGCGTCTCGTACCGCTCGGCCTTCGGGTTCTTGCGCGGGTCGGCGCTGTATACCCCATCTACCTGCGTGCCCTTCAGCAGCGCCTCGCAGCCCATCTCGGCCGCGCGCAGGGCAGCGGCGGTGTCGGTGGTGAAGAAGGGGTTGCCCGTGCCCGCGGCGAAGATCACGACCCGCCCCTTCTCCATGTGCCGCACGGCGCGGCGGCGGATGAAGGGCTCGGCCAGGCTGGCCATCGGGATCGCGCTCTGCACGCGCGTCTCGACGCCGATCTTCTCCAGCATGTTCTGCATGGCCAGCGCGTTCATGACCGTCGCCAGCATGCCCATGCCGTCGGCCTGGGTGCGGTCCATGCCGGCTGACGCGCCGGCGACGCCGCGGAAGATGTTGCCGCCGCCGATCACGAGGCAGACCTGCACCCCGAGCGCGACCACCCCGCCCACATCCTCCGCGATGCGGCGGACCGTCGCCGTGTCCAGCCCGTAGTCGCGGTTCCCCATCAGCGCCTCGCCTGAGACCTTCAGCAGGACGCGCTTGTAATTCGGGGCTTGGCTCATCGGGCGGCGGGGTTCCCTTGTGGTCGGCGGGCGGACCATAGGCGCGCGATGATGGCACCCGCAAGGCGAGGCCAGGGTGTGCCGCCCAACACCCTGCCGCGAGTGCCGGCCGGGGGCGCGGGCCCCGGCCGGGCAGGGTCAACCCTTGGCCGCGGCCGCGACCTCGGCGGCGAAGTCGGAGGACTGCTTCTCGATCCCTTCACCGAGCTGGAAGCGCGCGAAGCCGGTGAGCTGGCCGCCGGCCTTCTTCACGATCTCCTTCACGCGGGTCTCGCCGTCATGCACCCAGACCTGCTCGAGCAGCACCACTTCCTCGTAGTACTTGCGGATGCGCCCCTCGATCATCTTCTCGATGATCTCCGGCTTCTTGCCGGACTGCGCCGCCTGCTCCCGCAGCACCGCCTTCTCGCGCTCGAGCGCCGAGCTGTCCACGCCGGAGATGTCGAGCGCCTCGGGCTTCGCTGCCGCGACGTGCATGCCGACCTGGCGGGCCAGGGTCTCCATCACCTCCAGCTCCGACGCGCCCTCGAGCGCCACGAGCACGCCGATCTTGCCGAGGCCCGGCTTCACGGCGTTGTGCACGTAGGTCGCGACGGTGCCGCTGTTCACCCGCAGCACGCGGGCGCGGCGGATCGTCATGTTCTCGCCGATGGTCGCGATCATCCGGGTCAGCTCCTCCTGCGTGGAGTGGCCGGTGCCCGGGAAGCGCGCCGCCTTCAGCGCCTCGACATCCTCGCCGACCGAGAGCGCGAGGCCCGCGACCTCGGAGACGAAGTTCTGGAACGTCTCGTTGCGGGCGATGAAGTCGGTCTCGGCGTTCACCTCGACCATCGCGGCGACGCCCGGGCCGGTCGCGGTGCCGACCAGCCCCTCGGCCGCCACGCGGCCGGACTTCTTCGCCGCCGCCGACAGGCCCTTCTTGCGGAGCCAGTCGATCGCGGCCTCCATGTCGCCGCCAGTCTCGGTCAGCGCCTTCTTGCAGTCCATCATGCCCGCGCCCGTCCGGTCGCGCAGGTCACGCACCATGGCAGCCGTGATCTCGGCCATCGGCTCTTCTCCCGTGGGGATACGTGTCGGCAGCCGGCCGGGCGCCAGGGCCCGGCCGGGAGAGGGGAATCAGGCCTGCGCCTGCTCAGGCGCGGCGGCAGCCGGCGCCGCCTCGGCGGGCACGTCCCCGGCGGGCAACTCCTCGGCCGGCAGGTCCTCGGCGGCGCCCATGTCCATGCCCGAGGCCGACATCTCGGCCGAGATGCCGTCCAGAACCGAGCCCGCCACCATGTCGCAATAGAGGTGGATCGCGCGGATCGCGTCGTCGTTTCCGGGGATCGGGAAGGCGATGCCGGAGGGATCCGCGTTGCTGTCCACCACGGCGACCACAGGGATGCCGAGCTTGTTGGCCTCCTCGATCGCCAGCTTCTCCTTCACCGTGTCGATGACGAAGATGATGTCCGGCAGACCGCCCATGTCCTTGATGCCGCCGAGCGCGCGGTCGAGCTTGTCCTTGTCGCGCGTCAGCATCAGGACCTCCTTCTTGGTCAGGCCCTGCACGTTGCCGGCAAGCTGCTCCTCCATCTGCTTCAGGCGCTTGATGGAGCCCTGGATGGTCTTCCAGTTGGTCAGCATGCCGCCCAGCCAGCGGTGGTTGACGTAGTACTGGCCGCAGCGACGGGCGCTGTCCGCCACGTACTCGGCCGCCGCCTTCTTCGTGCCGACGAACAGCACGCGGCCGCCGCCGGCCACCACGTCACGGATCGCGCGCAGCGCGCGGTCCATCAGCGGCACGGTCTGCTGCAGGTCCAGGATGTGGACCTGGTTGCGCACGCCGAAGATGAACGGCGCCATCTTGGGGTTCCAGCGGCGCGTGTGGTGGCCGAAATGAACGCCGGCCTCGAGCAGGCCGCGGAGGGTGACTTCGGGCATCGCCATCGGGCGAGATCCTTCTCTCTTCCAGGTGGTCCGGTTGGGCCTCCGCGGCGCCGCCCCCGTGGTGCGGGGACCGGACCCCTCATGGACCCCGAAGGGCTGGAAGGGTGCGCCGCGTGCGGATTTGCCACGCAAAGGCAGGGCCCGCGCGCGGCGCCCGGGGGTTTGCCCGAAAACCACGGCCGAGGCAAGTCCGGTCAGTCCGGCCGTATGGATGGCCAGACCCGGGCGCGCACCTCCTCAACCGAAAGCCCGGCGCTGCTCTGCAGGACGGCGAACCACCCCGCCCCTCCGGCCAGGGCGCCGGGAACGCTCCAGCCCTCGAAATGGTCTCGCCTCCAGACCGACCGGATGAGGATCATCCGGGCCGCCGGTCCGCGGGCATGCAGCCGGTCCACCAGCCCCTCGAGCATCAGGTGGTGGAAGTAGAGGGTGTACTCGGTCCAGATCGTGCCGCCCGCGTGAAGCCCTGCCAGCCAAGCCCGCCAGTCGGCCCCGGCGGCGCGGGCGCGCAGCGCACCAATGAGGCTCCGGACCCCCTCGGTTGCCAGAACCGCTGGGGTGACGGACATGCCCTGCTCGTAGGTGACCCCGCGGCCCAGCACGGCCCCGGCAGCGTCCCACCACTCCGGGTGCGCCTTCACCGCCTCGTCCTGCAGCAGGCCACGTCCTGCCAACACCAGCTCGGCCGGGTCCAGCGGTCGGAGCAGCACGACATCGCTGTCGAAAGTGATGCAGAAGCGCGCCGGGCATTCGGCCGCGAAGGCCAGCTTGACCAGTTGCTGCCGGGTGAAGCCCCGGATGCGGCGGTCCCCCGCCACCGCCTCCCCCAGAAACGGGGTCTCGTCATGGAAGACCAGCCGTACCCGCCGGAGATCGACTGCCGAAAGTGCGTTCCGGGTCGCCTCGAGATCGTCGGGAGGGCAGACGACGTGCAGGTCGAAGCGTCCGTCGCCCCGCAGGTTCTCCTCCAGCGATCGGAGCGTCAGCCGTGCACGCTCGGCGTCTTCCCGGTAGTCGCGGTCGAGTCCGGTGCGCGAGATCCGCAGCGGCATGACGCCGGCGATGGGCGGGTCGCTCTCCAGCATGAATGCCCCCGGTTGCGCGCGACCCGCTATGTCCGCACCCTGCGATGATTGCAAGGCCCGGCATGCGCATCCTCGTCATCTCGCCCACACCCAGCCATCCGCAGGATGCCGGCAACCGCGCCCGCATCCACGCCGTGCTGTCCGCCCTGAAGGCCGCGGGGCACCAGATCCACCTCTGCCTGCTGCTGCGCGAAGGCATGCCGCCCTCCGCGCTGGACGCGATGCGCGCCGCCTGGGACGAGGTGGTGACGGTCCCTCACGACCGCCGTGCCGAGCGACCAGGCCTCGGCGAGGTGTTCGGCCTGGACGACTGGGTGCAGCCGGCGGCCGAGGCGGCCTGGGCGGAGCTCGCGGCCCGACACCCGGGCTTCGACATGGTGATCGTGCAGTACGTGTTCCTGTCGAAGGCGCTGCTGCACTTCCCCGACGCGATCCGGGTGATCGACACGCATGACGTCCTCGGCGGACGGGCGGACCGGCTGCGCGCCGCGGGGCTCCAACCTTCCTTCTTCTACACGACCGAGCGGGAAGAGGCCCGTGGCCTCGCCCGCGCCGACGCCGTGCTGGCGATCCAGGAGGAGGAGCGGGCGGAGCTGGAGGCGCGGAGCCTCGCCCCCGTGCTCACCCTCGGCCACATCCCGGGGCCCCGCCCCGCCCTGCCCGCTGCCACGCCGGGGCGGCGCTTCGCCATCGGCTACATCGGCAGCGCGAACCCGATGAACGTCCGCGCGCTCCGCCGCTTCCTGGACGCGCTGGACACGCCCGCGCTGGTAGCGGCCGGGGCGGAAATGGTGGTGGCGGGCGGCGCTGCGCAGCCCCTCGCGCCCGCGGCGGGCCTCCGCCTGCTCGGCGCGGTCGCCGACCCGGACGAGCTCTACGCGCAGGTGGATCTCGTCGTGAACCCGCATGAGGGCGGCACCGGCCTCAAGATCAAGACCGTGGAGGCGCTGGCGCGCGGCTGCCCCGTCATCGGCACCGCGGAGGCCTTTGCCGGCCTTTCGCCGCAGGCGACCTTCCAGTCGGCGCCCGATGCTCCCGCCCTGGCGCCGGCTGCCTGGCGGGCGCTGCGGGACCCGGGCTTCCGCGCGAAGGTGTCGGCAGCCTCTGCTGCGCTCTGGCGGGGCTACGCCGCGCAGGTGGAACGGCAGCTGAGCGTCGTTGCCTCCCCTGCCGCGCTGCGCCTGGCCGTCGACCGGCCCCGGGTGCTCCTGCTGACCGACATTCCCTTCTGGCGGGAGGAGCTGGGCAACCACGCGCGGATCGCGGCGCTCGCGCGCGCCGCCCGCGGCGAGATGGACCTCGACCTGCTGATGCTCGGCGCACTGGAGCCCGCGGACCGGCTTGCGGCGCAGCGCGTGCTCGGCCCGCGCGGCCGGGTCTTCGCGACGGGGCCGCTGCAGGGCCTTCCGCCCGGACCTCTCCCGCGGGAGCTGGCGCCCTTCGAGCGGCGGCGGGCCTCGGCCGGCGCGCTGGCCCGCGTGGCGGCGCACCTGGCCGAGCACCCCGTGGAGGGCGCGATCATCCAGTACATCCGCCTGTCCTGGCTGCGCCACGCGCCCGGCATGCCGGCGGCCCGCGCCATCGACATCCACGACCTCATGTCCCTGCGCGCCCAGAACTTCGCCCATTTCGGCCGGGAACACTTCATCCAGATCGGCACGCAGGAGGAGCTCGACATCCTGTCCGCCTTCCCGCTGGTGCTGGCGATCCAGGCGGAGGAGTGGCGCTGGCTCGACCGGCTGCTGCCAGGCCAGGTGGTGCTCGCGCCGCATCCCGTGCCGGTGGCGCGGCCTGCCCTCGGCACTTGGCCGGAGGGCCCGGTGCGCGTCGGCTTCCTGGGCGGCGACAGCCCGATGAACCGTGACGGGCTGCTCTGGATGCTCGACCAGGTGTGGCCGGCCGTCGCGCCGCTCGGCGCGGAGCTGCACGTGGCCGGCGAGGTCGGCGCCTGCGTGCCGCCGGGCCGGGCGGGTGTCGTGGTGCGCGGCCGGGTGGACGACCCAGCCGCCTTCCTGGCCGGGCTCGATGTCGCGGTGAACCCGGTGTTCTACGGCGGCGGGCTCAAGATCAAGACGGTCGAGTATCTCTGCCACGGCCTGCCCTGCGTGCTGACGGCCGAGGCGCTCACGGGCCTCTCGGGCCCGCCGGGCGAGGCGTGGATGCTCGCGCGGTCGCGCGGGGAGTTCGTGGCGGCCCTCTCGGCACTGGTGCTCGACTCTTCGGCGCGGGCGCGGGTCGGCGAGGCGGCTTTCGCCTTCGGCCGGCGGCATTTCGGCCCCGGCGCGCTGGCTCCCGCGGTGCGTGCCATCGCCGGGCTCGCCCGCGGCGGGCTGGACACCGGGGGGAGGCTGCTGGCGGAACGCAGCGCGCTACGGTAGAATAGGACCTGGAACGCACACGCGAAACGGTCCCGATGCCCGCCCCCCGGCTGCCCTCCGCATGATCCTGGCGCGCCGGCTCTCCCGCCTGCTGGTCCTGCTGCCGTCGACCGCCATGGGCGGGACCGAGCGGCACACGGCGGAACTCGCCGCCCGGCTGGCCGCGCGCACAGGGCTGTCCGTCTCCCTCGCCGCGGAGCCGACGCTCCGGTCGGGCCTGCTGGGAGCCGTCCCCACCGGCCTCGCTGCGCCGCGTGTGCTGGGTGCCAACCTCGGCTGGGACGGCGTCGCGAAGCTGGGCCGCCAGTCCGCCGAGGCGCGGCGGATGATCGAGGCGGAGGCGCCGGACATCTGCCTCCTGCCCCTGCCCTGGCCCGATGCGGGCCTCGGCATAATGCAGGCGCTGGCGGAGGCGCGGCTGCCGCGGCTGGCGATCCTGCACCTGGTGCCGGAGGGTGCTCTGCCGCAGGGGCTCGATCCCGCCGCCGTCGCGGCCGGCGCCCCGCGCGACATGGCCTGGGCCGCCGTCTCCGCCCCCGCGGC
>DASQNQ010000387.1:0-27491 GCA_035644895.1 Acetobacteraceae bacterium | reverse complement strand
GCACGCCGGCTGACGTCTCCTCTTGGGCCTGCGGCGCGGCCCGTCAGCCCGCAGCGCGGCCCGCCAGCTGGCGCACCTGGTTGCGCATGGCCGAGAGCAGGGCCGCGACGTTCCCGCCGTTCCGGCTGATGACGCTCGCGTACTCGCTGCGCTGCGTCAGCCGCAGGCTCGTGCCCTCGGCGATCACGTCCACGACCCGCGGCTGCCCGCCCACATCCGCCACGCGCCAGTCGAGGCTGAAGGGGGCCATGCCGGGCCGCTCCACGACGGTGCTGACCAGCGCGTCCTCCTCCGTCCGCGACTGGTTGCGGCCGAGGGCGAAGCGCACGCCCTGGTACTCACCGAAGCGGGAGGCGAGGTTGTGGATGAGCGTCTCCTCGAAGAGCTGCAGGTATTCCTGCTGCTGCTCCGGCGTGGCGGTGCGCCAGTAGCGGCCGAGGATGAAGCGGCCCACCCCCTCCACGTCCACGGCGCGGCGGAGGATGGCGGCGACCCGCTGGCGGCGCTGCTCGATCGGCACGCCGGCGGCGTTGATCACGCTCACCAGCTCCTCACCCGTGGCCTGGATGAAGGCGGTGGCGCGCGCGGTGTCGGACTGCGCCAGGGTGGGCCGAGGCAGGGCGGGCAGCAGCCCGGCGGCGAGCACGAGGAGGAGGCGTCTGGTGGTCATGGCGTTCGTTCCAGTCGTTCTGGTCAGCGCGGCGAGCCGGAGATGCCGGTGCCGACGCCGAAGCCTGTTCCCGTTGCAGCGGCCGGCGCCTCGCCCCGGTTCCCGATCTCGGCCGCCCGCCGCTGGCGGTAGGCGCTGCGGATTGTGGCATAGGGGTCGAGCGAGGTGGCGCGCACCTGGTCCAGCGGCTCGATCAGGCTTTCGCGCGTGTCGAGCACGGTCAGGCCCGTGCGGGCGTAGCCCGCCGCATTGGCGCCGCCCACCCAGGTGAGGGGATCGGCGGCGATGCCGGCCGCGAAGCCCGCGGCGTCCCGCGGGTTGGAGGGGCCGAGCACGGGCAGGTAGAGGTAGGGTCCCGGGCCGACCCCCCAGACCGCCAGCGTCTGGCCGAAATCCTCGGTATGGGCGGGCAGGCCCCAGTTCTTCGCCACGTCGAACAGGCCGAGCACGCCGGCCGTGCTGTTCACGACGAAGCGGCTGGCGGTGACCTGCGCGCGCGCGCCCTCGCCCTGCAGCAGGTCGTTGGCCAGGATGACGGGGGTGCGCAGGTTGCCCAGCACGTTCCGTACGCCGGTCCGGACCTCCGGCGGAAGGGCGATTCGGTAGAGTTCCGTGGCGGGACGGACGACCAGGGTGTCGAGGCCCTCGTTCACGAAGTAGACGCCGCGGTTCAGCGGCTCGATGGGGTCGTTGGTCGCGCGGAACTCCGCCACCGCCTCGGGGTCCGCGGGATCGGGGCGCGTCGCGCAGCCGGCGAGGGCGCCGAGGGCGAGCGCCAGGCAGGCCAGGCGAAGGGGCGTGCCGCCCGGCCGGGCGTGGAGCCGGGACGGGGAGGAGGGGCGGGCGGGACTGGGCAAGCTCGGGTACCTCTCGACGGCCATCCGGACCTGACCCTGGCCGGAACAAGTTTCCAGGGGCTTTCCGTGTGCGACACCGCCTCCTTATAAGGAACGATCCGCGCGGACGGGAACGGGGCGCCGCCCTGCTGCCGCAATCCGCCGCAACGATGTCACCGGATTGACCCCGTCGGAGTAGCCATACCGGCCATGAACCTCGCCCTGCCTGGCACGCTGCAGCGCTGGCTGACCGGACCGCGTGTGGCCGGCCTGCCACAACCTACGGAGCTGCCGCCGCCCAAGCTCTCCTTCGAGTTCTTCCCGCCGAAGAACGACAAGCTGGAGGAGGCGCTCTGGACCGCCATCCGGCGGCTGGAGCCGCTGGCGCCGCGATTCGTGTCCGTCACCTACGGCGCCGGCGGCTCGACGCGGGAGCGCACGCACCAGACCGTGGCGCGCCTGGCGCGCGAGACGTCGCTGACGCCCGCCGCCCACCTGACCTGCGTCGGCGCGACGCGGGACGAGGTGGATGACGTGGCGCGCGGGTACTGGGAGGCGGGCGTGCGGCACATCGTGGCGCTGCGCGGCGACCCGCCCGCGGGCGCGGCGCAGTACGAGCCGCATCCCGGCGGCTACGCGCAGGCCGAGGACCTGGTGCGCGGCCTGCGCCGCATCGGCGACTTCGACATCTCGGTCGGCGCCTACCCCGAGACGCATCCGGCGGCGCTGTCGGCCGACGCGGACCTCGACTTCCTCAAGCGCAAGATCGACGCGGGCGCGACGCGCGCCATCAGCCAGTACTTCTTCGACACCGATGTGTACCTGCGCTTCATCGAGCGCTGCGCCGCGAAGGGCATCACCCTGCCGATCGTGCCGGGCATCCTGCCGGTGTCGAACTTCACCCAGGTGAAGCGCTTCTCCGCCATGTGCGGCGCCTCGGTGCCCGCATGGATGGAGCGGCTCTTCGAGGGGCTGGAGGAGGACCAGGAGACGCGGCGCATGATCGCGGCGGTCGTGGCGGCCGAGCAGGTGCGGCTGCTGCAGGCCAACGGCGTGGACGAGTTCCACTTCTACACGCTGAACCGCGCCGACCTGACCTACGCCATCGCCCACCTGCTGGGCATCCGCCCACGGCGCGAAAGCGCGCCGGTCGAGGCCGGTGCGAAGGCAGAGGAGGCCGTGGCCGCCGCCGCCCCCGTCTACGCGGTTGGCGCGCGGAGCTGATCAGGCCTCCCCGAGGCCCCTGCTGCGGAGCCGGTCATAGACCGGCCGCAGCAGGAAGGGGCTGAGGAAGAGCGGGAACTGGCAGAGCGCGAAGAACAGCAGGATGTCGGGGTGCGTGGTCGCCGGCAGCACCGCGATGTAGAGCGACATGTTGCGGTTGCCCGACAGCAGCCCGGCCGAGAGCGCGACCCGCGACCCGGCCAGCGGCATGAAGGCCGCCGCCGTCAGCGCGTTCACCCCGAAGTTGCCGAGGAAGGCGAGCGCCGTGCCCGCCGCCACCCAGAGCGGGTCGGACAAGATGCGCGCCGCCATCCCGTCCATCACGCCGAAGCCGTAGAGCACGACGAGCAGCACCACGGCGCCGTCCACAGCGCGCCCGTAGCGCGCGAGCCGCGCCTGCCCCACCACCCGCCGGATGACGATCGAGAGAACAAGCGGCAGCTCGACCACCAGCGCAAGGCGCGCCATCAGCGCCGGCAGCGAGATCGAGAGGTCGATACCCAGCAGCCCGAGGGCGAGGGGCGGGGCCGTGAAGGGCACCAGCAGCGTGGAGAGCACGGCGACCACCAGCGCGACCTCCCCGTCCAGCCCCACCAGCCGCGCGAAGGCGGGGGAGGAGGTGGCGGCGCAGCCCGTGGCCATGATGACCACCGCGGCCGCCAGCGTGCCCTGGAAGCCGAGGACCCAGGTGATCGCGAAGACCACGAGCGGCGAGACGACGAGCACCCAGAGGAGCAGCGCCGCCACCAGCGCCGGCCGCCGCAGGTAGCCGAGCACCTGCGCCGTGTCCACGCGCAGCAGCACGAGTGTCATGAGGCAGAACACCACAGGCGCAACGACGTCCCGCGTCGCGGCCGCCAGCGGCGGGATCAGCACGCCGGCGAAGACGCCGACGGCCAGCAGGGCGCCCCCCTTCAGGGCCGACCATTCGAGGAAACGGATCACGCCGGGCGCCGCGCAGGTTGGAGAGGTTCGCTTCCCGTTCTATATCGCCACTCGTGCCCCCACGCTACCTGACCCTCCTCATCCTGGCCGCCACCCTGGCCGCCGGCCCGGCGTTCGCCGCCTGCACCGATCCTCCGGCGCCCGAGGTCACATGGCGACGATGCCTGCTCGACGGGCGGGACCTCGCGGGCGCCGACCTGTCGCGCGCGCACATGCGCGACAGCTCGCTCCAGCGCGCGCGGCTGGCCGGGACGAAGCTGGTCGGGGCGGACCTGACCGATGCGCGCTTCGTCTCCGCCGACCTCACCGGCGCCGACCTGACCGGCGCGACGCTGCGCGAGGCGGACCTGACGCGTGCCGTGCTGAAGGACGCGAAGCTGGTGCGCGCCGACCTGCGGCGCACGCGGCTGTTCCGCGCGGACCTCTCGGGCGCCGACCTGACGGGGGCGGAGCTTGCGGGCGCCGACCTCTCGGGCGCCATGCTGGACGGCGCCACCTGGACCGACGGCACGCGGCGCTGCGCGGCGGGGTCGGTGGGAACCTGCCAGTGAGCGACGACTACCTCGCCCGCCTGAACCCGGAGCAGCGCGAGGCGGTCGAATCGCTCGACGGCCCGCTGCTGGTGCTGGCGGGCGCGGGCACGGGCAAGACGCGCGTGCTGACCACGCGCTTCGCCCACCTGCTGATGACGCGCCGCGCCTTCCCAAACCAGGTGCTCGCCGTGACCTTCACCAACAAGGCGGCGCGCGAGATGCGCGAGCGGGTCGCCCACATCCTGGGGCGGGAGGTGGAGGGCCTCTGGCTCGGCACCTTCCACAGCCTGTGTGCGCGCATGCTGCGCCGGCACGCGGAGTATGTCGGCCTCACCTCCGGCTTCACCATCCTCGACACTGACGACCAGACCCGCCTGCTTAAGCAGGTGATGGAGGCCGAGGCGGTCGACATGAAGCGCTGGCCGGCACAGGGGCTGATGGCCGTGATCCAGCGCTGGAAGGACCGCGGCCTCACGCCCGCGCGCGTGACGCCGGCCGAGGACAGCGACTACGCGAACGGCCGGGCGCGGACCCTGTACGAGGGCTACCAGCGGCGCCTGGCCAGCCTGAACGCCGCCGACTTCGGCGACCTGCTGCTGCACGTGACGGAGATCCTGCGCACGCGCCCCGACGTGCTGGCGCAGTACCACCGCGCCTTCCGCTACATCCTGGTCGACGAGTACCAGGACACGAACCTGGTGCAGTACCTCTGGCTGCGGCTGCTGGCGCAGCGCGAGGATCCGGGGAGCCGCAACATCTGCTGCGTCGGCGACGACGACCAGTCCATCTATTCGTGGCGCGGCGCCGAGATCGAAAACATCCTGCGGTTCGAGAAGGATTTTCCGGGCGCGCGGATCGTGCGGCTGGAATCCAACTACCGCTCCACCCGCCCGATCCTCGCCGCCGCCTCGGGCCTCATCGCCCGCAACTCCGGCCGCCTGGGCAAGACGCTGCGCCCCGGCCGGAACGATGCAGGCGGCGACAAGGTGCGGGTCGTCTCGCTCTGGGACAGCGAGGAGGAGGCGCGCATGGTCGGCGAACGGCTGGAGGCCGCGCGCCGCGCCGGCGAGCGCCTGGGTGAGGCCGCGATCCTGGTGCGCGCGGGCTTCCAGACGCGCTCCTTCGAGGAGCGGCTGATCACGCTCGGCATCCCCTACCGCGTCGTGGGCGGCGCCAAGTTCTACGAACGTGCCGAGATCCGCGACGCGATGGCCTATCTGCGCGTGCTGGTCCAACCGCAGGACGACCTCGCCTTCGAGCGCATCGTGAACACGCCGAAGCGCGGCCTGGGCGACACCGCGATGCGCACCATGCACGACTTCGCGCGGCGGGAGGGTGTGCCGCTCTCGGTCGCGGCGGACCGGCTGGCGCACAACACCAACGCGCTGAAGCCGAAGCCGCGGCAGGCGCTGTCGGAGCTGATGCAGGGCTTCGCCCGCTGGCGCGCCCAGCTCGGGCGGGAGGGGCACGTGGTCACGGCGGCCACCGTGCTGGAGGAGAGCGGCTACACCGACATGTGGAAGCAGGACCGCAGCGCGGAGGCGCCGGGGCGGCTGGAGAACCTGAAGGAGCTGCTGCGCGCGCTGGCGGACTACGAGACGCTGCAGGGCTTCCTCGAACACGTCGCGCTGGTGATGGAGAACGACGAGGCCGCGGAGGGCGAGCGCGTCTCCCTCATGACGCTGCACGCCGCCAAGGGGCTGGAGTTCGACCTGGTGTTCCTGCCGGGCTGGGAGGAGGGGCTGTTCCCCTCACAGCGCAGCCTGGAGGAGGGCGGCGAGCGCGCGCTGGAGGAGGAGCGGCGGCTCGCCTATGTCGGCATCACGCGCGCCCGCAAATGGGCGGTGATCAGCCACGCCGCGAACCGGCGCATCTACGGCAACTGGACCGCCTCCGTCCCCTCCCGCTTCCTCGACGAGTTGCCGGAGGAGGCGGTGCTGCGGGAGGGCGGGACCGCGCAGGCGCGGGCGCGGATGCTCGACGGACCCTCCGTCTTCAGCGGCGCCCATGGCCTGCAGGCCCGCCGCCCGCGGGTGATCGAAGCCGGAAGCTGGGAGGTGCAGGAGAGGCCGAAGCCCGCCCAGGCCATGGCGCCGGGCGAGCGCGTCTTCCACCAGAAGTTCGGCTACGGCACCGTGCTGGCCGCGGAGGACAACCGCCTCGACATCCAGTTCGACCAGGCAGGCGCCAAGCGCGTGCTCAGCAGCTTCGTGGTCCGGGCGGAGGAGGCCTGAGCGGCATGGACAGGCACAGGGCCCGCCCGCTCGAAACGCTGTGGATCGAGGGCCTCGCCGAGGAGGCGGTGCCCCCCTTCGAGGCGGCGCTCCAGCAGGTCTGCGCGACCGTCGCCCTCTTCCGGGACGAGGCGACGGACACCTGGCGGATCGAAGGCGTGCGCGAGCAGGGCGAGGGCGATGCGCGGCTGGAGGGGGCGCTTGCGCTCGCCGCCCTGGTCGCGGGCATCGAGCCGCCCGCCCTGCAGGCCGCACCGGTCGAGGCGGAGGGGTGGCTCGCCCGCACGCTGCACGGCTTCCCCGAGCAGCCGATCGGCCGGCGCTTCCTCGTCCGGCCGACGCACCTGCCCGACCCAAGCGTGCCTGGGCGCATCGTGCTGCGGCTCGATGCCGGGCTCGCCTTCGGCTCGGGGGAGCATGGCTCGACCCGCGGCTGCCTGCTGGCCCTCGAGGGTGCGCTGCGCGACGGTCGGCCGATGCGGCGCATCCTCGACATCGGGACGGGGTCGGGGATCCTGGCGCTCGGCGCTGCGCTCGCCACGCGCCGGCCGGTGCTGGCAACCGACATCGAGCCCTGGTCGGTGCGCGTCACGGCCGAGAATGCGCGGATGAACGGTGCGGCGCGGCTGGTGCGGGCGCAGCTCGCGAACGGGTGGCGGCACCGGGTGGTGCAGGCGGGGCGGCCCTACGACCTCGTCTTCGCCAACATCCTGGCCCGGCCGCTCTGCGCCATGGCGCGGGACCTGGCGGATGCGCTGGCGCCCGGGGGCACCGCGATCCTGTCGGGGCTGCTGCTGTCCCAGGTGCGGATGGTGCTGGCCGCGCACCGCCGGCAGGGGCTGGTGCTGGAACGGCAGGTGGCCCAGGGCAACTGGGCGGCGCTGGTGCTGCGCCGGCGCGGGTAGCGGCGGGGCCGGCCAGGGGGGCGGGCCGTCCCGCCGCTACCCGGCCAACCCCGCAGCGGGGCGGGGCCTCAGGCGTGCGCGGGGCGCGCCGCCGCGTAGCCCTTGTTCCCGGCGACGGGACGCTGCGGCGCCTCGAACTCCGGGTCGAAGACGTGCGCGATGTCGCCGCGGGTCAGGCCGATGTCGGCCAGCTCGCGGTCGGTCAGGGCGCGCAGGTTCTCGTAGGTGCGGCGGCGCTCCGGCCAGGTCACCACGGCCACCGCCACGATGGAGACACCCTGCCAGATGGCGCCGAAGGCCCGGCGGATGCCCGCGGCGATCGCCGCGTCGCGCTCACGGGCCGCGGCCAGGCGGATCGCGAGGACCTCCTCGGCCTGGCGGCTGAAGCCGGCCATCGGGAAGATCGCGGCGGCGTCCTTGGAAGTGCGGGGGTCCATGACTAGGGTTCCAATCTCTTCGAAGGGCCCGACCTCGTCGTGGGGCCGGTGCGCGTCTTCGCTGACGAGAAGATAGGTGCTGTTGGGCCACAGTTGTTGCGCTGGTGCCACGCATGAGCCATGCATCTGACGCATGAGAAGGTGAGTACGTATGCTCTCTGGTGATAGTCGGTTAGGAAATGATCGTCCCGCGGCACGCGTCGCCGCCCTGCGCGCCGCTCTGGCCCGCGCCGGGGTGGAGGGGTTCCTGGTGCCGCGGGGCGACGCCTTCCTGGGCGAATACGTCCCGCCCTCGGCCGAGCGCCTCGCCTGGCTGACCGGCTTCACCGGCTCCGCCGGCCTTGCCATCGTGCTGGCGGACCGCGCGGTGCTGTTCGTCGACGGCCGCTACACCACCCAGGCCGAGCGGGAGACGGATGCCGCCCTTTGGGAGAGGGCGCACCTGGTGGACCACCCGCCCCATGCCTGGCTGAAGGCGAATGCCCCGGGCGCCCGCATCGGCTACGACCCCTGGCTGCACCCCGCCCCGGCGATCGAGCGCATCGCGGGGGCAGGCGTCACCCTCGTGCCGCTGGCCGCGAACCCCCTCGACGAGGTCTGGGCCGACCGCCCTGCGCCGCCAGCCACCCCCGCGGTGCCGCACCCCGACCGCTTCGCCGGCCGCAGCGCCGCGGAGAAGCGCGCGGAGCTTGCGGCCGTGCTCCGTGAGGCGGGGCAGGACGCGGCCCTGCTGGCCGACCCGCACTCCACCGCCTGGCTGCTCAACATCCGCGGCGCGGACCTGGCGCACACGCCGCTCGCCCTCGCGCAGTCACTGCTGCACGCCGACGGAGGGGCGGAGCTGTTCCTCGACCCCGCGCGGGCCGATGCGGAGCTGCGCGCCCATCTCGGCAACGCGGTGGCCATCCGACCGCCCGCGGAGATCCCCGCGGCGCTGGATGCGCTGCGGGGCCGGCGCGTGCGGGTGGACCCCGACCTGACGCCCGCCTGGTTCGCGACGAGGCTGCGGGAGGCCGGCGCCGAGGTTGTGCCGGGTGAGGACCCCGTCCGCCTGCCGCGCGCCTGCAAGAACCCGGTGGAGCAGGTGGGCGCGCGCGTCGCCCACCTGCGCGACGCCGTCGCGCTGGCGCGCTTCCTGGCCTGGTTCGAGGCGACGGCGCCTGCGGGCGGGCTCACCGAGATGTCCGCCGCGGCCGAACTGCTGCGCCTGCGGGCGGAGGGCGCACATTTCGCGGGCGAAAGCTTCCCCGCCATCTCCGGCGCCGGGGAGCATGGGGCGATCGTCCACTACCGCGCGACAGAGGCCACGAACCGTCCGGTGCGGCCGGACGAGGCCTACCTGATCGACAGCGGCGGGCAGTACCGCGACGGCACCACGGACGTCACCCGCACGCTCTGGACCGGCCCCGGCCCGGCCGACCCGACTCTCGTCGAACGCTACACCCGCGTGCTGCAGGGGCATCTCGCGCTGTCGGCCACCCACTTCCCGGAGGGCGTGGCGGGGCCGCACCTGGATGCCATCGCGCGCCGCCCGCTCTGGCAGGCCGGGCTCGACTACGACCACGGCACGGGGCACGGCATCGGCTCCTTCCTCTCGGTGCATGAGGGGCCGGCGGGGATCAGCCGCGCGGCGAAGCCGGTGCCGCTGCGGGCGGGCATGATCCTGTCGGACGAGCCGGGCTTCTACCTGCCGGGCCGCTACGGCATCCGGATCGAGAACCTGCTGCTGGTCCAGCCGGCCGAGCCGCAGCCCGACGGGATGAAGCCCTTCCTCTGCTTCGAGACGCTGACCCTGGCGCCCTATGCCCGCGCCCTGATCCGCGCGGACCTGCTCTCGCCCGCCGAGCGCGCCCAGGTGGATGCGTACCACGCGCGCGTGCTGGCCGAGGTCGGGCCGCTGGTGCCGCCCGATGTGCGCGCCTGGCTGGAGGGTGCCTGCGCGCCGCTCTGACGCCACCGTGCCGGGGCGGCCCCTCGCGCCTGGCCCCGGCCTTGCTTAACTTGGCCTCATGACCGGGACACAGATCGCCTTCACGCTCAACGGCCATCCGCAGGCGCTGCCGGCCGGCACGTCGCCGACGGGGTCGCTGCTCGACTGGCTGCGCGGCCCCGCCCGCCTGACCGGCACGAAGGAGGGCTGCGCGGAGGGCGACTGCGGCGCCTGCACCGTGGTGATCGAGGAGGGAGACGGCGCGCGCGTGCCGGTGAATGCCTGCCTCACCCTGCTCGGCCAGGTGCATGGCCGCGCGGTCCGCACCGTGGAGGGGCTGCGCGGCCCGGATGGCGGCGCCCACCCGGTCCAGCGCGCGTTGGCCGAGAGCGACGGCACGCAGTGCGGCTTCTGCACGCCCGGCATCGTGATGACGGCCTGGGCCCATGCGCGCGAGGGCGGCGACCCGCACGAGGCGCTGGCGGGCAATCTCTGCCGCTGCACCGGCTACCGCCCGATCCTCGACGCCTTCGCGCAGGTCCGCGACGACGGCGCGTCCGCTCCCTCGCACCCCCATCCCGGCGCGGCGCGCTTCGAGGCGGAGGGGCAGGTCTTCCACCTGCCCGCCACGCTGGCGGAGCTTCTGGCCTTGCGCGCCGCGCATCCGCAGGCCTGGCTGCTGGCGGGCGGCACCGACCTCGGCCTGCGCGTCTCCGACCACCGCGAGCGCCCGGCCGAGGTGGTGTGCCTGCTGAACGTGCCCGATCTGCACGCGCTGGAGGCGCGGCCCGAGGGGCTGACGGTCGGCGCCGCCGTCTCCTACCGCCGCCTGCTCGACCTCTGCCGACAGGAGGCGGGCTTCGCGCCGCTGGCCGCGCTGCTCGCTCGGCTGGGCTCGCGCCAGATCCGCGGCCTCGGCACGCTCGGCGGCAATCTCGGCACGGCGTCGCCCATCGGCGACGCGCTGCCGCCGCTGGTCGCGCTCGGTGCCACGCTGCGCCTCGCCTCGGTCCGCGGTGCGCGCGAGATGCGCGTCGGGGACTTCCTGCTCGGCTACCGGCGCAACGCGCTCGCGCCGGACGAGGTCGTCGTCTCGGTCCATCTGCCGCGGCCCGGCGCGCAGGACATCCTTGCCTGCGAGAAGATCAGCAAGCGCCATGACCAGGACATCTCGACCGTCGGCGCCGCGCTGTTCCTGCGGATGGAAGGTGACGCCGTGGCCGAGGCGCGGCTTGCCTTCGGCGGCGTCGCCGCGACGGTGGTGCGCGCGGCGGGGGCGGAGTCCGCGCTGTCCGGCCGTCCCCTCACGCCAGGGACGGTCGAGGCGGCCGCCGCTGCGCTCGCCGCCGACCTCTCCCCCCTCTCGGACCTGCGCGGCAGCGCGGCCTACCGGCTTGCCGCCGCACAGGGCCTGCTGCGGCGGCTCTACTGGCGCGCGGCGCGGCCGGACCTCCCGCTCGACATCATGACGCTGGAGGCGGTGTGATGGACGGCCTCCTTCCCCGTCGCGGCGCCGGCGCCGGCCTCCGCCACGACAGCGCGCTGAAGCACTGCACGGGCGAGGCGGTCTATGCCGACGACATCCCCGAACCGCCCGGGCTGCTGCACGCCGCCTATGCGCTGTCGCCCGTGCCGCATGGCCGGCTGACGGGAATCGAGACGGCGGCCGCGCGCGCCATGCCGGGCGTCGTCGCGGTGATCACAGCGGCCGACATCCCCGGCCTGAACGACGCCGCGCCCACCGGGCAGGACGAGCCGCTGCTGGCCGAGGGCACGGTGGAGTTCGCCGGCCAGCCCGTGGCGATCGTGGTCGCCGCCACGCGCGACGAGGCGCTGCGCGCCGCCGCCGCCGTGCGGCCTGCGATCGAGAAGCTCGAGCCCGTGCTGACCATCGAGCGCGCGCTGGAACTCGGCCAGAACGTCATCGCCCCGCAGGTGATCCGGCGTGCCGATGCCACGGCCGCCATCGAAGCCGCGCCGCACCGCGTCGCGCATGAGTTCCGCGCCGGCGGGCAGGAGCACTTCTACCTGGAGGGCCAGGTGGCGCTGGCCGAGCCGGGGGAGGATGGCGACGTCCGCATCACCTCCTCCACCCAGCACCCGTCCGAGGTGCAGCACATCGCGGCCCGCGTGCTCGGCGTGCCCTACAACCAGGTCACGGTGGTCTGCCGCCGCATGGGCGGCGGGTTCGGGGGCAAGGAGAGCAACGCGTCGGCCATCGCCGCCGCCGCGTCGCTGGCCGCGCGCGTCACTGGCCGGCCGGTGAAGTTCCGCCTGCCCCGCCGTGTGGACATGACCGCGACCGGCAAGCGCCACCCCTTCCTGTACCGGTGGGAGGCGGGGTTCGACGGCTCGGGCCGCATCCTCGGCCTGCGCGCGCTGATGGCGGCCGATGGCGGCTGGAGCGCGGACCTGTCGGGCGGCGTGGTGTTCCGCGCGGTGACGCATGCGCTCGGGCCCTGCGACGTGCCGGCGGTGGAGCTCACCTGCCAGGCCGTCAAGACCAACACCGTTTCCCACACCGCCTTCCGCGGCTTCGGCGGCCCGCAGGGCGCGCTGCTGATCGAGGACGTCGTGTCCGTGGTCGCCGCGAAGCTGGACAAGGCACCGGAGGAGGTGCGGGAGCGCAACTTCGCGGGCTGTCACGGCAATGGCGACGAGCTGCCCTACGGACAGCGGCTGGAGGGCGACCTGATCGGGCGCGTCTGGGCCGAGGCGCGGCGCGAGTCCGAATGGGACCGCCGCCGCGCGGAGGTCGCCGCCTTCAACGCGCAGCACCCGACGCTGCGGCGCGGCCTCGGATCCATGGTGCTGGCCTTCGGCATCTCCTTCGGGCTGATGCACCTGAACCAGGCCGGCGCGCTGGTGCATGTCTACGCCGACGGCTCCATCCGCCTGAACCATGGTGGGACGGAGATGGGGCAGGGCCTGTTCATCAAGGTCGCGCAGGTGGTCGCGGAGTGCTTCGGCGTGGAGGTCGAGCGCATCCGCATCACGCCGACCAGCACGGCCGAGGTGCCGAACACCGCGCCGACGGCCGCCAGCACCGGCAGCGACCTGAATGGCTGGGCCGCCTGGAACGCGGCCGAGGCGATCCGCGGCCGCATGGCGGAGGTGGCGGCGCGCCGATTCGGCATCGCGCCGGAGGCCGTCGTGTTCTCGGACGGCCGCGCCTGGGCCGAGCGCGCGGGCGCCAACCGCTTCCTGGAGTTCGGGGAGCTGGCGAAGCTCTGCTGGCTGGAGCGCGTCTCGCTCTCGGCCACCGGCTTCTACCGCACGCCGGACATCCACTGGGACCGCGCCACGATGCGCGGCCACCCCTTCTTCTACTTCTCCTACGGCGCCGCCGTGGCGGAGGTGGTGGTCGACACGCTGACGGGCGAGCATCGCTGCCTGCGCGCCGACCTGGTGCAGGATTGCGGCGAAAGCCTGAACCCGGCCGTGGACCGCGGCCAGATCGAGGGCGGCTTCGTCCAGGGCATGGGCTGGCTGACCTGCGAGGAGCTGTGGTGGGACGCGGAGGGCCGGCTGCGCACCGTCGGGCCCTCCACCTACAAGATCCCCGGCTCCCGCGACGTGCCGCCCGTGATGAACGTGCGGCTGCTGGAGGGCGCGCCGTCCCGCGTCGCCACCATCTTCCGCTCCAAGGCGGTGGGGGAGCCGCCGCTGCTGCTGGCCACCGCCGTCTGGAACGCGCTGAAGGACGCCACCGGCTCGCCGCATCTCGACCTGCCGGCGACGCCCGAGCGCGTGCTCATGGCGCTCTCCGCCAGGCGGTAGGCCTCACCAGCCGATCGCGTCCGGAAGCCAGGTCGCCAGCGCGGGGAAGGCGAAGACCAGCCCGACGGCCAGGATCTGCATGCCCACGAAGGGAAGGATCCCGCGGTAGATGTCGCCCGTCGCGACCTCGGGCGGCGCGACGCCGCGCAGGAAGAACAGCGCCCAGCCGAAGGGCGGCGTCAGGAAGGAGGTCTGCAGCATCACGCAGATCAGCGTTGCCAGCCATACGGGGTCCACCCCCGCGCTCGCGAAGACGGGCAGGAAGATCGGCACGGCGATGTAGGAGATCTCGATCCATTCGAGGAAGAAGCCGAGCACGAAGACGAGGCCCAGCATGAACCAGATGTCGGCCGCGGTGCCGCCCGGCAGGAACTCGAACAGGTCGTGGACCATCTGCTCCCCCTGCAGGCCGCGGAAGGACAGGGCGAAGACCTGGGCGCAGATCAGGATGAACATCATCATCGCCGTGATCCGCGCCGTCGTGCGCAGCGTCTCGACCACCAGCGTCGGGGTCAGCCGCCGGCCGAGCGCGCAGACGACGAGGGCCCCGAGCGAGCCCATCGCCGCCGCCTCGGTCGGCGCGGCGATGCCCGCGATGATGGAGCCGAGCACGGCGAGCACCAGCCCGACGGGCGGCCCGATCACCTCGAGGAGCTTGACGAGAAGCTGCCGTGTCGAGATCAGCGCCCGCTCCTCGGCCGGCACCGCCGGCACCATGGCGGGCCTGACGATCCCGAGGGCGAGGATGTAGGCGCAGTAGATGCCGGCCAGCATCAGCCCCGGCAGCACGGCGGCGGCGAAGAGCGTGCCGACCGAGAGGTTCATGATGTCGGCCAGCAGGATGAGGATGAGGCTCGGCGGGATGATCTGCCCGAGCGTGCCCGAGGCGCAGATCACGCCGCAGGCGAGCCCCTTGTCGTAGCCGCGCCGCAGCAGGGCAGGCAGCGTCAGCAGCCCGAGCGTGACGACCGTGGCGCCGACGATGCCGGTGGTGGCGCCCATCAGCACGCCGACGAAGACGATGCCGAGGCCCAGGCCCCCGCGCAACGCGCCCGAGAGGCGGCCCACCACCTCCATCAGGTCCTCCGCCAGGCGGGACTTCTCCAGCGCCACGCCCATGAACACGAAGAGCGGGATGGCGAGCAGGGAGTAGGAGGTGACGACGCCGAAGATGCGGTGCGGCAGCAGGCTGAACAGCATCGGCCCGAAGCCGAGCCAGCCGAAGACGAAGCCGGAGACGGCGAGGGTCAGCGCCACGGGCATCCCCACCATCAGCAGCCCGAAGAACCCGACGAGCATCAGGATCGCGTAGATCTCGGTCAGCGGCATGGGAGGCGGGAACCTTCAGGCGGCGCGGAGGCGGGAGACGGCGCGCAGCGTCTCCGCGGCGAACTGGGCGAGGAGGAGCGCGAAGCCCACGGGGATGAAGGCCTTCAATGCCCAGCGATACGGCAAGCCGCCCGGGTTGGCCGAGCCCTCTCCCTGTCCCCAGGAAACGCCGACGTAGCGCCAGGACAGCCAGATCACGATGACCGAGACGGCGATGCCCGATAGCCCGGCGACGACGTCCACCGCGGCCTTGGCGCGTCCGGAGAAGCCGGCGTAGAGCACGTCCACCCGCACATGTTCCCCGTGCCGGAGCGCATAGGCGGCGCCGATCAGCGCGATGGGCGACATCAGGTGCCACTCCAGCTCCTGCGCCCAGACGGAGCCGAGCGAGAAGCCGTAGCGCAGCAGGACGTTGCAGGCCATGACGACGACGAGCGCCGCGACCGCGACGGCCGAGAGCTGGCCGACGCGGTCCACGAACATGTCGATCGCGTCGGCCAGGCGCGACGCGGCGGAGGCCTCCATGCTCAGGCCGGCCGGATGCGGCTGTGATAGGGCGCCTCGGAGTAGTTGGACCAGGCGTCGAACTTGGCCTTGTAGGCCACGAAGCTCTCGTGGACGCGGCGCGTCACCGGGTCGCGGGCGATGCCCTCCTCCAGCACCGCGCTCGTCTCCGCGCGCAGGCGGTCGATGACGGGGTCGGGCAGGGGGCGCGCATCCACGCCGTGGTTGCGGATCAGGTCCTCCATCGCGTCGGCGTTGTTCTTCTGGCACCACGCCTCGGAGATGACGTTGCAGGCGGCCACCGCGTTCTCGACGATCGCCTTCAGGTCGGCGGGCAGGCGGTTCCAGGCGGCCTTGTTGATGATGAGCTCGGAGGCCGTCGCCGTCTCGTGCCAGCCGGTGGTGTGGTAGAACTTCGCCACGCGCTGCAGGCCGAGCTGGCGGTCGAGGAAGGGGCCGACGAACTCCGCGGCGTCGATCACGCCCCGCTCCAGCGCCGGGAAGATCTCGCCTGCCGGCAGCAGCCGCACATCGACGCCGAGGCGCTGGTACACCCGCCCCGCGAGCCCCGGGATGCGCATCTTGAGGCCGCGGAGATCCTCCACCCGCTCGACCGGGCGGCGGAACCAGCCGGTCATCTGCACGCCGGTGTTGCCGCACAGGAAGGGCACGAGGTTGAAGCGGTCGTAGACCTCCCGCCACAGGTCGAGGCCGCCGCCGTCGTACATCCAGCCGTTCAGCCCCTGGAAGTTCAGGCCGAAGGGCACGGCGGTGAAGTACTGCGCGGCGAAGGTCTTGCCGGTCCAGAAGTAGGCGTTCGCGTAGTTCATCTCCACGATGCCGCTGCTGACGGCGTCGAAGCCCTCGGCCGCCGGCACCAGCTCGCCCGCCCCGAAGAACTGGATGCGGATGCGGTTGTTCGACATGCGCTGGATGCGGTCGATCAGGTCGCGCGCCGAGCCGGGGCCGGTCGAGTAGAAGGCCGCCTGCGGGCCGTAGAACGAGGTCATGCGCCAGTTGAAGGTGGTCTGCGCGGTCGCCACGGCAGGCATGGCCAGGGTACCCGCCGCGCCGCCGGCTGCGCCGGCGATCAGGTTCCGTCGCTGCATGGTGTTCTCTCCAACTCCGCGCACGCCACCGCCCGCTCATCGGGCGTGTCCCGAGCAGGCAGCAAGCGCCGTGCCAGAGCCGGGGCATGCCCCGCTGGTCGAACCCGGTCCGCATCGCATGACAGCAGGCACGCCTGAATGCACCGCATGCACAACCGTTAGGCAGCCGAGCCTGCAGCACGCCCCCAGGGCCTTGCGACGCTGACCCGCCTTCCGCATGGTTCCCCCGGGAAGGAAGAGGGCTTGCATGCGGATCGGGATGGTGGGCCTCGGCCGGATGGGCGCGAACCTCGTCCGGCGCCTGGCGGGCGCGGGGCACCAGGCCGTGGTGTGGGACCGCGACCCCGCCGCCGTCTCCGCGATCGAGGCCGAGGGGGCGGAGGGCGCGTCGGACCTCGCCGACCTCGTCCGGCGGCTCGACCCGCCGCGCGCGGTCTGGGTGATGCTGCCGGCCGGGGAGGCGACGGAGGGCGCCGTCGCCACCCTCTCGGATCTGCTCTCGCCCGGCGACGTCGCGATCGACGGCGGCAACGGCTTCTGGAAGGACGCGGTCCGCCGCGCCGGCCTGCTGCGGGCGCGCGGCGTCGACTTCCTCGACATCGGCACCTCGGGCGGCGTCTGGGGGCTGGCGCGCGGCTACTGCCTGATGATCGGCGGCCCGGAGGCGCCGGTCGCCCGCCTCGACCCCGTCTTCGCCGCGCTGGCGCCGGGCCAGGGCGCCGCGCCCGCGACGCCGGGGCGGGAGGGGCGCGACCCCAGGCCCTCGCGCGGCTACGTCCACTGCGGCCCGAACGGCGCCGGGCACTTCGTGAAGATGGTCCACAACGCCATCGAGTACGGGATGATGCAGGCCATCGCCGAGGGCTTCGAGCTGATGCGCCAGGCCGGCTCCGACGCGCTGCCGGAGGACCACCGCCTCGACCTCGACGTGGCGGAGGTGGCCGAGGCATGGCGCCGCGGCTCCGTCGTCTCCTCCTGGCTCGTCGACCTCTGCGCCGCGGCGCTGGCGAGGGACGGCGAGCTCTCGGGCTTCACCGGGCGCGTCGGCGACAGCGGCCATGGGCGCTGGGCCGTGCAGGCGGCGGTCGAGACGGCCGTGCCCGCGCATGTGCTGACCGCCGCGCTCTATGCCCGCTTCCGCTCGCGGCAGGAGGCGCCCTTCGCGGACCGCATGCTGTCCGCCATGCGCCACGCCTTCGGCGGGCACCTGGAACCCATGCGGGAGCCCACCCCGCCCGAGGGAGGGCAGGCTTGAACGTCTTTCCGCTGGTGGTGGTGATGGGCGTGACGGGCGTGGGGAAGAGCACGCTCGGGCAGTTGCTGGCGGCCAGGCTCGGCCTCGCCTTCGCCGATGCCGACGACTTCCACCCGGCGGCCAACGTCGCGAAGATGAGCGCGGGGACACCGCTGGCCGATGAGGACCGCTGGCCCTGGCTGGATGCGATCGCCGCGCACCTCGTCGCGCATCGTGGCCGGGGCGCGGTCGTCACCTGCTCGGCGCTGAAGCGTGCCTACCGCGACAGGTTGCGCACCGTGGTGCCGGAGCTGCGGCTCGTGTTCCTCTACGGCGAGCCGGAGCTGGTTGCCGCGCGGCAGGCGGCGCGGCAGGGCCACTTCATGCCGCCCTCCCTCGTCGCGAGCCAGTTCGCGACGCTGGAGGCGCCGGCGCTGGAGGAGGCGGCGATCGCCCTCGATGTCGGCCAGCCGCCCGAGGTGCTGGCCGTTGCCGTCATCGCCGCGCTCAGGGGAGAAACAATGCCATGACCGGCTTCCGCGGGATCTACCCGATCCTCTACGCCTACTTCCGCCAGGATGGCCGGCTGGACGAGGCGGCGATGCGCCAGCAGGTGCGCCGCTGCCTCGCGGGCGGCGCGCATGGCCTCGCGGTGCTCGGCCTCGCCACGGAGGTGAACAAGCTCTCCGCGCCCGAGAAGCGCCATGTCGTGCGCTGGGCCGCCGAGGAGGTGGAGGGCCACGTGCCGCTGGCCGTCACCGTGGCGGAGTCCACGATCGAGGACGCGGCCTCCTTCGTGCTGGACGCGGCCGACATGGGCGCGGCCTGGTGCATCCTGCAGCCCCCGCCGGTGCGCGGCCTGGCGGAGCGCGAGTACATCGCCTGGTACGGCCGGGTGGCGGAACGCGTGGCGGCGCACCATCCCATCCCTCTCGGCATCCAGAACGCGGCCGCCTATATCGGGGTGGGCCTGTCCAACACGGGCATCGCCACCCTCGCGCGCAACCACGGCAATGTGAGGCTGGTGAAGGCCGAGGACAGCGCGGTGGACGTGCGCAGCCTGATCGAGGCGACGGAGGGCAAGCTCACCGTCTTCAACGGCCGGGCGGGGCTGGAGCTGCCCGACTGCCTGCGCGCGGGCTGCGCGGGCATGATCCCCGCGCCCGAATGCGCCGACGTGCAGGCGCGCATCTTCGACCTGATGGCAGCCGGCGAGGAGGAGGAGGCCGAGGCGCTCTATGCCTCCATCGCGCCGATGATCGCCTTCGCCATGCAGGGGGTCGCGATGTTCCTCTGCTACGGCAAGCGCATGACCGCCTGGCGCATGGGGCTGCCGGAGGTGGTGGAACGCCCGCCCTCCCTCCAGCCCACGCGCTTCGGGCTGGCCTGCGCGCGGCGCTTCGCGGACCGGCTCGGCCCCTATCCCGGCTGACCTTCGCCGGCTTGCGCTGGCGCAAGTCGCGCGGCGCGCCGCGGCGTTAGGGTGTGCGCGGAGGAGACACCATGCGGCTCGCCATCCTGTCCGACATCCACGCGAACCGCGAGGCGATGGAGGCCTGCCTGGCCGACGTGGCGCGGCGCGGCGCGGACCGGATCGTCCTGCTCGGCGACCTGGTGGGCTACGGCGCCGATCCCGCCTTCGTGGTGGACCGCGCGCGGGAGATGGTGGCGGCGGGCGCCATCGCCATCATGGGCAACCACGACGAGGCAGCGGTCGGCGCGCATGGCGGCATGAACGCGGCCGCCGAGGCCGCCGCCGCCTGGACCCGCGGCGTGCTGGACGAGGAGGCGCGCGCCTTCCTCCGGCGCCTGCCGATGGAGGAGGAGGAGGGCGACATCCTCTTCGTGCATGCCGACGCTTCCGACCCGGAGGACTGGCGCTACGTGCAGGAGGCCGAGGATGCGCGCCGCAGCCTGGAAGGGACGGAGGCGCGCGTCGTCGTCTCCGGCCATACCCATGTGCCCGCGCTGTTCGGCCTGACGGCGGCGGCGAAGCTGGTGGCCTTCCGCCCGGTGGCGGACGTGCCCGTGCCGCTGACGCGCCCGCGGCGCTGGCAGGCCGTGCTCGGCGCCGTCGGCCAGCCGCGCGACGGCGACCCCTCCGCCTGCTGGGGGCTGCTGGATACGGAGGCGCCGTCCCTCACCTGGCACCGCGTGCCCTACGACATCGCCGCGGCGGCGGAAAAGATCCGCGCCGCCGGCCTGCCGGAGGTGCTGGCGCAGCGCCTGTTCCGCGGGCGCTGAGCGCGATGGCCCGCACGCGGCTGGAGCCGGGCGAGACGCTCGACGGCTTCCTGATCGGCGAGCCGCTGCATGTCGGCGGCATGGCGGCGCTGTGGGAAGCCTCGCACCCCGACCACGGCTTCCCGCTGCTGGTGAAGATCCCGCGCATTTCGGAGGGGGAGGATCCGGCGGCCATCGTCTCCTTCGAGATGGAGCAGATGATCCTGCCGCGCCTCTCGGGGCCGCACGTGCCGCGCTTCGTGGCCGCGGGCGGCTTCGACCGGCAGCCCTACCTGGCGATGGAGCGGATCCCAGGCGCATCGCTTGTCACGCGCCTCGCCGCCCTGCCGCTTCCCGCCGGGGAGGTGGCAGCGGAGGGCGCGCGCATCGCGGATGCGCTGGAAAGCCTGCACCGGCAGCATGTCGTGCACCTCGACGTGAAGCCCTCCAACATCCTCGCGCGCGAAGGCGGGGAGGCGGTGCTGGTGGATTACGGCCTGTCGCACCACGCGCAGCTGCCCGACCTGATGGAGGAGGAGTTCCGCCTGCCCTACGGCACCGCGCCCTACATGGCGCCGGAGCAGGTGATGGGCGTGCGGTCCGACCCGCGCTCCGACCTCTTCGCCCTCGGCGTGCTGATGTACTTCTTCGCCACCGGCCAGCGCCCCTTCGGCGACCCGCAGCGGCTGTCGGGACTGAAGCGGCGGCTGTGGCGCGACCCCGTGCCGCCGCGGAAGCTCCGTCCCGACCTGCCGCTCCCGCTTCAGGAGGTGATCCTGCGCTGCCTGGAGGTGCTGCCGGAGCGCCGGCATCCCTCCGCCGCGCAGCTCGCCTTCGACCTGCGCCACCTGGACAGCGTGGCGCTGACGGCGCGCGCGCAGCGCATGCGCCAGGATGGCTGGGCGAAGGTGGTGCAGCGCCGCTTCCACCCCGACCACCGGCCGCGCTTCGGTGCGGAGGCGAAGCCGGACGCGGCGCCGCCAGCGCCGATCGTCGCCGTCGCGGTGGACCTGCCCTGCGACGCGGAGCTTGGCGAATCGCTGCGCGAGACGGTGTGGCACATCATGACCACGCTGCCCGGCGCGCGGCTGGCCTGCCTGAACGTGCTGCGCCAGGCCCGCATCACCATCGACACCACGCTGGACGAGGCGGGGCGCAACAAGCACGTGCAGCGGCTGGTGGAGCTGCAGGGCTGGGCCGCGCCGCTCGGCCTGCCCGAGGGACGGGTGACGCACCACGTTCTGGAGGCGACGGGGCCCGCGGACGCCATCCTCGGCTTCGCCCGGTCGAACGGCGTGGACCACATCGTGATGGGCGCCCGCGCCAGCTCCGTCCGCCGCCGCGTGCTCGGCTCCGTCTCCGCCGAGGTGGCGGCGGAGGCGCCGTGCAGCGTGACGGTCGTGCGGCCGCGCACGCGGATCGAATGACGGGGCCGCGCATGCGGTTGGAGGCTTGATGCGCATTCTCGTCCTCGACGGCCATCCGGACCCGGACCCCGCGCACCTCGTCCACGCGCTGGCGGATGCCTATGCCGCGGGCGCCGCGGGCGCGGGGCACGAGGTCGCGCGGCTCTCGGTCGCGGCGCTCGCCCTGCCGCCGTTGCGCAGCGAGGCGGAGTGGGGGGCGGAGCCGCCGGAGGCCGTGGCCCGCGCGCAGGCGGCGATCGCCGCGGCGGAGCACCTGGTGATCCTCTACCCGCTCTGGCTCGGCGACGTGCCGGCGGCGCTGAAGGCGTTCCTGGAGCAGGTGCTGCGTCCGGGCTTCGCCTTCCCGCGCGGCGCGCGAGGGTTGGACAACGGCTTGCTCAAGGGGCGCAGCGCGCATGTGGTGGTGACGATGGGCATGCCGGCGCCCGTCTACCGGCTGTTCTTCCTCTCCCACTCGCTGCGCAGCCTGAAGCGCAACGTGCTGCGCTTCGTGGGCATCGCGCCGGTGCGGCAGACGCTGGTGGGCAATGCCGGCGGGCTGGACGAGGCGGCGCGGCGCGCCTGGCTCGACCGGCTGCGCGCGGCCGGCGCGGCCGGGCGCTGACCCTTAGAGCGGTTTCAGGCTGATTGTGATCAGCCTGAACGCGGTCTAGGCGCAGGCGCGCAGCAGCGCGGCGAAGGTGTCCGGCCCCTGCTCACGCCGGCCCTCCTCGACATCCGCGATCAGGCGCATCAGCGCGGCGATGCCGGGCGTGGGCATCCCCTTCTCCGCCGCGAGGTCGCCGATGATGCCGATCTGCACCGGGCCCTCCGTCCTCCGCTTGCGGACGGCGAGGTCGCGCCAGACGCCGGAATGCGTCTTGGCGCCGACGGCGGTGTAGTCCCGCAGCCAGGCCACGGCCCGGGCGGCGTCCGCATCCGGGCGGCCAGGGGCGAAGGCCATCGGGTCGAAGCCGCCGAAGCCGCGGGGCGTGACGCCGCGGGCGATGGCGGTCGCCACCACCTCGCGGCCGAGCGTCCGCCAGACGGGCAGGCGCGCGGGGTCGGCGAAGTTCTCCGTCATGCTGTCGTGGTTCAGCGCGGTGGCGAACAGCATCGCCCCGTAAGCGAGCTTGCCCCAGAGATATGCCCAGATGTCGTCGGTCAGGATGCTGTCCGGCTCGAAGACCTGGGCGAGGGCGAACATCTCCCGCGTGCGGTCGCGGACGGGGCCGTCGATCTCGCCGATCACGACGGCGCCGCGGTTGCCGTAAAGGATCTCGCCCGGCCCGTGCCAGTCGGCGCCGAAGTTGACGAAGCAGCCCATGGTGCGCCCGGCCCCAAGCGCCTTCGCGATCGCGATCTCGTTCAGCCCGTTCTGGGCCGAGAGCACGAAGCCGTCCGGGGCAAGGTGTGGGGCGAGCATGGCGCAGGCCGCCTCCGTCGCCTGCGCCTTCACCGCCAGCACGATGCGGCGGTAGCTGCCGGTGAGTTCCGCGGGTGTCACGGCCGGGATGCGCACCGTGAACGCCTCGACCGGGCCGGTGATCGAGAGGCCGCGCGTGCGGCAGGCTTCCACATGCGCGGCCTCCGTGTCCACCAGCAGGACGTCGTGGCCGGCGCGCGCCCAGTAGGCGCCCATCGTGCCGCCGATGGCGCCGGCGCCCCAGATGACTACGGGTTCGTTGGCCATGGTCCCTCCAGCGCGGCGCGGGTTTCCTCGACGCCCGTGGCCCAGATGCGGGCCATCACGTCATCGGGCTTCTGCCAGGGCCCGCCGAAGGAGCCGTCGCCGAGCAGGGTGCGCACGCCCGCCGGGTTCGAGGCGCGCATGAGCGCCATGTCCACCGGCGCCTTCTCGCCGGGCGGCGCAGGCGCATGCGCCAGCCGGGTCCAGCGAAAATTCTCCATCCAGTTGCCGTGGGAGCCAGAGGGGTCGGCCGCCTGCACCGCCGCCCAGGTGCGCGGGGCGTTCCACCAGTTGTGGAAGCGGATGGAAAGCTCCGGCGTCTCCGTCATCATCTCGAGCGCCAGCGCGCCGACCGGCGCGTTGCCGCCATGCCCGTTGACGACCAGGATGCGCCGGAAGCCCGCACGGGCGACGGAGGCGATGAGGTCCCGCGCCACGGCGAGCAGCGTCTCGACGCGCAGCGACACGCTGCCCGGAAACGCGGCGAAGTAGGGAGCGAGGCCGAAGGGCATTGCCGGGTAGACCGGCACGCCGAGCGGCTCGGCGGCCTCCACCGCCACGCGTTCCGCCAGGATGGCATCGACGCAAAGCGAGAGCTGCGCGTGCTGCTCGACTGAGCCGAAGGGCAGCACGCAGCGGTCGTCGCGCCGGAGGTACTCCTCCACCTGCCGCCAATGCATGTCGGAGATCTTCATGCGGCCTCCCCGCGGGGTCCGGGGGGCACGTTGCCCCCCGGAGTCTTCTGGTTCAGCGCGACGCCGGCGTCACATCCATCGCATAGGTCTCCTCGTCCGCCCGCCCGCGCCCCATGGAGACGCGGTCGCGCCGCAGCGCCCAGGCGGAGGTGACGGAGGTCAGCGGCAGGGCCACGCGTTCCCGGTTGAAGAGCGCGCCGATCTGCTGCAGCAGCTCCTTCCGCTTGGCATCGTCCAGCTCGAACTCCGAGGCCTGGATCAACCGGTCCATCTCCGGGTTCGAGTAGCCGTGCCAGTTGAAGGCGCCGAGGCGGCGCTGCGGGTCGTTGCTGTGCGCGTTGGAGGAGTAGGTGTAGCTCGCCTCCCCGGTGAGCGTCCCCCAGCCGGCCATGATGTTCGACAGCTCCCCCCGCGCGCGGGCGGGGAAGATGACGGCGGCCGGCTGGCCGGCCGCCTGCACCTCGATGCCGATGCGCGCCAGCATCTGCGCCATGGCGGTGCCGACGCCGCGGTCGCCCGGCAGGCGGTCGGCGGTGAAGTTCAGCACCATGCGGAAGCCGTTCGGGAAGCCGGCCTCGGCCAGAAGCTGCCGGGCGCGGGGCAGGTTCGGCGTCGGGATGGGGAGCGCGGGATTGAAGCCGAAGATGTTCGGCGTGACCATCTGGCCCTGCGGCGCGCCGAGGCCCTCCATCGCCACCTCCGCCAGCGCCCGCCGGACGAGGGCGAGGTCGATCGCCTCCCGCACGCGGGGATCGCGGTAGGGGTTGGCGGTCAGGCGCGAGCCGTCCCTCGCGGTGACCTGCGGCGTCGTCTCGCGGAAGTCGAAGGAGAAGTTGAATACGTAGACCGTGTCGGCGCGGACCACCTGCAGGGTGCGCTCGCGTTCCAGGGTGGGCACGTCGGCGGCCGGCACGCGGACGATCATGTCCACCTGGCCGGTGCGAAGCTGCGCCACGCGCGCCGCGTCGTTCGGGATCTCGCGCCGGATGTGGCGCGCCCAGGGCTGGCGCCCGCCCCAGTAGCCGTCGAAGCGCTCCACCGTGAACTGCTCGCGCGGGGTCCAGGAGCCGAAGCGGTAGGGGCCGGTGCCGATGGCCGCGCGGCCGCTGTTGAAGGCCTCGTTCGCCGTCTCGGGCGTCAGCCCCTCGGTGAGTGCGGCCTTGGTGATGAAGACGCGGATGAAGTCGTTGGGCAGGGTGGGGGAGGGGCCGGAGGTCACGACATGGATCGTGTGGGGGTCCACGATCCGCACCTCCTGCACGCGCCGGACATAGATGCGCGTCGGGTTCGGCCCCGACAGCACCTGCATCCGGCGGATGGAGGCCGCGACGTCCTCGGCCGTCATGTCCGACCCGTCGTGGAACTTCACGCCGCGGCGCAGCCGGAACTCCCAGGTGGTGGGATCGATCACGCGCCAGGATTCGGCGATTCCCGGTTCGATCTGCAACTGGTCGCCGGAATGGGTCAGGGTGTCGAAGACGTGCTTCAGCGCCTCGGCATGCGTGCCGGTCGCGGTGAAGTGCGGGTCGATCGATTCCGGCCCGGCCCGCACGCCGAGGGTCAGGGTCTGTGCCCCGGCCGCGCCGGCCAGCAGGGTCAGCGCGGCCGCCGCCGTCATGTGCCGAAGATTCATGCCCGAAGCCCCCGGTTGTTTGCCGCCCCGATGCTAGGGACGGCTTGCGCCGGCTGTCCATGCCCCGATACTGCCCGGATGCTCGGCTTCGTCATCCAGCGGCTGATCCAGGCGGCACTCGTGATGCTGGCGATGTCGGCACTGGTGTTCCTGGGCGTCCACGCCATCGGCAACCCGGTGGACGTGCTGATCTCGCCGGACGCAACCCAGGACATCCGGGCGGAGGCGATCCGGCGCCTCGGGCTCGACCTGCCGCTCTGGCGGCAATACCTGGCCTTCCTGGGGCGGATCCTCTCGGGCGATTTCGGACAGAGCTTCGTCTTCGGGATGCCCGTGCTGAACCTGATCCTCTCACGCCTGCCCGCGACGCTCGAACTCGCGCTGGGCGCGGTGCTGGTGGGGACGCTGCTCGGCGTGCCGCTCGGCGTGTATGCGGGCTACCGGCCCGAGAGCCCATTCTCGCGCGCCGTCATGGCGGTGTCCGTGCTCGGCTTCTCCGTGCCGACCTTCTGGGTGGGGCTGATCCTGATCCTCACCTTCGCGGTGAACCTCGGCTGGCTGCCGGCGGGCAACCGCGGGCCGACCGCCCTGCTGCTCGGCGTCGAGTGGTCGTTCCTGAGCATGGAGGGGCTGTCCTACCTGGCGCTGCCGGTGCTGAACCTCTCGCTCTTCAAGCTCGCGATGATGATCCGCCTGTCGCGCGCCGGGACGCGAGAGGTGATGCTGTCCGACACGGTGCGCTTCGCGCGCGCCTCGGGCGTCCCCGACCGCGTGATCCTGCGCCGCCACGTTCTGCGGCTGATCTCGATCCCGATCGTGACGGTGTTCGGGCTCGAACTGGGGTCCACATTGGCGTTCGCGGTGGTCACCGAGACGATCTTCTCCTGGCCGGGCGTCGGCAAGCTGATCATCGATTCCATCACGTCGCTCGACCGACCGGTGATGGTGGCCTACCTGGTGCTGGTCGCGCTTCTCTTCGTCACGATCAACCTGGTGGTGGACCTCTCCTACGCGCTGCTCGACCCGCGGCTCCGGCGCGGGGCGGCCACATGAGGGGCTTCTGGCGCGATTTCATCGGCAATTGGGTTGCATTGGTGGCACTGGCCGTCGTCCTTCTGCTGGTGGGCGCGGCAGTCTTCGCGCCGCTCTATGCACCGCAGGACCCCTACGACCTCGCCTCGCTCGACCTGATGGATGCGCGCCGGCCGCCGGGATTCGTCGGCTCGGGCGGCTATGTCCACTGGCTGGGCACGGATGCGCAGGGGCGCGACCTGCTCTCCGCCATCCTCTACGGCCTGCGCATCTCGCTCCAGATGGGGCTCGCGGCGGGCGCGGTCGCGCTGACGGTGGGCGCGCTGCTCGGCATCCTGGCGGCGCAGGCGGGGGGGTGGGTGGAGACCGCCATCATGCGCGTGGTGGACCTGCAGCTCTCCTTCCCGGCCATCCTGCTCGCGCTCGTGCTGGTGGCGGTGCTCGGCCAGGGGAAGACGCAGCTCGTCATCGCGCTCGTCGCCGCGCAGTACGCCTACTTCGCCAGCACCGCCTACGGCGCTGCCAGCGCGGAGCGCCGCAAGGACTACGTGGAGGCCGCCGCCGCGACGCCGTTGCCCGACAGCCGCATCGTGCTGCGCCACATCCTGCCGAACGTCCTGCCGCCGCTGATCGTGGTGGCGACCGTCCAGGTCGCGAACGCGATCAGCCTGGAGGCGACGCTCTCCTTCCTCGGGCTCGGCCTGCCGCCCACCGAACCATCGCTCGGCATGCTGATCGCCAACGGCTTCCAGTACATGATGAGCGGGCGGTACTGGATCTCGGTCTATCCCGGCATCGCGCTCATCGCACTGATCGTCGCGATCAACCTGGTCGGCGACCAGGTGCGCGACCAGACGAACCCGCGGCTCAGGCGATGACCCCGCTGCTCGAGGTGCGCGACCTCCGCACCCATTTCTTCACGCAGGCCGGCGTGGCGCGCGCGGTGGACGGCGTCTCCTTCACGCTGGCGCGCGGCGAGATCCTGGGGCTCGTCGGCGAGAGCGGCTCGGGGAAGAGCGTCACGGGATTTTCCCTGCTTGGCCTGGTGGACCCGCCCGGGCGCGTTGCCGGCGGGTCCGTGCGGCTCGCGGGGCAGGAACTCGTCGGGCTGCCGGCGCGGGAGATGCGGCGCCTGCGCGGCA
>DASQNQ010000386.1:0-10323 GCA_035644895.1 Acetobacteraceae bacterium | reverse complement strand
ACCGGGGTTCCTGCGCGGCCGGACCCTTGTGGCAGGCGGCCGGGCTGGATCCGGCGCAGGACCGGGCATCGGCGCCGGCGGGCGAGCCGCCAACCGCATGCAGATCACCATCGGCAACGTAATCGGCAGCGTCCTCTTAGGAGGTGCCTACTGGTTCGCCTTTCTCCTGCCGCATCGAGCGTGACGGAAGGCGGTGCCGGGCAGGGTGCCGGTTCCAGCAGGGATGACATGCGCCGCGCACGGCCGTGTCCGGTGCCTCGGCCGACGGGGGCATCACGCCAGGCGGCGCTTCGGGGAAGAGGTGGACCGCCCCGATCACCGCTCCCTCGCTCAGCAGCACGGCGCGCCCGAAAGCGCATGCAGCCGGAGCGCCGCGACGCCCTTCCCGGCGTCGCTCTCGCCGGTGAACAGCATCGTTGCCCCGGGCGGCGCGACGCGCTTCAGCGCCGCCAGTAGCACCCTCATCGGGGGAAGGCGCCTCTCCTACCGCTCGCCGCCGCCCGAACGCAGGCTGACGCGTGGGGCGTGCTGACCGCGTCCTCGGGGTGGGCCGGGCCGGCTTCGGGGATGGGCTTGGTCGCGACCTCGTGGCTCGCGCCAAGTCCACCCCTGCGAATCGTGTTCCGGCGCTCCGTGGGCTTCCTTTCGCCTTCCGCCTACAGGACGCCCAGCAGCAGCAGCACCAGGATGATCGGGATCGGGATCCCGATGAGCCAGAGCAATCCGCCCTTCATCATTGGTCGTCTCCTCAGGTTGCCGGTGACCCGGTGTCAACGGCGCAGGCGGGCGCGGGTTCGGCTGCTGCCCAGCACCGCCCTGGCCGTTCGCATTCTCGCACAGCCCCGGCGCAGCGCGGCGACAGCCCGCCACACCAAGTCCGGAGAACTGAACATGCGGCGGGAGGCTGTGGCGGCGCGTCAGCCGGTCCGCTCACTCCGCCTGGGTGGCGCCTCGCCTTGCTGCGTCGCCGCCATCCGCCGCCTCTCCTCGGCCAGCGCCGCCTTGGCGAGCAGGTGCGCCGTGATCGGCGCGGTGATGAACAGGAAGAGCAGCACCGCAACCTCGCGCAGCCCGCCCGTGCCCTGTTCCGACCCGACATGCAGCAGCGAGGCGAGGACGAGCGCGCCGACGCCGAGCGTCGTCGCCTTGGTCGGCCCGTGCAGGCGCATGAAGAAGTCTGGCAACCGCGCGAGGCCGACCGAGCCGAGCAGGACGAAGCCGGCACCGCCCAGCAGCAGCAGTCCGATGACGATATCGAGCAGCATCGCCATCCTCTTATTCGATGATGTCGCCCGAAAGGATGAACTTGCACAGCGCCACCGTGCCGACGAAGCCCATCATCGCGAGGATCAGCGCCGCCTCGAGGTACAGGACGGAGCCGAGCGCGATGTCGAGCAGCATGACGAGCGCGATGGTGTTGATGGACAGCGTGTCGAGCGCGAGGATGCGGTCTGGCCGGCTTGGCCCGATCGCCATGCGCCACAGGGTCAGCGCCATGGCCAGCAGCACGGCGCCGATGGCGATTGGCAGCACGAGGGTCAGCATGCGAATACCTCCCGGAGAGGGGCTTCGTAGCGTGTCTTGATCTGCGTGACCGCCGCTGCTGCGTCCTCGACATGCAGCGCATGCACCTGCAACACGCGATGCTCGCGGTCGATGTCCACCGAGACGGTGCCGGGCGTGAGCGAGACGATGCTGCCGAGCAGCGTGGCGACGAAGGGATCGGCGATGTCGAGGGGCACCTCGACGAAGCCGGGCCGCAGCGTCTCCGGCGGCCCGAGCACCTGCCGCGCGACGAGAAGGTTGGCGGTGACGATGTCGGCGAGCACGACGCCCAGCAGCCGCAACGCGGCGAGGGGCCTGCGCACGCGCACCCGGCCCGGCCAGAAGCCGCGCGTGGCGACCGGGAGCGCGAGCGCCAGCGCGACCCCGATCAGCACTTGGCCCATCGTCGGCGCCGGTGCGAGGACCAGCCAGAGGCCGAGGATCAGCAGCGAAAGGCCGGGCCGCGGCAGCAGACGCGTCACGGCCGCCGCTCCCGCGCCACCGGCCCGGGCGCCGCTGCCGCGAGATAGGCCTGGCGCGCGGCGGCCTGTTCCGCCACCGCCCGCGCATGGACCGACAGCGGCGCGGCGCCGAGCACCAGCAGTGGGACGAAGCCGAGGGCCAGGACCAGGGCGGGGCCGAGCGCGGGCATTCCGGTCGGCGCGGCGGGAGGGAGGTCCGGCCGTTCCCAGAAGACGACGCTGCCCGCCCTGGCCATCGCCAGGGCTCCGACAAAGCCGGAGAGGATGAAGCTGACCCAGATCGCCGCCCCGGTCGCATCGGCCGGCGCGGCCGAGAGCAGCATCACCTTGCCGAGGAACCCCGAGAGCGGCGGGAGGCCCGTCACCGCAATGCCGAGCACCAGCCAGGCCGCGCCGAGGGCGGGCCAGGCGCCGGGCCGCGGGGCATGCGCGATCCGGTCCCCGGCCTCGCCCCGGGCGGCGGCGATCCGGCCGACGAGCAGGAACAGCGCTGCGCTGACGAGGGTGGTGTGCGGCAGGTAGTAGAGCATGGCCGCCAGCATGGGCGGACTGCCCTCCGCCACCGCTGCGGCGAGCATGCCGGTCGAGAGCAGCAGCAGATGCGCGACCATCGCGCCCAGGCGCCGCGCGGCCAGGACGCCGAGCGTGGCCACCACGACCGTGCCGAGCGCGACCGTCATCAACCAGGGCGTGAGCAGCCCGGCAGTCCAGTCGGCAGCCGGAAACACGGCGGTGGACAGCCGCAACATGGCGTAGATGCCGACCTTGGTGAGCACGGCGAAGAGCGCCGCGACCGGTGCCGCGGCTGCGCCATAGGCGTGCGGCAGCCAGAATCCCAGCGGCAACAGCGCCGCCTTGAAGGCGAAGACCGCCAGCAGCAGCGCGAAGGCGGCGCGCGCCGGCGCCTCGCTTTCCTCCGGCAGGGCTGCGACCCGGCTCGCGAGGTCGGCGATGTTGAGCGTGCCGAGCGTTCCGTAGAGGAGGCCGAGCGCCACCAGGAACAGGAGCGACCCGGCCAGGTTCAGCACCACGTAGTGTAGCCCCGCCCGCACCCGCGCCCCGCCGTTGCCATGCACGAGCAGCGCGTAGGAGGCGATCAGCAGCACCTCGAAGAACACAAAAAGGTTGAACAGATCGCCTGTCAGGAAGGCGCCGTTCAATCCGGCGAGCTGGATCTGGAAGAAGGGGTGGAGATGCCGGCCGAGCCGGTCCATCCCCTCCGTCGCCGCCAGCAAGGCGGGCAGGGCCACCGCGGCGGTCACCGCCACCATCGTCGCCGCCAGGCGGTCGGCCACGAAGATGATTCCGAAGGGTGCCGGCCAGTTGCCGAGTGCGACGGCGAACACCGCCCCTTCCCGCGTCGTCCAGAGCAGGGCCGCAGCCAGCAGTGCGACGAGCCCGGTCGAGGCGAGGCCGATCCCGCGCGCCGCGCCCATCCCGGCCCGGTGCAGCGCGAGCTGCAGCACCGCGGCGGCCAGCGGCACGAGCACGGGCAGGAGCGGCAGGTGGATCACCGCTCCTCCTCCCGCCCGCCATCCACGCTGTCCGTCCCGCTCTCCCCGATCGCCCGCAGTGCGAGGGCGACGAGGAAGGCGGTCGTGCCGAACGAGATCACGATGGCGGTCAGCACCAGCGCCTGCGGCAGCGGGTCCGCAGGGGTGGCGCCCGACGCGACCTCCCCCAGGACCAGGGGCGGCGGCACGGGGGCAAGCCGCCCGCCCGCGAAGATGAACAGATTGGCGGCATAGGAGAGCAGCGCGAGGCCGAGCACCACGGAGAAGGCGCGCTCCCGCAGCAGGAGCCAGACGCCGGTGGCGACGAGGCCGCCGATGCCGGTGGCGAGCACGAGTTCCATCAGGCGCGCGCCTCCTCGAGCGCCGGCCGCGCGGCCGGTGCGGGGCGCGGCGCCCTCTCGCGCGTGCTGAGCCGGCCGATCTCGGACAGGATCAGCAGCACGGTGGCCACCACGGTGAAGTAGACGCCAATGTCGAACATCATCGCGGAAGCCAGGTGCGTCTTGCCCACCAGCGGGATCGGCACGTAGCCGTGCCAGCTCGTCAGGAAGGGCAGGCCGAAGACCATGCTGGCCAGGCCGGTGACCAGCGCCAGGCCGAGGCCCACGGCGAAGAGGCGCAGATGGTCCAGCCGCAGCCGCGCGCTCGTCGTCTCGATGCCCACGGCCAGGTACTGCAGGATCAGCGCGACGCCGGTGATCAGCCCCGCGACGAAGCCGCCGCCCGGCAGGTTGTGGCCGCGCAGCAGGATGTAGAGGGCGAAGGCGAGTGCGAGCGGCAGCAGCGGGCGCATCAGCATCGCGAGCATGATCGGGTGTAGGTCCGCCTCACTGGCCGCGGCCGGCGCATGGGGCACGAGGCGAAGCCCCTCCAGCAGCGCATGCGCGCCGAGGGCGGCCACGGCCAGCACCGTGATCTCGCCCAGCGTGTCGAAGCCTCGGAAGTCCACCAGGATGACGTTGACCACGTTCGTGCCGCCGCCGCCCTCGACCGCGTTGGCGGTGAACCAGCCCGAGATGGTCTCAAAGGGCCGCGTCATCATGGCATAGGCCAGCGCGCCGATGCCGAGGCCGCAGGTTCCCGCCACCGCCGCGTCCAGGCCGGCGCGGCGGCGCGGCAGCTCCCGCGGGGCATCGCCCGGCATGAAGCGCAGCGAGAGGAGCAGCAGCACGATCGTCACCACCTCCACCGAGAGCTGCGTCAGCGCGAGATCCGGCGCCGAAAAGCGGATGAAGGCGAGCGAGACGATCAGCCCGGCGACGGAGACGAAGGCGACCGCGACCAGCCGATGACGGTGCAGGATGGCGCAGCCGAAGGCGCCGAACAGCAGTGCGAGCAGCGCGCCATGCGCCGCCGGATCGGCGGGCGTGGCGGGCAGGCTGCCGGCCAGCACCGCCGGCTTCGCGCCGAGGAAGCCCGCCAGCCCGAGCGCGCCCGCCCCACCGATCAGGTAAAGGGTGTAGCGGCGCAGATGACCCGGGTCGAGCAGCCGGAGGACCGCCCGCGCCGCGACGACGGCGGCGTTGAAGACGCGCTCGAAGGCCGCGGGCCCGGCGACATTTGGCGCGTAACGCTCATGCAGGTCGAACAGCACGCGGCGGAACAGGTACCAGAGGACGCCGCCAATCATGGCCACGATGCTCATGACGAGCGGCAGGTTGAAGCCGTGCCAGATCACCAGCTTGTAGTCGGGCGGCGAGGCACCGAGCGCCGCGGCCGAGGCGGCCCGCAGGATCGCGCCGACCGCCAACTGCGGCACCAGGCCAACCACGAGGCAGAGGCCCGCCAGGATGCCCACCGGCACGCGCATCCAGCCCGGCGGCTCATGTGGCTGTCGCGGCAGGTCCACCGGGGCACCGTTGAAGAACACGTCGTGGACGAAGCGGATCGAGTAGGCAACCGAGAGGACGCCTGCGAAGGTGGCGAAGGCGGGCAGGAGATAGGCGTAGCCGCCGAGCGCGCCCTGCTCCACGGCCTCGGCAAAGAACATCTCCTTGCTGAGGAAGCCGTTCAGCAGCGGCACCCCGGCCATCGAGGCTGCCGCGACGATTCCGAGGACCGCGGTGCGCGGCATGATGCGGAACATGCCGTTGATGCGCCGCATGTCGCGTGTGCCGCATTCATGATCAACGATGCCCGCCGCCATGAACAGCGATGCCTTGAAGATCGCATGGTTGACGACGTGGAACAGTGCCGCCACCGTGCTCAGGGGCGATTCCATGCCGATCAGCAGCGTGATGAGCCCCAGATGGCTGACGGTGGAATAGGCAAGCAGCCCCTTCAGGTCGTGCTTCAACAGCGCCACATAGGCGCCGTAGGCCAGCGTCACCGCGCCCGTCAGGCTCACCAGGAAGAACCAGAGATCCGTCCCCGACAGCACGGGATAGAGCCGCAGCAGCAGGAAGATGCCCGCCTTCACCATGGTGGCGGAGTGCAGGTAGGCCGAGACCGGCGTCGGCGCCGCCATCGCGTTCGGCAACCAGAAGTGGAAGGGGAACTGCGCCGACTTGGTGAAGGCGCCGAGCAGCACCAGCACCAGCATCACGGGATAGAGCGGGTCGGCCCGGATCGCCTCGCCCGCCGCCAGCACGGCGGAGAGCTCGTAGCTTCCCGCCATGCGCCCGAGCAGCAGCACGCCAGCCAGCAGCGCCAGCCCTCCGCCGCCGGTGACGGCGAGTGCCATGCGCGCTGCGATCCGCGCCTCGATCGTGTCGTGCTTGTAGGCGACCAGCAGGAAGGAGGTGACGGAGGTGATCTCCCAGAATACCACCATCAGCAGCAGGTTCTCGGAAAGCACCACGCCGAGCATCGCGCCCGCGAAGCCCATCAGCGTGCCGAGCAGCCGCCCGAGCCCGTCCTTTTGCGGCATGTAGTAGGCGGCATAGAGGATCACGAGCTGCCCGATCCCGAGGATCAGGACGGCGAACAGCAGACCGAGTCCGTCGAGGCGGAAGGAGAGGTCGAGCCCCCATTCCGGGAGCCAGGACAGCCGGTGGACCGCGACCTCCCCGGCCAGCGCGCCCGGCGCGAGCGGCGCCAGCAGCACCAGCGGTACGGCCAGGGTGCCGGCCGCCGACCAGATGGCGGTGCGCCTGCCCAGGCGCCCTGCCATGGGCACCAGGGCGGCGCCCGCCAGCAGGGCCAGGACGGCCATTGGGAGCAGGACCGACACTACCGGATGCACCCTCGCGCCGGGCGGCAGCGCGCGCCGGGCCAGCATGATCGGCTCAAGCTCCTGGTGACCATCGCTCCTCGCTTTCTGCGCCCGGCCCGCCAGGGCCGACCTCCGAACGGGTCAGGGCGCCGCGCGTTCGCCGCCGCACCGCGCAGCCGGCAGCTTGGTTCATCCATCGCTTGCCAGACCAAGCTCCCGCATCCGCTTCCAAAGCGTCGTGCGGGATATGCCGAGCAGCCGCGCCGCCTCGGCCCGGCTGCCGCCGGCGCGCTGCAGCGCCTCGGCAATGGCGCCGCGCGTCGCACCCTCGATGGCGGCGCCGAGGTGCGGCGGCTGCCCAGCTGCCCCGCGCCCTTCCAGGCGGGCTTCCGGGAACAGGTCGGCCGGCCCGATCTCTTCCCCGTCCGCCAGCGCCACCGCACGCTCGATCCGGTTGCGGAGCTCCCGTACATTGCCGGGCCAGTCGTGATCGGAGAGCGCCGCGACCGCCGCGGGCGCGAGGCGGCGGGGGCCGAGGCTGAAGCGCGCCACCGCCTCCTGAAGCAGCCGCCCGGCGAGCCAGGGCAGGTCCTCCGCGCGGCGGCGGAGCGGCGGGACCTCCACCGGGATGACGTTGAGGCGGAAGTAGAGATCCTCGCGGAAGCGCCCCTCCTGCACCCGGGCGGCGAGGTCGGCATGGGTCGCGCAGACCAGCCGTGCCGCGAAGGGCCGCTCCGCCGCGGCGCCGAGGGGCAGGAAGGCGCGTTCCTGCACCAGCCGCAGCAGCTTCGCCTGCAACTCGGGCGAGAGCTCCGCCACCTCGTCCAGCAGCAGCGTGCCCGCGCCCGCGCGTTCCGCGAGGCCGGGTTGGCGCGCGGCGGCGCCGGTGAAGGCGCCGCGCTCATGGCCGAACAGCGTGCTTTCGGCGAGTTCCCGCGGGATGGCGGCGCAGTTCACGGCGACGAAAGGCTCGCCCGCGCGCGGCGAGGCCGCATGCAGGAAGCGCGCCGCGAGCTCCTTGCCCACGCCCGTCTCGCCGGTCAGCACCACCGGCACGTCCACCCGCGCCGCCTTGCGCAGCACCGCCTCCACCGCGCGGATCGGCGCCGAGGGGCCGAGCGGCGGATCGCCGGCCCCGGGCTTTGGCGTGGAGGGCGGGGCGGTGAGCGCGGCGCCGAGCGCATCCATCAGCCGGTCCACGTTCACGGGCTTGGTCAGGTAATCGCGCGCGCCGGCGCGCACGAGCCGGACCGCCTGCGCCACCTCGCCGAATGCGGTCATGAAGAAGGCGGGTAGCGCGCCCAGCTCCGCCACCAGGCGAAGATAGACCTCCTCGCCAGACATGTCCGGCAGGCGGATGTCGCTCACCACCGCGTCGGGACGCAGCGCCAGCGCCTCGCGCAGCGCCGCCGCGCCCGTCGCCGCGAGGCGCGGCCGATGGCCCTCGAGCCGCAGCCGCTGCACCAGGGCGGGGCCCAGCACCGGATCGTCCTCCACCACCAGCACCACCTTCGGCGAACTCACGCGTGGGCCCCGTCCCGCAACGGGATCGCCAGCCGGATGGCGGTGCCGCCGGCTGGCCGCTCCGTGACCGAGGCGCGGGCGTCGAGGTTGCCCAGCAACGAGACCACGACGCCGAGCCCGAGGCGGCGCGTCCGCGGCGCCGTCCCGCCCGAAAGCCGCATCGCCTGGGCGGGGTCGAGGCCCGCACCCTCGTCGGTGATCTCGCAGACCAGTTCCCCGTCCTCGACCCGCGCCTGCAGCCCGACCGCGCCGCTCCGCGGCGTCGCGGCACAGGCATTGAGCAGGAGGTTGAGCAGCACCTGCCGGACGCCGCCCGAGCCGGGGCCGATGTCGCCCTCGGGCAGGTCCAGCTCGAACGCCACCGTCACGCCGTGCCGCTCTGCCGCGGGGCGCACAAGCTGGCGGAGATCCTCGAAATCGGCGCGGGTCAGCGGCCGGTCCTCCTCTGGCCGGTAGAGGTCGAGCGTGCCGGTCACGATCCGCTCCAGCGCGGCGATGCCGCGCTCGAGAAGGCCGAGCGACTCCTCCCGCACTTCCGCACGGTCGCCGAAGTGGCGGAGCGTGGACACCGCCGCGGCAAGCCCGGCCAGCGGATTGCGTACCTCATGCGCGACGGTAGCGGCAAGCTGGCCGAGCGCGGCCGCCTGCTCGCGATCCGCAAGTTCGGCCCGGAGCCGCTCCCGCTCCCGCACCCCGTCGGCCATGCGGTTGTAGGCGCGCAGCACATGGGCCATCCGCGGATCCGCGGCGCCGACCAGCGCCTCGGGCAGCCGAGCGGGGGGGCGGTGCGCGCTATCCGAGAGTTCCTGCACCAGGACGTGGAGCGGACGGCCCAGGCGGCGCAGCACCAACCAGGTGAGCAGGGCGAAGACCGCGGACAGCAGGAGGTCCACCAGGACGATGGTCCAGGCCAGGCGCTCCCGCGCGGCTAGGACAGGCCGGATGTCGAGCGCCGCCACGAGGTGGCCGGCCGGGCCAACCGAGCCCTGCACCCGGCGGGAGGTCCAGGCGGTGCCGGCAGCGGCGTCCATCCGCCAGCCACCCTCCGCCATCAGGTCGCCCCCCGGCGCCGCGAGGGCAGGGTCGCCATGCCGTGCCAGCAGCCGGCCGTCAGGCGAATAGGCGAAGAGGGCACGCTCCGCGACCCCATACTGCTCGGTGAATGCGCGTGCGAAGCGCCCGGCGATGTAGTCCGGGTCCGCCGCCTCCAGCCCCGGCCGGACGCTCGCCGCCAGCCCGTCGAGATAGACCTGGCCGAGCTGCTGCAGCTGCCGGTCCGCCTGCTGGTTTGTGACCTGAAGCGCGACCTGCGTGGTGCCGACCGCCACCGTGAAGACGATCAGCCCGGCCGCCGCCGGCAGCCGCAGCGCCGGGGGAAGAACGGTGCGCGGAAGGCGCCCTCCGCGCTCCTGGTCAGGCATCATGCACCGGCTGGCTCCACGCGTGTCCCGGTCCCCGCCCGCCGCTTGTCCTCCCGTCAGGGCAGGAGGATGAGGGGCACCCTTTCCGCGACCGTTTCGAGGGGGCAGTTCCGGATGCTGTCGAAGAGGCCTCCGTAGCGCGTGGAAAGGCTGGACACCACCGCGGCGTCGAAAAAGGCCAGGCGGGCGCGCAGGTCATCCGCCTCGAAGTCGAGATCCACCGGGGCCATCACGGCCACCTGCCGTCCATGCGCGCGCAGCAGCTCCGCCTGCCCCTCCACCATCTCCCGGACGCCGCGGCGGTTATCCGCCACCGGGAGGATGGAGACCGGCGCCGAGGGCCACAGCCCGGAGCGCAGCAGCCCCGCCGCGAGCGCCCCGCAACCGGGCGACGCGCCGGCGACGAGCAGCACGCCGCGCACGGTGGCCGGCCGCCGGCCGACCCGCAGCACGGGCGCGACGCGCGCCGCGGCGAGCACGGCGGCTGTCTCCTGCCCCGGATGGCTCTCTTCGCCATGCGGCCCGACGCCGGCCGGCACGATGATCAGATCCTGCCCGGCAAGGAGCCTCGCGAGGTCCCCGGCCGGGGCTTCCTCATGGCGCGCCACAGCCTCGACTCGCGGGTTCGCCGAGGCCACCTCCTGGAACTCCACGAGCGCCGTGGCGGCCGCCTCCCGCATCCG
>DASQNQ010000385.1:0-12258 GCA_035644895.1 Acetobacteraceae bacterium | reverse complement strand
GTCCGCCGAGGGCATCGGCATCTCCTTCGGCGGGCTGCGGGCGCTCGACGGCGTCGGCTTCACCGCGCGGGCGGGGGAGGTGCTGGCCGTCATCGGCCCGAACGGCGCGGGCAAGACGACCCTCTTCAACATCGTCACCGGCCTCTACCGCGCGGGCTCGGGCCGCGTGACGCTGGACGGGCAGGACGTGACGGATGCCCCCCCGCACCGCCTCGCCGCCGCGGGTCTCTCGCGCACCTTCCAGAACCTGCAGGTCTTCTTCCGCATGACCGCGCTCGGCAACGTCATGGCGGGACGGCACCTGCAGGAGCGCGCCGGCCTGCTCTCCGACCTGTTCCGCCTGCGTGCGACGCGGCAGGAGAACGCGGCGACGCGCGACGCCGCGATGGCGCTGCTGGACCAGGTCGGCCTCGCGCACCACGCGCAGACGCCGGCCGGATCGCTGCCCTACGGCGCGCTCAAGCGGCTCGAGATCGCGCGGGCGCTGGCCACCAACCCGCGCGTGCTGATGCTCGACGAGCCGGCGGCCGGGTGCAACCCGGTGGAGACGGAGGAGATCGACGCCCTGATTGCGGAGGTCGCGGCGCGCGGCGTCGCGGTGGTGCTGATCGAGCACGACATGAAGCTCGTCATGCGCATCAGCCGCCACGTCGTGGTGCTGAACCAGGGCCGCATGCTGGCCGAGGGCACGCCGGAAGAGGTGCGCACGAACCCGGATGTCGTGGCTGCCTACCTCGGCAGCCATGGCGCGCGGGAGGCGGGTCGCGCCGAGGCGCGCGGGGTGTCGCATGCTTGAGGTGCAGGAGCTGACCTCGGCCTATGGCCGCATCCAGGCGCTGAAGGGCGTGTCGCTGCGCGTCGAGACGGGCGAGATCACCGCCATCGTCGGCGGCAACGGCGCGGGCAAGACGACGCTGCTGCGCTGCCTGTCGGGCGTGCAGCCCGTCTCTGGCGGCCGCATCCGCTTCCACGGCCACGACATCACCGCCTGGTCCGCGCATCGCCGCGTGGCGGAGGGGATCGCGCAGTCGCCGGAGGGGCGGCAGGTCTTCGGCCCCTTGAGCGTCGAGGACAACCTCCGCCTCGGCGCCTACCGCCGCGGCCGTGCGGGCACGGAGGAGGCGATCGGGCGCGTCTTCGACATGTTCCCCATCCTGCGGGAGAAGCGCGCGCTGCAGGCGGCGGGCCTCTCGGGCGGGCAGCAGCAGATGCTGGCAATCGGCCGCGCGCTGATGAGCGGGCCGCGCCTGCTGCTGCTGGACGAGCCCTCGATGGGCCTCGCCCCGCTGCTGGTCGACCAGATCCTGGACGCCGTCGTGACGCTGAAGGGGCAGGGCGTCACGGTGCTGCTGGTCGAGCAGAACGCCTCCGCCGCGCTCTCCATCGCCGACCGGGGCTACGTGATCGAGACGGGGCGCATCGCCCATTCCGGCACGGGCGAGGCGCTGCTGCACGACCCCGCGGTGCGCGAGGCGTATCTGGGCGTCTGACTACCGCCGCATCTGCACCACGCCGTGCTGCTCCCGCACCGCGTGGAACTTCAGCTTCGGCCAGTCCTCCTCCGCCCGCTTGCGGCGCCAGTCGGAGGAGAAGAAGGCCACGTACTCCCCGTCATGGTCCTCGGCCGCGTCGCCGCGGTTGGACGCCGCCCAGCGCTCCACCTCCGCGCGCTCGCCGCTGATCCAGCGCATGAACTGCCAGCGCGTCGCGTCGAAGCCCGTGGGCACGCCGTACTCCGCCTGGATGCGGGACTGCAGCACGTCGAGCTGGAGCTGCCCGACCACGCCGACCACGGGCTGCGAGCCGTCCAGCGGGCGGAACACCTGCACCACCCCCTCCTCGGCGAGCTGGTCCAGTGCCGTGCGGATCTTCTTCGCCAGCATCGGGTCCTCCAGCCGCACATGGCGCAGGATCTCGGGCGCGAAGGAGGGGACGCCCTGGAAGTTCAGCGCCTCTCCCTCGGTCAGCGTGTCGCCGATGCGGAGCGTGCCGTGGTTGGCAATGCCGACCACGTCGCCGGGCCACGCCTCCTCGGCCACCTGGCGGTCCTTGGCGAAGAAGAAGAGCGGCGCGTTGACCGGCACCTGCTTGCCCGTGCGGGTCTGCTTCAGCCGCATGCCTTTCGTCAGCTTGCCGGAGCAGAGCCGCAGGAAGGCCACGCGGTCGCGGTGATTGGGGTCCATGTTCGCCTGGACCTTGAAGACGAAGCCCGTCAGCTTGCCCTCGCCGGGCTCGACCGCACGGGGCTCGGCCGCGCGGGGCTGCGGCGGGGGGGCGTGGCGGGCCAGCCCCTCCAGCAGGTGGCCCACGCCGAAGTCGCGGAGCGCCGAGCCGAAATAGACCGGCGTCAGGTGCCCCTCCCGGAATTTTTGCAGGTCGAACGGGGGAAAGCCTGCCTCGGCCAGCAACACCTCCTCGGCCAGCGCGGTGGCGCGCGCCTCCCCCACCAGCCCGGCGATGCGCGGGTCCTCGTAGCCCTCGACCTCGATCGCCTCCTCCTCGGTCGCGTCCACGGGCAGCAGGCGGCGGCCGGCAATGTCGTAGGTGCCCCAGAACTCGCTCGCGCGGCCGACGGGCCAGGCAAGCGGCACGGCGTCCAGCGCCAGCGTCTTCTCGATCTCGTCGATCAGCTCGAAGGGGTCGCGGGCCTCGCGGTCCATCTTGTTGACGAAGGTGACGATCGGGATGTCGCGCAGGCGGCACACCTCGAACAGCTTGCGCGTCTGGCTCTCGATGCCCTTGGCGGCGTCGAGCACCATCACCGCGGCGTCCACAGCCGTCAGCGTCCGGTAGGTGTCCTCGGAGAAATCCTCGTGGCCTGGTGTGTCGAGCAGGTTGAACACCATGCCCGCGCGCTCGAAGGTCATGACGGAGGTGGCGACGGAGATGCCGCGCTCCTGCTCGATCTTCATCCAGTCCGAGCGCGTGCGCCGGGCGTTGCCCTTTGCGCGCACGGCGCCCGCCAGCTGGATGGCGCCGCCCTTCAGCAGCAGCTTCTCCGTCAGCGTGGTCTTGCCCGCGTCCGGGTGCGCAATGATCGCGAAGGTCCGCCGCCGCGCCGCCTCGCGGGCCACCGCGCCGTCTTCCAGTATGTCGCTCATGGGGCGGCATATAGCGCGCCGGGGGCCGCTTCAGAAGGCATTCCGGCCCGGGTGGTTCGCACAAGCATGACTTGACGGCGGCGAGGCGACCCCCCGAGGCTTCGGGCAAGACATGGGGAGGAAACCGGGAATGCACATCGACAGGCGCATGCTGCTGGCCGGCGCTGGAGCCGCCGCCCTGCCCCTGGGCCGGGCGCAGGGCCAAGGGGGCGCACAGACCATCCGGCTCGGCGTGCTGTCCGACATGTCCGGCCCCTACGCGGCCGTGACGGGCCCGGGCAGCGTGGTCTGCACCCGCCAGGCGGTGGAGGAGTTCGCCTCCGCGCTCGGCCTCCAGGTCGAGGTCGTGCAGGCGGACCACCAGAACCGGCCCGATGTCGGCCTGAACATCGCCCGGCAGTGGTACGACCAGGGGGTGGACGCGGTGGTGGACGTGCCGGGCTCCGCCATCGCGCTGGCGATCAACACCCTCGCGCGCGAGAAGAACAAGGTCTTCCTGAACAGCGGCGCCGCGACGAGCGACCTGACCGGCGCGGCCTGCGCGCCGAACACCATCCACTGGACCTACGACACCTACATGCTGGCCAACGGCACGGGCGCGGCGCTGGCGCGGGCAGGGGGCGACACCTGGTTCTTCATCACGGCGGACTACGCCTTCGGCCACGCGCTGCAGCGCGACACGACCACGTTCGTCGAGCGCGCGGGCGGCCGCGTGCTCGGCGCCGCGCGCTACCCCTTCCCGCAGACCACCGACTTCGCCTCCTTCCTCGCGCGGGCGCAGTCGAGCCGCGCGAAGGTGCTGGGGCTGGCCAATGCGGGCACGGACACCGAGAACTGCGTGAAGCAGGCGCGGGAGTTCGGCCTGACGCGCAACATGCGCATCGCCGGCCTGCTGATGAGCTGCGGGGAGGTCCATGCGCTCGGCCTCGACACCGCGCAGGGCCTCGTGCTGACGGAAAGCTTCTACTGGGACCTGAACGACCGCACGCGCGCCTTCAGCCGCCGCGTCCAGCCGCGGCTGCCGAACCGGAACATGCCCTTCATGGTCCAGGCCGGTTGCTACGGCGTCACCGCGCACTACCTGAAGGCCGTCGCGGCCGTCGGCGCGGCGGCGGCCAAGCAGGACGGGCGCGCGGTGGTGGAGCGGATGAAGGCGATGGAGACGGACGACGACGCCTTCGGCCGCGGCCGCATCCGGGCCGATGGCCGGAAGATCCACCCCGCCTACCTGTTCCAGGTGAAGACGCCGGCCGAATCGCGCGGCGCCTGGGACTACTACAACGTCGTCGCGACGATCCCCGCCGAGGAGGCGTTCCGTCCGATGGCGGAGGGCGGCTGCGCGCTGGCCCGGACCTGAGCGCGATCCGGGCGGCACCCGCAAGGTGCCGCCCGGCCCGGGGTCAGCGCCCCTGGAAGGCCGGCTTGCGCTTCTCCATGAAGGCGCGCCGGCCCTCGATGTAGTCCTGGCTCGCGAAGCAGGCCTTCACCAGCCGGTCGCACAGCGCCTCGTCCGCCGCCCCGCGGTCCTTCAGCGCCTCGCGCACGATGGTCTTGACGCTGCCGACGGTCAGCGGCGCGTTGCCCGCGATGGTCTCGGCGTAGTCGAGCACCGTGGCCTCCAGCGCGTCGTTCGGCACCACCCGGTTGACGAGGCCCATGATGCGCGCCTCCTCGGCCGACCACTTCTTGGCCGTGAAGAAGATCTCCTTCGCGAAGGAGGGTCCGACCAGGTCCACCAGCCGCCGGATGCCGGCCAGCGGGTAGCCGAGGCCGAGCTTCGCCGCCGGCACGCCGAAGCTGGCCGTGTCCCCGCAGATGCGGATGTCGCAGCAGACCGCCAGCGCCGTGCCGCCGCCGATGCAGTGGCCCTGGATCATGGCGATGGTGGGCTTCGGGCAGTCGGCCAGCCTGTCGTAGACCTTGGCCGTCTGCGCCTGGTAGGCGGCGACGGCCTCCTCGCCGGAACGCTCGCTCTCGAACTTCGAGATGTCGGCGCCGGAGACGAAGGCCTTGCCGCCCGCGCCGTTCACCACGACGACGCGCACCGCCTCGTCCGCGATGAAGTCGGCCAGGATGCGCTCGGCCGCCTGCCACATCTCCATCGAGACGGCGTTGTGCCGCTCGGGGTTGTTGAAGGTCATCCAGCCCACGCCGCCCGCCTTGCGGGCGAGCATCTTCTCCGAACCTGTCGCCACCATGCCGTCCATCGCCGCGCCTCCCCTCACACCACCTGGCGCGCGCGGAGCTCCGCGATCGCCGCCTTGTCGTAGCCAAGCTGCAGAAGAATCTCGTCCGTGTGCTCCCCGATCGCGGGCGGGTGGGCCACGATCCCGGACGGGGTGCGGGACATGTCGATCGGCTGCCGGACATACGCGACGTCGCCGCGTCCCTCGTCGTGCAACGTCCGCGCGATGCCGAGGTGCCTCACCTGCGGGTCGTCGAACATCTGGTCGATCGCGTAGATCGGCCCGCAGGGCACGCCCGCCTCGTTCAGCGCCTCCACCCATTCCGCGCTGGTGCGCGTGCGCGTCACCTCGGCGATCTCGGCGTTCAGCGCGTCGCGGTTGCGGCTGCGCGCCTCGCCGGTCGCGTAGCGCTCGTCCTTCAGCCAGTCCAGCCGGCCGAAGGCCTCCGCGCAGCGCTGCCAGATGCGCTGGCCCGTCGCCGCGATGTTGATGTGTCCGTCGCTGGTCGCGAACACGCCGGTCGGGATCGAGGTCGGGTGGTTGTTGCCCGCCTGCTTCGGCACCTCCCGCGCCATGAGCCAGCGCGCGGCCTGGAAGTCCAGCATGAAGGCCTGCGCCTGGAGGAGGGAGGTGTTCACCCACTGCCCCTTGCCGGAGACCTCCCGCTCCAGCAGCGCGACCAGGATGCCTTGCGCGGCGAAGATTCCGGCGCAGAGGTCGGCGATCGGGATGCCGACGCGCACCGGCCCCTGGCCGGGCAGGCCGGTGATGGACATCAGCCCGCCCATCCCCTGCGCGATCTGGTCGAAGCCCGGCCGGTCCGCATAGGGCCCGTCCTGCCCGAAGCCGGAGATGGAGGCATAGACCAGCCGCGGGTTCACCGCGGAGAGGTCGGCATAGGCGATGCCGAGCCGGTCCTTCACGTCGGGGCGGAAGTTCTCCACCACCACGTCCGCGGTCTCGGCCAGCCGCTTCAGGATCGCGACGCCCTCCGGGCTTTTCAGGTTGAGCGTCATGCCGCGCTTGTTGCGGTGCAGGTTCTGGAAGTCCGGCCCCTGGCGCGGGCCGCCCATCGGGTCGCCCTGGTCCAGCCCCTCCGGCATCTCGATCTTGATGACGTCGGCGCCCCAGTCGGCCAGCTGGCGCACGCAGGTCGGCCCGGACCGCACGCGGGTGAGGTCGAGCACCTTGAAGCGCGCCAGCGCCGTCGATGCTTGAGGTCGCGCGTCGGTCATCCCGGATGTCCTCCATGGCCTGAGGGCACGACCGTAGCACCGCCCGTCCGGACCGCAAACTGTTGACAGATGACAGCCCCACGCCACAGGCTGCCGGAATGGAGGATGCGGCCGCCGAACCCGCGCAAGCCGAGGCGCCGAGCGCGCTCGACATCGTGCGCACCCGCTCCCTCGCCTCGCTCGTGGCGCAGGAGCTGGAGAGGATGATCCTCTCCGGCGCCCTGCCGGCCGGGGAGAGGCTGAACGAGCAGGCGCTGGCCGCCCGCCTCGGCGTCTCGCGCGGCCCGGTGCGCGAGGCGGTGCGGGGCCTCGAGCGCTCGGGCCTCGTCGTCGCCGTGCGGAACCAGGGCTCCTACGTGCGGACCGTCAGCGCGGCGGAGGCGCTCGAGATCTACGACCTGCGCGCCGCCATCACGGGGCTGGCCTGCGCGGAGCTGGCGCGGCGCCGGGACGCGGCCGGCCTCTCGGCGCTGCGCGGCCTGGTGCGCGGGATGGACGCGGCGCGCCGCGCGGGCGACGCGCGCGCCTACTATGCGCTGAACCTCGACTTCCACGACGCGCTGCTGCGCCAGGGCGCCGGGCCGCGCACGCAGCGCCTGCATGCCGACCTCGGCAACGAGCTGCACCTCTTCCGCCGCCGCGCGCTGGTGGAGGCGGAGAACATGCGCGCCTCGAACGCGGAGCACGCGACGATCCTGCGCGCCATCGCCGCCGGCGATCCGGCGGCGGCACGTGCGGCGGGCGAGGCGCACATCGCCGGCGGCAAGCGCCGCTTCCGGGACACGGGCCCGGACAAGACAGAACAGGAGGAGACGGATCATGCAGGCACACACGACCCGCCGCCGGGCGCTGGCGGGCCTCGGCGCGCTCGGCGCCGGGCTCGCGATCCCGGATAGCCTCCGCGCCCAGCCCCGCTTCCCCGACCGCACGGTCGAGGTGGTGACCCATTCGGGCGTCGGCGGCGGCACGGACATCACGGTCCGCATGATGATGGTGCAGGCGCCGGGCGAGTTCGGCCAGGAGTTCACCGTGGTGAACCGCACCGCCGGCAGCGGCGCGCAGGCCCTGCAGTACCTGGCGCAGCGCCCGGCCGACGGCCACACCCTGATCCTGGTGACGCAGACCCACCTGCTGACCATGCTGCGCAACCGCAACCTGCCGCAGCTCGCGGACCTCGTCCCGCTCGCGCGCGCGACGGAGGACCCGCAACTGGTCCTGGTGCGCCGCGACAGCCCGATCCGCACGCCGGCCGACCTGGTCGCGGCGGGCAAGGCGCGGTCGTTGCGGTTCGGCGGCACGCATGTCGGCGGGACGGACCACGTCGCCATCTTCGCCCTCGGCCGCGCGGCGGGCATCACGCAGCCGACGCTGGTGCCCTTCCGCGGCGGCGGCGAGATCGTGATCAACCTGGTCGGCGGCAACATCGACACGGCGGTGGTGAACCCGGGCGAGGCCGAGGCGCAGCTCCGCGCGGGCGAGCTGCGGCCGGTCATGGCGCTCTCGGCGGCGCGGCTGGCCACCTTCCCGGACGTGCCGACGGCGCGGGAGTCCGGCATCAACACGGTGGCCGCCACCGTCCGCGGCTTCTGCTGCCTGCGCGGCACGCCCGAGGACCGCGTCGCGCGGCTGGAGGCGGGGCTGGTCCGCGCGATGTCGGGCCCGATCTACACCGCCTACCTCTCCAGCACCGGCCAGGCGGCGGACAGCGTGGCGGGCGGCCGTGTGTTCGGCGAGCAGCTGGAAGGCTTCAGCAACGAGAGCCGGGAGGCGCTGACCGCGCTCGGCCTGCTGCGGTGACGCCGCGCGCGCGCAACCCGAACCACGCCATTGCCCTCGCGGTGGCGCTGGCCGCAGGCGCGGCCTTCGCCGGCACCTTCGCCTTCGACCCGGTGCCGCCCGGCCTGCCCGGCCTCGGCGCGGTGGAGTTCCCGCGGCTCGTCTGCCTCGTGCTGATCGGGCTTGCGGCGCTGCTCGCGCTGAAGCAGGCGGACCCGATCGGGGAGGAGCAGGCGCCGCGCATCGAGCGCCGCGCCTGGGCCATCTTCGGTCTCTGCGCGCTGTTCCTGCCGGCGATGGCCCTCCTCGGCATGCTCGGCGCCGCGGCGGTGTTCCTGGTGCTGGCGGGCAGGCTCTGGGGGGAGGCGCGCTGGCCGCCGCTGCTCGCCTCGGCCGCCGGGGTGACGGCGGCGCTCTGGCTCGTCTTCGTGCAGGTGTTCCGGCTGAAGCTGCCGATGGGGCTCTTGGGGGGATAAGGGCTTGGACGCTTTCCTGGGCGGGATGGCGATCCTCGTCGATCCCTATGTCATGCTCATGGTGCTGCTCGGCACGGCGCTCGGCATCTTCGTCGGCGCGCTGCCCGGCATCTCGGGCTCCACCACCATCGCGCTGCTGCTGCCGATGACGCTGACCATGGGACCGGTCCCGGCGATCTGCTTCCTCGGCGCCATCTACTGCGCGGCCAACTTCGGCGGCTCGATCACCGCCATCCTCGTCAACGCGCCCGGCGACCCCTCGGCCAGCGCCACCGCGCTGGAGGGCTACAAGATGGCCGAGCGCGGCGAGGCCGGCCTGGCGCTGGGCATGTCCGCCATCGCCTCGGCCATCGGGGGCATCGTGTCGGTCGTGGTGCTGATCTTCGCGGCGCCGATGCTGGCGCGCGCCGCCTACGCCTTCGGGCCGCCCGAGTACTTCGCGCTGGCCGTCTTCGGCCTGTCGATGTGCGCGGCCGTCGGCGGCGACAGCCCGGTGAAGAACCTGATCGCCGCGGCCTTCGGCGTGCTGCTGGCCACCGTCGGCATGGACCTGACCACGGGCGTCGAGCGCTTCGCCTTCGGCATTCCCGAGCTTTCGGACGGCATCGGCTTCGTGCCCGTGCTGATCGGGCTGTTCGCGGTGGGGGAGTTGCTGGACCAGGCGACGCGCCGGCTGGAGAAGCCGAAGATCATCGCCATGGACGCCGCGCGCGTGCCGGGGCTGGCCGAGTTCCGCAAGTGCAACCGCTCCATCTGGATCGGCAGCGGCATCGGCACCTTCATCGGCGCGCTGCCCGCGCTCGGCGCCACCACCGCCGCCCTGATCGGCTACAACGAGACGCGGCGCTGGTCGCGCCACCGGCACGAATTCGGCCACGGCAGCATCGAGGGCGTGGCGGGGCCGGAGGCCGCGAACAACGCGGCCGTGGGGGGATCCATGGTGCCCACCCTCGCCCTCGGCATCCCCGGCTCGGCCACCACGGCGATCATCCTGGCCGGGCTGATCGTGCAGGGCGTGCGGCCGGGCCCGCACCTGTTCACCGAGCAGCCGACGCTGCTCTACGCCGTCTTCGCCTCGATGCTGGCGGCGAACATCCTCTACCTCGTGATGGGCCTCAGCATGGCGCGGCTCTTCGCGCGCATCTCCCTCATACCGCCCGCCTTCCTATGGCCGGCGGTGTTCGTGCTGTCGGTCGTGGGCGCCTACGGGCCGAACCAGTCCATGGGCGACGTGCTGGTCATGCTCGCGGCGGGCGTCGTGGGCCTCCTGTTCCGCCGCACCGGCTTCTCGCCCGCACCGCTCATCATGGGGCTGGTGCTGGGCGGCATGCTGGAGGAGACGCTGAAGCAGTCGCTCATCATCTTCGGCGACGACCTGGGCGCGCTGCTCGGGCGGCCGATCGCCATGGGGCTGCTCGGCGTCACGGCGCTCGGGCTGCTCTGGCCGGTGCTGGCGCGGATCATCCGCCTCTCGGGCCGGTCGCGGGGGCGACCCGCCTGAGCGCGAACCGGGGCACCGGCCTGGCGTTGAGGCGCAGGACCACTTTCCGGAGCCTCACGCCATGGGCCTTTTCTCGAAGCCGATCCGCAACCTGGACGACCTGTTCGTCCACACCCTGCAGGACATCTACTACGCCGAGCAGCAGATCGCGAAGTCGCTGCCCAAGATGATCGACAAGGCTTCCGACCCGCAGCTGAAGCAGGGCTTCCAGACGCACCTGGCGGAGACGCAGAACCAGATCCGCCGGCTCGAGCAGGTCTTCCAGATGCATGGCCAGCCCGTGAAGGGCACGACCTGCGCCGCCATGGACGGGATCCTGGAGGAGGCGCAGGACATCATGCAGGAGGCGAACGACAACGAGGTGCGCGACGCCGCCATGCTGTCCGCCGCCCAGGCCGTGGAGCACTACGAGATCACGCGCTACGGCACGCTGGTCGCCTTCGCCAAGCAGCTCGGCCGCAACGACTGCGCTTCCGTGCTGCAGCAGAACCTGGACGAGGAGAAGGCGACGGACCAGAAGCTGACCGCGATCGCGGAGTCGAAGGTCAACCAGAAGGCGGCCTGACGCCGCCCAAGCCACCCTGTATTGCGCGGCCGGTTCGATCCCGGCCGCGCCGGCTGCGTTGACCGGCGCAAAGGAAGGCTGGCCAACTCAGATGAACGAACCGATCGACTGCCTCGTCGTGGGCGGCGGCCCGGCGGGGCTGACCGCCGCGCTCTACCTCGCGCGGTTCCGGCGCCGCTTCGCGCTGGTGGATGCGGGCGACCAGCGCGCCGCCTGGATCCCCTCCACCCACAACATCCCCTTCTATGCCGAGGGCATCCCTGGCCCGGAGATCCTGCGCCTGCAGCGCGGGCACCTGGCGAAGTACGGCGTGGAGCCGGTCAATGCCACCGTCACCGCCCTGGAGCGGGAGGGGGACGGCTTCGCCGCGGAGCTGCGCGAACCCTCGGGCGCCGTGCGGCGGATCAGGGCGCACCGCGTGCTGCTGGCCGCCGGCGGCGTGGATGTCGAGCCAGCCCTGCCCGACCTGCCCGATGCCGTCCGCCGCGGCCTGGTGCGCTACTGCCCGATCTGCGACGGCTACGAGGCCCGCGGCCAGCGCATCGCGGTCATCGCCCATGGCCCGCGCGGCCTGTCGGAGGCGCTCTACATCGCGCGCACCTACGGCTCGGAGGTCGCGGTGCTGACCCTCGGCCGCCGCCTCGAGCTCGACGCCGCGCAGCGGGACCAGGCAGCAAGCCACCGCATCCGCGTGCTGGAGGAGCCGGTGGCGGCGCTGACGGTCGAGGACGGGCGGATCGCCGCGATCCACACCGGCGGCGGCGAGCGGCACGCCTTCGACACGCTCTACTCCGCGCTCGGCCTCCGCTACCGCACGGCGCTGGCCGAGATGCTCGGCGCCCGCCGGGACGAGGCGGGGGCGCTGCTGGTGGACGATGGCGGGGAGACGTCCGTTCCCGGCCTGCACGCGGCCGGCGACATCGTCCACGGCGTGGACCAGATCGTGGTCGGCATGGGTCACGCCGCCGTCGCCGCGACGCGCATCCACAAGCGCCTGATCGGCTGCTGAACCCGTCCGGGCGACGCGAAAGTTCGCCGCGCGACTTTCGCCCCGCGTTCACCATCGGTTGAGCCGGACGTTTCGGTCTGGCGGCTGGCGCCAGCCTGCGTTGAATCGTCATGCGCGATGACGCGGGAGGAACGCCACTGCCTGTCGGGTTGCCGAAACAGCGACGCACGGCCGTCCGCCCCCTGTTCTGGGGCGCAGGCCTGCTCATGCTGTTCGCCGCCATGGCGGTCGGGTCCGGCCTCCGGCATGTCGAGGCGACCAGGGCGCGCCTCGTCCCGGTGGAGCGCGCCGCCGAACAGGCGGCGGCCCTGCTCGCCGGCCTGCACGAGGCCGAGGCGGGCCAGCGCGGCTTCCTGCTGACGGGCGGCCGCGACCGCTACCTCAACGACCAGGCGCTGCCCGCCATCGG
>DASQNQ010000384.1:0-16429 GCA_035644895.1 Acetobacteraceae bacterium | reverse complement strand
GACCACGGTGATGCCGGGATGCCGCTGCATGAAGCCGGCGACGGCGGGCGCCACCCAGCCCGCCACCGCCGGCGGCACGGCGAGCGTGATGCGGTCACCCTGGTGCAGCAGGGCGGCGAGGCGTGCCTCGGCACCGTCTATGGCGGCGAGGGCGGGCTCTATCCCCTCCAGATAGGCAAGACCCGCATCCGTGAGCTGGAGGCCGCGCGCATGGCGCGTGAACAGGTCCATGCCGAGCCGATTCTCGAGCGCCTTGATGTGCTTGCTGATGGCGCCCTGGGTCATGTGCATCCTGTCCGCCGCCCGCGACAGGTTCAGCGAACGTGCGGAGGCCACGAAGATCCTGAGCGTGAGCAGAGAATGCGTGGCCGTCTTCACGCTGGATGGGATGCCGTCGCCTCGGCCGGGCACGGCGGCGCCGAGCAGGCTCTCGCATTCAACGGCGGCTGTGCTCGCCACCCCTCTGGTCGCCCAGTTCTGACAGGACCCACGGCCAGGTCTCCATCCCTTGTGCCGCCCCGGCGACGGGGCCCAGCGGCGCCGGCTCAGATCGCAGCCATTATCCGCGGATGCGACGCTGGAGGAAGGGTGGTCTGGCCAAACCTCAGGCTGACCAAGGTTAAGTTGCCCGGCTTCGCTGTCCGGCTCGCGTGATCTTCGCGCATCTCCCCTGGGCTGCTGACCGGGACGGTGAGACGCCGCCCACCGTCATGACGGGCGCTGTCCCTGCCTCCACGCCGGGCTTCCTCGCGGACCACGCGGTCCCGATGGCGCAGCGCGCGTTCGGAGAGGCGGCCTTGCCCGGGGCCGAGCGCGATGGCCGCAGGCCTGCCCGCCATCGACTTGGCGCTGATGGAGCGGAAAGGCTTGGTGCACCTCCCCTCGGGAGGTGCGCGGCCGGCCTGACTGGCGCGCGTGGAAGGAGAGAACCCCGGCAGGGCAGGTGCCATGAAAAAAGGGTGCCCGGCAATCCAGCCGGGCGCCCCGCACGTTCTATGCGGCATGACAGACACCCCCAAGCAACAGCCCCCGCCGAAGCGGAAGCGCCTCCCGACACAGTCCAAATGGCAGCTAGAGCCCCAGGAGACGCAACCTGTCCGTGTGTTCTCGCCGGCAGAGCGGGAAGCATGGGGGCGAGCAAACCCGAAGCCAGCGCCGCTTACTCCCGACCAGCGCAGCCGCCGTCGATCCTGAACCAGTGTTTGGGGTGGTAAGCGAGGGATACCGGGGCACCGTTCCTACAACCGGCGGTGCGGCGCCGAGCCCAAGCCCGTGACGCGATCGGAACAAGATGGCGTACCCCAACGCAAGCCGCGTTCGGGGGCACATGTGGCGCTCCTCCCCCGGGCGCTACTTCCTGCAGCGAAATCAAGGATGGAAGGTGCCCAGGGCCGGAATCGAACCAGCGACACTGCGATTTTCAGTCGCATGCTCTACCAACTGAGCTACCTGGGCCCATGCGGTGCGGCCCCTTCGGGACGCCGTGGCAGAGGCGGCGGGAAATAGCGGAAGCCGCCCCGCCTGTCCACCCACCTGCGTGATGGGCATCACGCGGCGGGTGCCACCATCTCCTCGCCCGGCGCACGCAGCGGGTCGGCCTGCAGCGCCAGATCGTGACCGGCACCCTGGGCATAGGTCGACAAGGCATCGGGCAGCGCACGCAGAGCGCCGAGGACCGCCGGGGCCGCGTGCAGCGCCAGCCGGCGGCCCGGCGCCAGCGACGCCTCCCGTGCGGCGCGGCGCAGCGCGGCCAGCCCATGCGTCAGCGCCGAAGGCGGAAGCCCCAGCACGTCATGCAGCGGCGGCTGGACACGGCTGCGGACGATCTCGATCAGTCCGAGCCGCGTCAGCCCGAGCAGCCGCGGCGCCAGCGGGTCGGCAGCGAGTGCTGCTGCCAACGGCTCCAGCAGCGCCTCCCGCCGCCGCACGGCCAACCCGGCGGGATCGAGCAGGATGGCGCCGGCCAGGTTGCGCAGCCGGATCTGCCGCGCCGCCTCCGCCATCGCGGCGGCGTTCATCCGCAACTGCGCCGCCGCATCGCGCGCCCCGGCATGGGCGCCGGCATCCACGTCCATGGCAACGAGGGCCGGGGTCGGGTGGACCAGAAGCCGCCCGCCGCCGGGCAGCGGCACGCTGTGCTCGAGCAGGGTGGCGAACTCCGCCTCGACGGCCTCGTCGAAGGCCGCGGCCGGGCGCAGCGCCACCCGCTCCCGCCCGAGCACCGCGCGCAGCCGGGCGGCGAGCGCCGCACCGTCGGTCACGACCGGGGCATCCGGATGGGTCAGCGCCAGGCGCAGCGCGGCCTCCGGCGCCGGGCGCAGCAGCGCGGGCGCGCGGGCCGCGCCGGCCAGGGCGGCATCCGCCCGGCCGAGCCGCGCCGAGAGGCGCGGCCCCTTGCCTCCCTGCGGGGCGCGCGTCACCCGCACGGCGATCGCCATGCCCTCCTGCACCGACTTCGCGATCGGGCGGCCGGGCGCCTCGCTTTCTGGCAGGAAGCCCGTGACCTCGCCGGCCAGCGTCAGGAACGCGCCCGACATGGCCGGCGCCACGGCGGAGACGCGCGCAAGGTGCAGGGCGCCGACCCCAGTCGACAGGCCGCCTCGCTCGACCGCGAACTCGACCGCCTCGCCGTCCCGCAGCAGCGCCGTGCGCGTCTCTCCGGGCGACACCGAGGCCCGGATCTCGTGCATCAGGGCCGTAGCCAGCCTGAGCCGCGCAGGAGCTGCGCCGTCTCGAACAGCGGCAAGCCAACCACGTTGGAATGGCTGCCGGAGAGGAAGCGCACGAAGGCCTCGGCCCGGCGCTGGATCTGGTAGCCCCCCGCGACGCCCTGCCACTCCCCTGTCGCGAGGAACGCGTCCACCTGCTGGTCGGTCAGGCGCTGGAAGGCGAGGATGGTGGTCACCAGCCGCTCCCCCCGCCCCCCATCCGGGCGGAGCAGGCAGACGCCCGTCATGACCCTGTGCCGACGACCGGAAAGCATGTGCAGGAAGCGCCGCGCCTCGGCCTCGTCGGCCGGCTTGCCCAGGATGCGGCGGCCCACCCCCACCACCGTATCGGCGGCCAGCACCAGCGCATCCGGCGCTGCCGCCCGCGCCGCCTCGGCCTTCGCGCGCGCCAGGCGCTTCGCGAGGGGCGCGGGCAGCTCGGCGCGGCGCGGCGCCTCGTCGATGTCGGTGGGTAGCACGCGGTCGGGCACGACGCCGATGCGGGCCAGCAGCTCGATCCGGCGCGGCGAGGCGGAGGCGAGGAGGAGAGGCGGGCGCGCGGCGGTCATCGAGACAAAAGGCCGGACCCAAACTGGCGGAGCGCCACCTGCGGCCCGCCCGAAGAGGCGGGCCGAGCCGCCCGGCCGCCGCCTGTGCGGCGAAGCCAAGCGGCTGGATGGCCGCACCCGGCGTCTGAGGGCACTACTTAAATCTAAACGTGATGCGGCCCTTGGTGAGGTCGTAGGGCGTCATCTCGACGTTCACGCGGTCCCCGGCCAGGACGCGGATGCGGTTCTTGCGCATTTTGCCCGAGGTGTGGGCCAGCACCATGTGGTCGTTGTCCAGCTTCACGCGGAACATCGCGTTGGGCAGCAGCTCGACCACCGTGCCGCTGAACTCGATCATGTCCTCTTTCGACATGCATTGCCTTTGTCGCGGTGGACCATTCGCACGGTCACAGGAATTCGGAAGGGGACCGTGTCCAGGGCCGGCCGCAGGCGCGCAGGCGCGGTCGCGGCCGAACGGGGGCGCCGGGCCGGCCGGAACATGGGCGCCTGCGCGCGCCCGGTCAAGTCAAGGGCGCCGTCCCGCCCCCGTCAGCCGGGCCGCCACGCTCAGCGCATGGGCATCCAGCCCCTCTGCCCGCGCGAGCGCCACGGCGGCGGGGCCGACAGCGGCCAGCGCCGCCGCGTCCGCCTCCACCCAGGTCGTGCGCTTGAGGAAGTCGAACACCGAAAGGCCGGAGGCGAAGCGCGCCGTGCGTCCTGTGGGCAGGACGTGATTCGGCCCCGCCACGTAGTCGCCCAGCGCCTCCGGGCAGTGGCGGCCGAGGAAGGCGGCGCCCGCGTGGCGGATGCGGCCGAACAGCGCGGCGGGGTCCGCCACCATCACCTGCAGGTGTTCCGGCGCCAGCCGGTTCGTCAGATCCACCGCCTCCGCCCAGTCCCGCACCAGGATCACCGCGCCATGCGCCTGCCAGGAGGCGCGGGCGATCGCCGCGCGCGGCAGGGTGGCCAGCGCCGCCTCGACCGCCGCCGCGACCCGGTCGGCGAAGCCCGCGTCGTCCGTCACCAGGATGGACTGCGCCGCCTCGTCGTGCTCGGCCTGGGCCAGCAGGTCGAGCGCGACGTGGCGCGGGTCGTTCAGCCCATCGGCCAGGATCACCACCTCGGACGGGCCGGCGATGGAATCGATGCCGACGCGCCCGAAGACCTGGCGCTTGGCCTCCGCCACATAGGCGTTGCCGGGGCCGACGATGCGGTCCACCGGCGCGATCGCCGCCGTCCCCCAGGCGAGCGCCGCCACCGCCTGCGCGCCGCCGATGCGCCAGACCTCCGTCACGCCGGCGCGCCGGGCCGCGGCCAGCACAAGCGGGTTCAGCACGCCGTCCGGCGTCGGCACCGCCATCGCGATCCGCCCGACGCCCGCGACGCGCGCCGGGATCGCGTTCATCAGCACCGAGGACGGGTAGGCCGCCTTCCCGCCCGGGACATAGATCCCGACGGCGTCCAGCGCCCCCCACCGCATGCCGAGGCCCAGGCCCTCCGCATCCCGCGTCTCGACGTCGCGCGGCATCTGCAGGCGGTGAAACGCCTCGATCCGCCGCGCCGCCTGGTCGAGCGCCGCGGCGAGGTCCGCCGGGATGGCGGCAGTGGCGGCCGCGATCTCCGCCTCCGTCACGTGCAGCGCCGCGGCACTCCCGGGCGTCCAGCGGTCGAACCGAGCGGTGAGGTCGATCAGCGCGGCATCGCCCTGCGCGCGCACCTGCCCGATGATGCCGGCCACCGCCGCATCCACCTGCGCCGTCGTCTCCCGCGCGCTGTCCAGCAGGCGCGCGAAGGCCGCCGCGAAGCCGGCGTCGCGCGTGTCGAGCCGCATCATCTTGCGTCGCGCTCCGCCAGCGCCGCGCGGAAGCGGGCAAGCCAGGCGCCGATCTCCTCGGGCCGGGTCTTCAGCGCGGTGCGGTTGACGATGAGGCGGGAGGTGACGTGGGCGATCACCTCCGTCTCCCGCAGCCCGTTGGCCCTGAGCGTCGAGCCGGTCTGCACCAAGTCCACGATCGCGCGCGCGATGCCAAGCGATGGGGCGAGTTCCATCGCCCCGTTCAGGTGGACGACCTCCGCCTGCACGCCCCGCTGTGCGAAGTGCCGCCGGGCGATGGCGGGGTACTTGGTGGCGACGGCGAGCCGCGACGCGCCCTCCGCCTCCGCCTCCACGGGTTCAGCCACCGAGACGCGGCAGCGGCCGATGCCGAGGTCGAGGGGGGCGTAGATCTGGTCGTAGTCGAATTCCATCAGCACGTCGGCGCCGCAGACCCCGATCTGCGCCGCGCCATGCGCCACGAAGGTCGCGACATCGAAGGAGCGCACGCGCACCACGTCGAGGCCGGGGTGGTTCGTCTCGAAGCGCAGGCGCCGGCTGCTCTCGTCCGCGTAGTCGGGCGCCGGGTGGATGCCGGCGCGGGCCAGCACCGGCGCCAGCTCCTTCAGGATGCGGCCCTTGGGCAGCGCCAGCACCAGCGTCTCCCCGGCCTCGGCCGGGGTGGAGGGATCGAGGATGGGGTGATCCATGGCGCAGCCTAGCACCGGGGCGGGGGCGGGGTCATCACGGCCCCGCCCATGGCCCGGCGGCGGGGGGCGCGTCAACCGGCGAGGCCGCCGGTCCGCCATGCGGCCAAGGGGCGCTTGCCGCTAGACCGTGAACTGCTCCGCCACGATCCGCTCGCTGAGCCCATGGTGGGGATCGAACAGCAGGGTCAGCGACACGCCCCGGTCCTCCCACACCTCGACGCGGCGGACGTCCCGCACCTCGGTGTAGTCGGCCACCGCCGCGACGGGGCGCTTGTCGGCCTCCAGCACCTCGAAGGTGACGCGGGCCTCCCCCGGCAGCAGGGCGCCGCGCCAGCGGCGGGGGCGGAAGGCGGAGATGGGGGTCAGCGGCAGCAGGTTCGCGCCGAGCGGCACGATGGGCCCATGCGCCGAGAGGTTGTAGGCGGTGCTGCCGGCGGGGGTCGCCACCAGCACCCCGTCGCAGATCAGCTCGGCGATGCGCTCCTTCGCGTCCACCAGGATGCGGATCTTGGCGGCCTGGCGGGTCTCCCGCAGCAGGGAGACCTCGTTGATCGCGAGCGCCTCCTCGGGCTCCGGCGCGCCGGTGAAGGCGCGCATGCGGAGCGGGTGCAGCACGGCGGCCTGGGCGGCGGCCAGGCGCTCGGGCAGCCGGTCCTCCTGCCAGTCATTCATCAGGAACCCGACCGAGCCGCAGTTCATCCCGTAGACCGGCAGGTTCTCGCCCAGGAAGCGGTGCTGCGTCTCCAGCATGAAGCCGTCCCCGCCGAGGGCCACGACCACCTGCGCCGCCTCGGGCGGCGTGTCGCCGTGCAGCGCGACCAGCCGCGCCCGGGCGCGGGTCGCGACCTCGGTCGGCGCGGCGAGGAAGGCGATGCGGGTGGGCGGCGGCCCGTCAGAGGGCAAGGGCCGCCGCCTCCCGGTGCTCCAGCACCGGCATGTCGCGACGGACGCGGGCGGTGAGCTGGGGGTCGATCCGTGCCGCCGCCCAGCCCGTTCCGTCCGATGCGCGGGCCACCACATGCCCCCAGGGGTCCACGATCAGCGAATGGCCATAGGTCTGGCGCGGCCCGGCCCTTTCCTGGTGGGTGCCCCAGGTGGCGGGCGCGGCCATCCAGCACTGGGTCTCGATCGCCCGCGCCCGGATCAGCACCTCCCAATGGTCCTTGCCGGTCTGGAGGGTGAAGGCAGCGGGCAGGAAGATCAGGTCGGCGCCGCGGCGGCGCAGCGCCAGGAACAGCTCCGGGAAGCGGACGTCGTAGCAGATGGCGCAGCCGACCGTCGCCTCCCCCACCCGGTAGGTCACGATGTCGCGCCCCCCGCCATAGGTTGCGCTCTCGCGGTAGCCGGTGCCGTCCGGGGTGGTGATGTCGAAGAGGTGGACCTTGCGGTAGCGCGCCAGCTCATCCCCCTCCGGCCCGAAGGCGAGGGTGGTGTTGAACAGCCGCTCGCCGGACGCCTCGCCGATCGAGCCGCCATGGACGGTGATGCGATGGGTGCGGGCCATGCCGCGCAGGAACTCGTAGGCCTCGCCGCCGGGCTCGTTCGCGCCCGGCGCGGGCAGCGCCTCGGCCGCGGCGAACTTGCCGGCGCGGTCGCCGCCGAGGCAGGTCCAGACCTCGGGCAGGGCCACGATGTCGGGGCGCTCGGCGGCCACCGCCGCCTCGATCAGGCGGCGGGCCTGGGCGATGTTGGCGGCCTTGTCGTGGCCGGGATTCATCTGGATGACGGCGACGCGCATGGACCCCTCCGCTGCGCCCGCATCAAGCGCCCGGCGGCCCGGCGCGGCAAGGCCCCTGCCCGGCCCCCAAGGGCCGGTTAGTGCCGGTCCCGCGGCCAGTCGAGCCGCGGCTCGGAGCGCGGCTCGATCCGCGCGGGGCGGGGCGGCGGTGCGCCGGGGTAGGCGGGGGGCGGCGGCACGGGCGGGGAGGCCGGCGGGCGCGGCGGCTCGGCCCGCGGCGCCACGGGCTCGGCCCAGTCGTCCTCCACCGGGCGGCGGCGGCCGCCCTCGGGGAAGCGCATGGTGAGCGAGCGGATCTCGGTCTGCAGCTCGTCGAGCTGCGCCTCGATCGCGTCCAGCCGCCCCTTCACGCCGAAGACGGCGAAGGGCATGGCCATGTAGGCCAGCACCACGACCGCGAGCACGATCAGCAGCACCAGCCCGAACCAGTCCGGCATGCCCGGCACCTGGAGCCGGGCCGCCAGGTTCGCGATCAGCTCACCCACCGGTGACGCTCATGTGGCGCGCGACGGCGGGCGCCTTCCGGCCTCGGTCGATCACGAAGTCATGCCCCTTCGGCTTGCGGGAGATCGCCTCCAGGATCGCGTCACGCAGCCCCTCGTTCCCGAGGGAGGGGTCGCGGAGCGGCCGGCGCAGGTCCGCCGCGTCGTCCTGGCCGAGGCACATGTAGAGCGTGCCCGTGCAGGTCAGCCGCACACGGTTGCAGGATTCGCAGAAATTGTGGGTCATCGGCGTGATGAACCCGATGCGCCGCCCCGTCTCCCGCACCGTGTAGTAGCGGGCCGGGCCGCCCGTGCGGTAGTCGGTCGCCTCCAGCGTCCAGTGCTCCCGCAGGCGCTCCCGCACCAGGGACAGCGGCAGGTACTGGTCGGTCCGGTCGCCGCCGACGTCGCCGAGCGGCATCGTCTCGATCAGGCAGAGGTCGAAGCCGTGCTCCCCGCACCAGGCGAGCATGCGGTCGTACTCGTGCTCGTTCACGTCCCGCAGCGCGACCGCGTTGATCTTGATGGCGAGCCCCGCCGCCTTGGCCGCGAAGATGCCGTCGAGCGTCTGGTCGATCTTGCCCCAGCGCGTCACGGCGGTGAACTTCGCCGGGTCCAGCGTGTCGAGCGAGACGTTGATGCGCCGGACGCCGGCCGCATACAGGTCGTCCGCCATCTTCGTGAGCTGGGTGCCGTTGGTGGTCACCGTCAGCTCGCGCAAGCCCCCGCCGCCCAGGCGCGCGCCGAGGGAGCGGAACAGGGAGATCACGTTCTTCCGGACCAGCGGCTCCCCGCCCGTGAGCCTGATCTTCTCGACGCCGAGCCCGATGAAGGCGCCGCAGAGGCGGTCCAGCTCCTCGAGCGTCAGGACCTCCGCCTTGGGCAGGAAGGTCATGTCCTCCGCCATGCAGTAGACGCAGCGCAGGTCGCAGCGGTCGGTGACCGATACGCGCAGGTAGGACACCTTCCGGCCGAAGGGGTCGATCATCGGGCCCAGCTCTATCTCCACGCGGGAACAGGTGCGCCCCCGCATTGACTCCGTGACAGATGTGGTCCGACGCCCCGCCCCGGCGCAAGCCCCCTTTTGCTCATGCCAGCCCCCTCAGGCCAGCCCCCGCAGGCCAGTCTCCCATTTAGGCCAACAGTGTCACCAGGCCGGTCCCCACCAGCACCACCAGGGCCGCCCGGCGGTACCAGGGCTCCGGCACCACGCGGAACAGCCGGACGCCGACCGGCACGGCCAGCAGCATCACGGGCAGGAGCATCGCCGTCTTCGCGACCACGCCCGCTCCGATCAGCCCGCCCATGGCCGGCGGCACGACCGACACCACCGCGACCAGGGCGAAGAACAGGATGAGGTTCGCGCGGTGGCGCCGCGCCTCCTCCGGCCCGGCGAGCAGGTAGAGGATGACAGGCGGGCCGCTCATGCCCGTCGCGCCCTTCAGCAGCCCGGCCGCGGTGCCGACGGCCAGGTTCAGCGGCAGCGGCCGGCTGCCGTGATACCGCCAGCCGAGCGCGAGCAGCAGCCCGAAGGCGAGCACGAAGCCGCCGATGAAGCGCCGCAGCAGGTCGCCGTCCGCCGTCAGCAGGATGAAGGCGCCGAGCGGCGTGGCCAGCACCGCCGCGCCCCCGAGCGGCAGCACCACGCGCCGGTCGGCCTCCCCGATCGCCCGCGGCAGGAGCTGGAGGGAGACGAACAGCTCCATCACCAGCATGACCGGGACGCCCACGCGCGGCCCCCACAGCACCGAGTAGGCCGGCGCCAGCAGCACCGCCGTCCCGAAGCCCGAGTAGCCACGCATGACGCCGGCCACCGCCGTGACGGCGAGCGCCACATGGAAGCGCCAATGGCCGAGCAGGGCGGAGGCCTCCGCCAGAAGGTCGCTCACCCCCCGTCCGCCTCGACGATCTCCAGCGCGACCTCGGCGATGTTAATCAATAATTTACCGGCATCCTCGAAGTTGACCGTGACGCGGTTCCCGACGACGGACTGCACCTGGCCGAGGCCCCATTCGGGCCGCTCCGGGTGCCGGACGTAGCATCCGGGGGCGATCATGATCGTCACATGCAAGCGTTAACAAGCCTGCCCGCCCCCGGCTAGCCGGGCGGATCCCGCGGGGCACGGTCGGAGAAGGTTGGGGATGCAGGCAGATCCGATGACCCTGGTGCAGGCCGTCTGCGCCCGGCTGTGCCACGACCTGGGCGGCCCGGCCGGCGCGCTCGGCGGCGCGCTGGAGCTGCTGGACGGGGTCGGCGACGACGCGCTGGACGTCGCGCGCGACGCGGCCCGCATCATGGACCGGCGCCTGCGCTTCTGGCGGGCCGCGGTCGCGGGCACCCTCGGCGAGCTGCACGAGGACGGGCTGCCGCCGCTGCTGGAGGGGCTCACCCTCGGCCGGCGCGCCACAGTCTCGACCGAGGCGCTGGCGTTCCGCGCGCCGCTGGCCCCCGGCTTCGGCCAGTGCCTGCTGCTCGCGGCCTGGGCGGGGATCGAAGCGCTGCCCCGCGGCGGCGTGCTGCGCCTGGCCGGAGAGGCCGAGGGCGGCGTGACCCTGCTGCCGGACGGCCCCGGCGCCGCCTGGCCCCACGGCCTGCCCGCGGCGCTCACGGGGGAGGTGCCGGCGCCGGAGCCGCGCGGGGTGGTCGTGCCGCTGCTGCTCGACGCCGCGTCCCGTGCGGGATTCGGGCTCAGCCTGCTGCCGGCCCCGCCCGAGGGCGCGCCGCCATTGATGCTGCTGCCGGGCTGATCCGTCCCGCATTCCCGCACGCCGGGAACCCCGCGCCGCCGCGCCCGCTGATGTGGGCGATGACGATGCCGCGCGCCGTGCCGCGCCGGACCAGCTGCGGGGTGCTGGTCAGCGACGGCCCGAACCTGCTGATCGGCCGCGCGCCGCGCACGCCGCTCTGGGACATCCCGAAGGGCGGCGCCGAGCCGGGCGAACCCTTCGAGGACGCGGCCTTGCGCGAACTGCACGAGGAGACGGGCCTGCGCGCGCCGCCCCCCGCGCTGCGCCCGCTCGGCGTCCATGCCTACCTCCGGGGCAAGGACCTCGCCCTCTTCGCCTGGAGCGTGGAGGCGATGCCGGACCCGGCCACGCTGCGCTGCACCACCTACTTCCGCCTGCCCGGCGGTGGCCGGCTGCCGGAATTCGACGCCTTCGCCGTCCTGCCCTGGGACGAGGCGCTGGCGCGGGTCGGGCGCAACCTCGCGCGCGTGATCGCGGGGCTGCGCGCAGCCCCGGGCTGGCCGTTCGGCTGAACCCGTCGCGGGGGTGGCCCGCTTTACCGAATCTTGAGCCACCCGGGTGCAGGGTTCCCGCCGCATCACCGCGCGGGGCCCGGATGGACGACCTTCTCGCCGATTTCCTGACCGAGACGCATGAGGGGCTGGCGGCCGCGGATGCCGCGCTGCTGCGCCTCGAACGCACGCCGGACGACAAGCCGACCCTGTCGGAGATCTTCCGGCTCGTGCACACGATCAAGGGCACCTGCGGCTTCCTCGGCCTGTCGCGCCTGGAACGCGTCGCGCATTCGGCCGAGAACGTCCTGGGCCGCTACCGCGACGGCGTGCTGGCCGTGACGCCCGCGGGCGTCACGCTCGTGCTGCGCGCGCTCGACCGGATCAAGGAGATCGTGGCCGGGCTGGAGGCCGCCGGCGCCGAGCCCGCGGGCGACGACGCGCCGCTGGTGGCCGCCCTCGACGCCCTGGCCGAGGGCGGGCAGGCCGCGGCACCGGCGGAGCCTGCCCCGGCGGCGGTTGCGCCGGACGCCGCGCCGGAGGAGCCCGCCGCCCCGGGCGGTGCCGCGCCGCCCCAGACCATCCGCGTCTCCGTCGATGTGCTGGAGGACCTGATGACGCTGGTGAGCGAGCTGGTGCTGACGCGCAACCAGCTCATGCAGCTCGCCCGCGCGCGGGACGACGGCGCCTGGTCCGTGCCGCTGCAGCGCCTGTCCCACATCACGTCGGACCTCCAGGACGGCGTGATGAAGACGCGCATGCAGCCCATCGGCAACGCCTGGGCCAAGCTGCCGCGCCTGGTGCGCGACCTCGGCATGGAGCTCGGCAAGCGGATCGACCTGCAGATGCGCGGCGCGGACACCGAGCTCGACCGGCAGGTGCTCGAGCTCATCAAGGATCCGCTGACGCACATGGTGCGCAACAGCGCCGACCACGGCCTCGAGATGCCCGAGGAGCGGCGGCGCGCGGGCAAGCCGGAGACCGGGCGCATCACGCTGAACGCCTTCCACGAGGGTGGGCACATCCTCATCGAGATCGGCGACGACGGGAAGGGCCTGGGCACCGAGCGCATCCGGCAGAAGGCCGTGGCGCAGGGCCTGGCCTCCGAGGCCGAGGTCGCCGCGATGGCCGAGCGCGACGTCCACCGCTTCATCTTCCGCGCCGGCTTCTCGACGGCGGCCGCCATCACCGCCGTCTCGGGCCGCGGCGTCGGCATGGACGTGGTGAAGACGAACGTGGAGCGCATCGGCGGCACGATCGACGTGCGGAGCACGGAGGGGCGCGGCACCACCTTCGTCATCAAGATCCCGCTGACGCTCGCCATCGTCTCGGCCCTGATCGTGGAGGCGGGCGGCGAGCGCTTCGCCATCCCGCAGATCGGGGTGCAGGAGCTGGTGCGGGTCGGCGGCGCCTCCGGCGCGCGGATGGAGCGGATCAAGGGCGCGCCGGTGCTCAGGCTGCGCGACCGCCTCCTGCCGCTCGTCTCGCTGGCCGGCATCCTCGGCATCGAGGACGGGCCGCCGGCCGAGGACGGCTTCGTGGTGGTGACGCAGATCGGCGCCGCCGTCTTCGGCATCGTGGTGGACCGGCTCTTCGACACGGAGGAGATCGTGGTCAAGCCCGTGGCACCGATCCTGCGCCACATCGGCATGTTCTCCGGCAACACCATCCTCGGCGACGGGTCGGTCATCATGATCCTCGACCCGAACGGCATCGCGCGCGCGACCGGCGTCGCGGCCGAGGGCGGGGAGGATCAGGCCTCGACCGGGCCGGCGGGGGCCGGGCGGTCCTCGGCCGACAAGGCGGCGCTGCTGCTCTTCCGCGCGGGCGACGCCACGCCGAAGGCGGTGCCGCTCGGCCTCGTCTCGCGCCTCGACGACATCCCGGCGGCGCGCATCGAGATGACGGGCGGCGTGCCGGTCGTGCAGTACCGCGGCTCGCTCATGCCGCTCGTCTCCATCTCGGGCGCCGGGCCGGATGCGGAGGGGCGCGGAAGCCAGACGGTGCTCGTCTTCACCGAGGGCGAGCGGTCCATGGGCCTGATGGTGGACGCGATCCTCGACGTGGTGGAGGAGCGGCTGGAGATCCAGCCCGGCCCCGCGCGCGCGGGCTACCTCGGCTCGGCCGTCGTGGCCGGGCGCGTCACGGACGTGGTGGACACCGCCTGGTGGCTCGCTCAGGGCGGCGAGGACTGGTTCCGCCCCGCGGCGAAGCCCGGCGGCAAGCGCCGCCTGCTGGTGGTGGAGGACAGCCTCTTCTTCCGCGAACTCGTGGTGCCGGCGCTGGCCGCCACGGGTTTCGAGGTGGTGGCGGTGGACAGCCCCGCCGCAGCACTCGGCCTGCGCGACGCGGGCGAGATGTTCGATGCCATCCTCTCCGACATCGAGATGCCAGGCATGGACGGGTTCGCCTTCGCCCGCGCAGTGCGGGCGGAGGGGCCCTGGCGCGACCTGCCGCTCGTCGCGCTGACCGGCCGCACGGATGCGGAGGCGGTCGAGCGCGGGCGGCAGGCCGGCTTCACCGACTACGTCGCGAAGTACGAGCGCGAGGCGCTGCTCGGCGCGCTCCAGCAGTGCCTCTCGGCGCTCGCCGCCTGAAACCGGGAGATCCACATGCAGATCCAGACGGGCCTGGCCGCGGCCACCGAATCCGACCTGTTCCTCACCATCACCGTCGCGGAGCAGCCCTGCGGGGTGCCGGTGCTGGCGGTGCGCGACGTGCTCGGCCCGCAGGCGATCGCGCGCATCCCGCTCGCGCCGCCCGAGGTCGCGGGCGGGCTCAACCTGCGCGGCCGCATCGTCACTGCCATCGACCTGCGCCGCCGCCTCGGCCTGCCGGACCGCGCGCCCGGCGCCGCGCCGATGAGCGTGGTGGTGGACCATGGGGGAGTGCTCTACTCCCTGCTCGCCGACGAGGTGGGGGAGGTCGTGCCGCTGCACGGCGCGGACGCCGCGCCGAACCCGCCGACCCTCGACCCGCTGTGGCGCGAGGTCTCGCGCGGCGTCCACCGCCAGGACGGGCGGCTGCTGGTCGTGCTCGACGTGGCGCGCGTGCTCGACATCGGCGGTGGCGTCCCGTGACCGCGGGCGATGACTGCCTCGTGGTGGACGACAGCCGCGTGGTGCGCCGCGCGGCCCGCGCCATCCTGGAACGCTTCGGGCTGCCGGTGCGGGAGGCGGAGGACGGCGCGCAGGCACTCGCGGCATGCCGCAGCGCGCTGCCGGCGCTGGTGCTGCTCGACTGGAACATGCCGGTGATGGACGGCATGGGCTTCCTGCGCGCGGCGCGGGCGGAGTTCGGCCCGGACCGCCCGGCGGTCATGCTCTGCACAACCGAGAACGCCCTGCCCCGCATCCTGGAGGCGCTGGAGGCCGGCGCGCAGGAGTACGTGATGAAGCCCTTCGACGCCGACATCATCGGCGGCAAGCTCGCGCAGCTCGGCCTGCTGCCCGCCGGTGCGGCGTGAGCGGCGCGGTCACCGTCCTGCTCTGCGACGACAGCGCGGCGGTGCGCGCCGCCTTCTCCCGCGTGATCGCGCGCGATCCGGCGCTGCGCGTCGTGGGACAAGCGGCCGACGGGGCGGCGGCCGTCGCGGCGGTGGAGGCGGGGGCGCGGCCGGATGTCGTGCTGCTCGACCTCGAGATGCCGGTGATGGACGGGCTGACCGCCCTGCCGCTGCTGCTCCGCGCCTCCCCCCGCAGCTCGGTCATCGTGGCCAGCGCGCTGTCGCAGCGCGGGGCGGCGGCCACCATGGCGGCGCTGCGCGCGGGCGCGGTGGACTACATGCCGAAGCCCTCCGCCCGCGCGGGCGGCATCGCGGATGGCGCCTTCCAGGCGGAGCTGTTGGCCAAGGTGAAGGGCTGGGCGCGGATGCGGAGGCGGGCCCCGGCCGCGCCGGCCTCTCCACCGCAAGCGGCGCTGCGCCTGGCGGGGCCGCCGCGCGCGGTGGCGATCGGTTCCTCCACGGGCGGCCCGCAGGCGCTGGCGGCGCTGGTGGCAGCCATCGCGCGCCCCCTGCCCGTGCCGGTGCTGGCGGCGCAGCACATGCCCGCCGGCTTCACCGCCATGCTGGCCGAGCACCTGGACCGCATCGGCCCGACACGCTGCGCCGAGGCACGCGATGGGGAGACGCTGCTGCCCGGCCGGCTCTACCTGGCCCCTGGCGACCGGCACCTGCTGGCCGAGGCGGGGGCGGGCGGCCTCGTCGCGCGCCTCTCCTCCGCGCCGCCCGAGAACTACTGCCGCCCGGCGGCGGACCCGCTGCTGCGGAGCCTCGCCGGCGCCTGCCGCGGCCGTGTGCTGGCGGCGATCCTGACCGGCATGGGGCAGGACGGGCTGGAGGGCTGCCGCGCCGTCGTGGCCGCGGGCGGGACGGTGCTCGCACAGGACGAGGCGAGCTCGGTTGTCTGGGGAATGCCCGGGGCGGTGGCGCGGGCGGGGCTGGCCGCCGCGCTTCTGCCGCCGGGCGAGATGGGCGCGCGCATCGCGTCGCTGGCAGGGGGTGCGGCATGATCACGGGCGAGGCCTTCGCCGAGATCGCAGGGCTGGTGCGCCGCCGCGCCGGCATCGTGCTGACCGAGGACAAGGGCTACATGCTCGAGACGCGGCTCGCCCCGTTGCTGGAAAGGCGCGGCCTCGGCTCCCTCCAGGCGCTGGCGCAGCGCCTGCGCGCGCGCGGCGACGAGGCGCTGGAGCGCAGCGTGGTCGAGAGCCTGACCACGCATGAAAGCTCCTTCTTCCGCGACGGCCGGCCCTTCGAGCACCTGGCGCGGCTGCTGCCCCGGCTGGCCGCCGCGCGCCCGCCGGGCCAGCCCATCCGCATCTGGTCCGCCGCCTGCTCCACCGGGCAGGAGGCCTATTCGGTCGCCATGCTGGCCGAGGAATCGCGCCCGGCGCTCGGCAGTCGGCGGGTCGAGATCCTGGGCACCGACGTCTCGGCCGAGATCGTGGCGCGGGCACGCGACGGGCTCTACACCCAGTTCGAGGTGCAGCGCGGCCTGCCCGTGCGCCTGCTGGTGCGGCACTTCGTGCAGGAGGGGACGCGCTGGCGCATCTCGGACGCGCTGCGCGCCGCGGTGCGGTTCGAGGAGGGCAACCTGCTCGGCACGCCGCCGCCCGGGCGGTTCGACGTGATCTTCTGCCGCAACGTGCTGATCTACTTCGACGCGCCGACCAAGACCCGCGTGCTGGAC
>DASQNQ010000383.1:0-10953 GCA_035644895.1 Acetobacteraceae bacterium | reverse complement strand
GCAGATCCGGGCGGCGTAGCGCCGCCTACCGGCTGCGGCGACCAAGCAGCCGCTCCCGGTCGGGCAGGTCGATCCGCTTGCCCGAGAGGCGGATCAGCCCTTCCGCATCCATGGCGTTCAGCGTCCGCGACAGCGTCTCCGGCGTCATGCCGAGCCGCGCCGCGATGGTGCCGCGGGGTTCCGGCACCTCGGCCGAGCCGGCGCCCTGCGCCTCCGGCACGCGCCGCGCGAGGAAGCGCGCGATGCGGCGGTCCGCGGACCGGAGCTTCAGGTCCACGACCTGGTCCACCATCAGCCGCCAGTGGCGCGAGAGCAGCTCCATCGTGGCGCGGGCGAGGGCGGGGTCCTCCGCCACGCCCTCCCGGAACACGTCGGCCGGTATCATGAGCACGCGCACATCGGTCAGCGCGGTGCCGGAGGCGAGATAGGGCAGGCGCAGATACGCCGCGGGCACCAGGAACAGCTCCCCGGCGCCGAAGATCTCCACCACCGTCTCCGCGCCCGCCTCGTCCCGCGCCGTCAGCCCCACGGACCCGCCGAGGAGCATGTGCAGGAAGTCCGCATGCTCGTCCTGGTCGAACAGGACCGCGCCGCGCGGCAGTTGCTGGGTGAAGGACGGGCGCAGCAGGCGCGACATCGCCTCCTCCCCGGCGGTCATGAAGAACGGCGTGCGCCGCACGAGTTCGATGTTCGGCTGGCGATCGGGCATGCGTGCTCCCCTGACGGGACCGTAGCTACATGTGCGCACACCGGGTTCCATTGATCTGGATCAATGGACGATCCGACCGAGCGCAAAACATGGGTTGCTCCGCTTGGGATGAGCACGAAAAAGCCAGCCGGTGAACACGCGGCATTGATCCGCATCAAGCTGCCTGAGCCACCCCGATCCTAACCGTGCCCCTGCCTCAGCAAGCAAGGAGGGGCACATGAATACCCCGATGGGCGGCACGGTGCGGGACAGGGACCGCAGCCTCGCCCTCTGGTGCAGCACCGCGGCCTTCACGGTCTGCTTCGCCGCATGGACGATCTTCTCGATCCTCGGCGTGCAGGTGAAGAAGGACCTCGGCCTCACGGACGCGCAGTTCGGCCTGCTCGTCGGCACGCCGATCCTCACCGGCAGCCTGATCCGCCTGTTCCTCGGCGTCTGGGCCGACCAGTATGGCGGCCGCGTCGTGTTCACGCTGGTGATGCTGGCGGCCGCCGTCGCGACCTTCCTGCTCTCCTACGCGCATGACTACACGACCTTCCTGATCGCCGCGCTCGGCGTCGGCATCGCGGGTGGGTCCTTCGCGGTGGGCATCGCCTACGTGTCGAAGTGGTACCCGAAGGAGAAGCAGGGCACCGCGCTCGGCATCTTCGGCGCGGGCAATGTGGGCTCGGCCGTCACGAAGTTCCTGGCGCCGGTCGTGATGGTCAGTCTCGGCTGGCAGGCGGTCGCGCAGATCTGGGCCGCGGGCCTGGCGGTGGCGGCCGTGCTGTTCTTCGTGCTGACGAAGGACGACCCGGACCTTTCCGCGCGGCGTGCCCGCGGCGTGCAGGCCGAGAGCTTCGCGGCGATGATGGCGCCGCTGGCGAACCTGCAGGTCTGGCGGTTCAGCCTGTACTACTTCTTCGTCTTCGGCGGCTTCGTCGCGCTCGCCCTCTGGCTGCCGCGCTACTATGTCGGCGTCTACGGCCTCGACATCGTGACGGCCGGCCTGCTCGGCGCCGCCTACTCGATCCCCGGCTCGGTGTTCCGAGTCCTCGGCGGCACGCTCTCCGACAAGTACGGCGCGCGGAAGGTGATGTACTGGACCTTCATCGGTTCGGTGGTCTGCACCTTCGGCCTGAGCTATCCCGCCACGCACTACGTCGTCAGCGGCATCCGCGGCCCGATCGAGTTCGACATCGCGCTCGGCTTCGTGCCCTTCATGCTGCTGACCATGGGCCTCGGCTTCTTCATGAGCCTCGGCAAGGCGGCGGTCTACAAGCACATCCCGGTCTACTACCCGGGCCGTGTCGGCTCCGTGGGTGGCGTGGTCGGGCTGATCGGCGGCCTGGGCGGCTTCGTCCTGCCGATCGCCTTCGGCGCGCTGAACGACATCATCGGCGTCTGGACCTCCTGCTTCATGCTGCTGTTCGTCGTCAGCACGGTGTCGCTGGTGTGGATGCACGCCGCGATCCGCCGGATGGAGAAGGCCGCGCACCCGGAACTCGCGAAGCCCGGCCTGCTGCCGGAGGCCGCGGTGCTGAACGCGCCTGTCTCTCAGCCCGGCACGCAGATGCCCGCCGGCCGCATCGTCGCTGGCGAGTAACCAAGAGAGCCCGAGGAAGACAAAGCCATGTCAAGCACAACCGAACAGCCCGGCGCGCCTGCGCCGGGCGGCACCTGGCTCTCCGACTGGCGGCCCGAGAGCCGCGGCTTCTGGGGCCTCGCGGGCTCGGCCCGCGCCTGGAAGACGCTGACGATCACCACCGCCTCGCTCACCTGCGCCTTCATCACCTGGTTCGTCGTGTCGGCCCTGGTGGTGCGGCTGCCGCAGATCGGCTTCCGGCTGACGCCCGGCCAGCTCTTCTGGCTGGCGGCGATGCCGGGCCTGGCGGGCGGCACGCTGCGCCTGTTCCACATGTTCTTCACGCCGCTCTTCGGCACGCGGCACGTGGTGGCGCTGTCCACCGCGTCGCTCATCCTGCCGCTCGCCGGCTGGGCCTGGGCGGTGCAGGACATCACGACGCCCTACTGGGTGCTGATGGTGCTGGCCTTCCTCGCCGGCCTCGGCGGCGGGAACTTCTCCTCCTTCATGCCCTCCACCAGCCTGTTCTTTCCGAAGCGCCTGCAGGGCACGGCACTGGCGATCCAGGCTGGCATCGGCAACTTCGGCGTCTCCGTCGTGCAGTTCGTGACGCCCTGGATCATCGGCCTCGCGATCTTCGGCGCGATGGGCGGCGAGAGCCAGACCATGACCAAGGCCGGCGTGCAGAGCCCCGTGTTCCTGCAGAACGCCACGCTGATCTACATCCCCTTCGTCGCGGTCTTCGCGATCCTCGCCTGGTTCATGCTGCGCTCGGTCCCCGTGAAGGCGAATCTCCGCCAGCAGATGGACATCTTCGGCAACCGCCACACCTGGGTGATGACCAGCCTCTACATGATGACCTTCGGGGCGTTCTCCGGCCTGTCCGGCACCTTCCCGCTGCTCATCAAGCAGATCTACGGTCACCTGCCGGGCGCCCCTGATCCGCTGGCCTATGCCTTCTACGGCCCGCTCGTCGGCTCGCTGCTCCGCGTCCTCGCCGGCCCGCTCTCCGACAGGTTGGGTGGCGCGCGCGTCACGCAGTATGCGGGCCTCGGCATGATCGCCTGCGCGGTCGCCGTGCCGCTGGTGACGGATGGCTCGGACCTCTCGACCTTCCCCGCCTTCGTGGCCGCGATGCTCGGGCTCTTCGCCTTCGCGGGCATCGGCAACGCCTCGACCTTCAAGCAGATGCCGATGATCTTCCCGCCCCGGCAGGCCGGCGGCGTGATCGGCTTCACCGCCGCGGTCGCGGCCTACGGGCCCTTCCTGTTCGGCCTGATGTTCGCCGCCGCCTTCGGCGCCTTCGGCAAGGCCGACGTGGTGTTCTGGGGCCTCGCCGTCTTCTTCCTGATCAATGTGGCGCTGAACTGGGCCCTCTACGCCCGGCGCGGCGCGGCCACTCCCTGCTGAGAGGCACGAGAGACAATGTCGCACCTCCTCGACCGACTGACCTTCTTCAAGCGCAACGTCGAGAGCTTCTCGGCCGGCCACGGCACCGTGACGAACGAGCCGCGTGACTGGGAGAACGCCTACCGGCAGCGCTGGGCCCACGACAAGATCGTGCGCTCCACTCACGGCGTGAACTGCACCGGCTCCTGCTCCTGGAAGATCTACGTCAAGGGCGGCGTGGTGGCATGGGAGACGCAGCAGACGGATTACCCGCGCACGCGGCCCGAGCTGCCGAACCACGAGCCCCGCGGCTGCGCCCGCGGCGCGAGCTACAGCTGGTACCTCTACAGCGCGAACCGGGTGAAGTACCCGATGATGCGCAAGCGCCTGCTCAAGCTGTGGCGCGCCGCGAAGGCCGAGCATGGCGACCCGGTGCTGGCCTGGCGCTCCATCCAGGCGGATGAGGCGAAGCGCCGCGAGTACCAGAAGGTGCGCGGCCTCGGCGGCTTCGTCCGCGTCCGCTGGGAGGAGGCGGAGGAGCTGATCGCCGCCGCCAACGTCCACACCGCGAAGACGCATGGCCCGGACCGGATCTTCGGCTTCAGCCCGATCCCGGCGATGTCCATGGTGAGCTACGCCGCGGGCAGCCGCTACCTGTCGCTGATCGGCGGCGTCTGCATGAGCTTCTACGACTGGTACTGCGACCTGCCCCCGTCCTCCCCCCAGACCTGGGGCGAGCAGACGGACGTGCCGGAGAGCGCGGACTGGTACAATGCGGGCTTCCTGATGATGTGGGGCAGCAACGTGCCCCAGACCCGCACGCCCGACGCGCACTTCATGACCGAGGCCCGCTACCGCGGCGCCAAGACGGTCGTGGTCTGCCCCGACTACTCCGAGGCGTCGAAGTTCGCCGACCTCTGGCTGCACCCGAAGCAGGGCACGGACGCGGCGCTGGCGATGGCCATGGGCCACGTCATCCTGAAGGAGTGGCACGCGGCGGGCTGGGGCGAGTACTTCGCGGAGTACTGCCGCAAGTACACCGACATGCCGATGCTCGTGCTGCTCAAGGAGCAGGACGGCCGCATCGTGCCGGAGCGCCAGCTGCGCGCCGGCGACCTCGATGGTGCGCTGGGCGAGGCGAACAACCCCGACTGGAAGACCGTCGCGGTGGAGGAGGGGTCCGACCGCCTCTACGCCCCCACCGGCTCCATCGGCTTCCGCTGGGGCGAGAAGGGCAAGTGGAACCTCGAGGGACGCGACGCCCGCACGCTCGAGCCCGCGACGCCGCGCCTCTCGCTGCTCGGCGGCGAGACGGTGGCCGACGTCGCCTTCCCCTACTTCGGCAACCGCGCGCCGGAGTTCTTCAACCCGACCAGCATGGACGAGGTGCTGACGCGCCGCGTGCCGGCCATCCGCGTCCGCCTGAAGGACGGCACGGAGGCGCTGGCGGCGACGGTGTTCGACCTGTTCCTGGCGAACTACGGCGTGGAGCGCGGCTATGGCGACTGCGCCGCGAGCTACGACGAGGTCGCGCCCTACACGCCCGCCTGGGCCGAGCAGGTCTGCGGCACGCCGCGCGGCCAGATCGTCACCACGGCACGGGAGTTCGCCGACAACGCCGAGAAGACCAATGGTCGTTCCATGGTCATCCTCGGCGCCGCGGTGAACCACTGGTACCACGGCGACATGATCTACCGCGGCATCATCAACCTGCTGGTGATGTGCGGTTGCGTCGGCCAGTCGGGCGGCGGCTGGAGCCACTATGTGGGCCAGGAGAAGCTGCGCCCGCAGACCGGCTGGGTGCCGCTGGCTTTCGCGACCGACTGGTCGCGCCCGCCGCGCCAGATCAACTCCACCTCCGCGTGGTACCAGCACACGGACCAGTGGCGGTACGAGCGGCTGGGGGTCGATGAGCTGCTCTCCCCCACCGCGCCGAAGCGCATGGCCGGCTCCCTCATCGACTTCAACGTGCGTGCCGAGCGCATGGGCTGGCTGCCCTCCGCGCCGCAGCTGCAGGACAACCCGCTGCAGCTGAGCCGCGAGGCAGCCGCCGCGGGCCAGGACCCGGTGGCCTACACGGTCGGACGGCTGACGGACGGCTCCCTTGCCATGTCCTGCGAGGATCCGGACAGCCCGGCGAACTGGCCGCGCAACCTGTTCATCTGGCGGTCGAACCTGCTCGGCTCCTCCGGCAAGGGGCACGAGTACTTCCTGAAGCACCTGCTAGGCACCACCAACGGCGTGCAGGGCAAGGACCTGGGCGTCGAGGGCGGCGCGAAGCCGCAGGAGGTGGTGTGGCGCGACCAGGCACCGGAGGGGAAGCTCGACCTGCTGGTCACGCTCGACTTCCGCATGAGCACGACCTGCATGTACTCCGACATCGTGCTGCCGACGGCCACCTGGTACGAGAAGCACGACCTCAACACCTCGGACATGCACCCCTTCATCCATCCGCTGTCGGCGGCGGTGGACCCGGCGTGGGAGGCACGGACGGACTGGGCGATCTTCAAGGGGATCGCGCGCTCCTTCTCGCGCCTCTGCCCCGGCCACCTCGGCGTGGAGCGGGACGTGGTGCTGACCCCGCTGATGCACGACACGGCGCAGGAGCTGGCGCAGAACCGCGTGGACATGGAGTGGCGCAAGGGCGAGTGCCCGGCCATCCCCGGCAAGACCATGCCGGCGATCGCGGTGGTGGAGCGCGACTACCCGAACACCTACGCCCGCTTCACCGCGATCGGGCCGCTGCTCGAGAAGGCGGGGAACGGCGGCAAGGGCATTTCCTGGAAGACAGGCCACGAGGTCGAGTTCCTGGCGAAGCTCAACGGCACCACCACCGTGCCGGGCGTGGAGGGGGCGCGGCCGAAGCTCGAGACCGACATCCACGCGGCGGAGATGATCCTGTCGCTGGCGCCCGAGACGAACGGCCATGTCGCCGTGAAGGCCTGGGCCGCGTTGTCGGAGAACACGGGGCGCGACCACACGCACCTCGCGCGCGACAAGGCGCATGAGGCGATCCGCTTCCGCGACGTTCAGGCGCAGCCGCGGAAGATCATCTCCTCTCCCACCTGGTCGGGCCTGGAGAGCGAGGAGGTCTGCTATAACGCCGGCTACACCAACGTCCATGAGATGATCCCGTGGCGGACGCTGTCGGGCCGGCAGCAGCTCTACCAGGACCACCCGTGGATGCTGGCCTTCGGTGAGCAGTTCTGCGTCTACAAGCCGCCGGTGGACCTGAAGGCGCACCTCGCGATGCTGGGCCGCGTGCCGAACGGCAACCCGGAGATCTCGCTCAACTTCATCACGCCGCACCAGAAGTGGGGCATCCACTCCACCTACAGCGACAACCTCATCATGCTCACCCTCAACCGCGGCGGCCCCGTGGTGTGGCTGAGCGAGGCGGACGCCGCGAAGGTGGGGATCGCCGACAACGACTGGGTGGAGGCGTTCAACGTCAACGGCGCGCTCGTCGCCCGCGCGGTGGTCAGCCAGCGCATCCCGGAGGGGATGATCATGATGTACCACGCGCAGGAGAAGATCGTGAACGTGCCGGGTTCCGAGGTCATGCAGACCCGGGGCGGCATCCACAACAGCGTCACCCGGGCGACGCCGAAGCCGACGCACATGATCGGCGGCTACGCGCAGCTCTCCTGGGGCTTCAACTACCACGGCACCATCGGCACCAACCGCGACGAGTTCGTGGTGGTCCGCAAGCAGGCGCGCGTGGACTGGATGGATGAGCCCGCTGGCGCCGAGGGCACAGCCCCGGCCGTCGCGGCCGAGTGAAGGAGCACAGTGCCATGAAAGTCCGCGCGCAGATCGCGATGGTGCTGAACCTCGACAAGTGCATCGGCTGCCACACCTGCTCCGTCACCTGCAAGCAGGTGTGGACCAGCCGCGAGGGCGTGGAATACGCCTGGTTCAACAACGTCGAGACGAAGCCCGGCATCGGCTACCCCAAGGACTGGGAGAACCAGGAGCGCTGGAAGGGCGGCTGGCGCCGCAAGTCCAACGGCAAGCTGGAGCCCCGGATCGGTGGGCGCCTGCGGGTGCTGGCCAACATCTTCAGCAACCCGGACATGCCGGAGATCGACGACTACTACGAGCCCTTCACCTTCGACTACGGCAACCTGCACAACGCGCCCGAGTCCAAGGCGATGCCGACCGCGCGCCCGGTGAGCCTCGTCACCGGCGAGCGGATGGAGAAGATCGAGTGGGGCCCGAACTGGGAGGAGATCCTGGGCACCGAGTTCGCCAAGCGCTCCAAGGACGCCAACTTCGAGGGCGTCCAGAAGAAGATGTACGGCGAGTTCGAGAACACCTTCATGATGTACCTGCCCAGGCTGTGCGAGCACTGCCTGAACCCGGCATGCGTCGCGGCCTGCCCGTCGGGGTCCATCTACAAGCGCGAGGAGGACGGCATCGTCCTCATCGACCAGGACAAGTGCCGCGGCTGGCGCATGTGCGTCTCGGCCTGCCCGTACAAGAAGATCTACTACAACTGGCAGTCCGGTAAGGCCGAGAAGTGCACCTTCTGCTTCCCCCGCATCGAGGCGGGCGAGCCCACGGTGTGCTCCGAAACCTGCGTCGGCCGCATCCGCTACCTCGGCGTGATGCTCTACGACGCGGACCGGATCGAGACGGCGGCCGCGACCGAGAACGACCAGAACCTCTACCGCTCGCAGCTCGACGTGTTCCTGGACCCGAACGACCCGGTGGTGCAGGAGCAGGCGCGGCGCGACGGCGTGCCCGAGCTGTGGCTGGAGGCGGCCAAGGCCTCGCCCGTCTACAAGATGGCGATCGAGTGGGGCATCGCCTTCCCGCTCCACCCCGAGTACCGCACGCTGCCGATGGTCTGGTACGTGCCGCCGCTCTCCCCCGTGCAGAGCGCGGTGGAGGCCGGGCATGTGGGCTGGGCGGACGGGCTGCCGGACGTGAACAGCCTGCGCATCCCGGTGAAGTACCTCGCCAACATGCTGACGGCGGGGGCCGAGGCGCCGGTCGAGCTCGCGCTTAAGCGCATGATCGCCATGCGCATGCACATGCGGGCCCGCACGGTCGAGGGCCGGACGGAGATCGACGTGCTGAACAAGGTTGGCCTGTCGCTCGCGCAGGTCGAGGAGATGTACCAGGTCCTCGCCATCGCGAACTACGAGGACCGGTTCGTCATCCCGAGCACGCACCGCGAGTACGCCGAGAACGCCTTCGACCTGAAGTCGGCCTGCGGCTTCTCCTTCGGCAATGGCTGCTCGACGGGCACGAGCGGGACGAACCTCTTCTCCACCAGGCCGGCCTCCGCCGGCCACCAGTCGCCGCGCGTCGAGATCCGGCGCGTGCCCGCCAGGCAGAAGGAGGGCGCACAGTGACCCTGCACCTTCCCACCCGCGCGCTCGCCGCCCTGCTCCATTACCCGGAGGAGGAGCTGCGCGCGGCCCTTCCGGAGATCGAGGCGGCGCTCGCCTCCGACCCCGACACCCGCGCCGCAGCGCCGCTCGCCCGGCACCTGGCCACGGGCGAGACGCTCGACAGGCAGGAGGAGTATGTCGGGCTGTTCGACCGGACGCGCTCCGTCTCGCTCCACCTGTTCGAGCACGTCCACGGCTCGGGCAAGGAGCGCGGGCCCGCGATGATCGAGCTGCGCGAGCGGTACCTGAACGCGGGGCTGGAGCCCGACGTGCAGGAACTGCCCGACTACCTGCCCATGCTGCTGGAGTTCGCGGCCGTGGCGCCGGAGGCCGGGCGCAAGCTGCTGCGCGACGCGTCCCCCGTGCTCGACCTGCTGCATGGGCGGCTGCTCGGCCGCGGCTCGCCCTACGCCGCCGCCGTCGCCGCCTGCCTCGCGCTCGCCGGCGTCCGCGCCGAGCGTGCGGCGGAGGCGCCGGAGGCCGAGACGCTCGAGCAGCTCGACGCCGCATGGGAGGAGGCCGCCGTGACCTTCGGCCCCGGCTCCGACCCGGCCGCCGAGTGCGGCACGAAGGCGCCGAACATGGACGCGCTGCGCGCCGCGCGGCGCCCCGCGCCGGGCGTCATGCCCGTCGTCAACCCCACCCCGAACCGGCCTGCCGTGCTCCGTCGCGGCATCCCGGCCCCAGCCGCGGAGTAACCGGAGATGTCCGACTACCTCAACACCCTCGCCTTCGGCATCTACCCCTACATCGCCGTCGCCGTCTTCCTGCTCGGCTGCCTGTTCCGCTTCGAGCGCGAGCAGTATTCCTGGCGCTCCGGCTCCTCGCAGCTGCTGCGCAAGCGGCAGATGCGGATCGGCAGCAACCTGTTCCATGTCGGCATCCTGTTCCTGATGGCGGGCCACACGGTCGGGCTGCTGACGCCGCACGAGGTCTACTCGCTGTTCGTGACCTCGGCGCAGAAGCAGATGCTCGCCATCGTGTCGGGCGGCATCGCCGGCACGCTCTGCTTCGTGGGCCTGTCCATGCTGCTGCACCGCCGGCTGTTCGACGCCCGCATCCGCGCGACGTCGAGCCGCATGGACATCGCGATCCTCGCCATCCTCTGGGTGCAGCTCACCCTCGGCCTGCTGACGCTGCCCTTCTCGCTCGGGCACCGCGACGGCAGCGTGATGATCGCGCTGTCCCACTGGGCGCAGGCAGTCGTCACCTTCCAGGCCGGCGCGGCGGACTACGTCCGGGGCGTGGAGCTCGTGTTCAAGGCGCACATCTTCCTTGGCCTGACGCTCTTCGTGCTGTTCCCCTTCTCGCGACTCGTGCACATCTGGTCGGCGCCGGTGACCTACGTCTTCCGCCCCTACCAGCTGGTGCGGCGCCGCGGCGGCGCGGCGCGGCCGGCGGCCTGAGGGAGAGGGCGCCATGCACGCGCATCACCACCACAAGCCGGCGCCCTTCCAGGCGCCGGTCGTCAGGCTGGACGGCGAGGAGATCCCGGCCGCCGAGATCGCGGCCGAGATGCAGCACCACCCCGCGTCCGACGGCGCGCAGGCCTGGCGCAAGGCGGCCGAGGCGCTGGTGATCCGGCGCCTGCTGGTGGCCGAGGCCCGCCGCCAGGGCATCGCGCCCGCGCCGGAGGCCGAGGAGACCGAGGAGGAGGCGCTGGTGCGCCACCTGCTCGACGCCGAGGTGCAGGTCCCGCAGGCCGACGAGGCCACCTGCCGCCGCTGGTTCGAGGCGAACCGGGCGCGCTTCCGCACCTCGCCCGCCTGGCAGGCGGGGCATGTGCTGCTCGCCGAGGTGAAGGCGGACCCTGCGCGACTGCCCGACATCGCGCGCCAGGTCTCGGACTGCCCCTCGCGCGCGGAGGGCGGCGCGCTTGGCCTGCTGAC
>DASQNQ010000382.1:0-12164 GCA_035644895.1 Acetobacteraceae bacterium | reverse complement strand
AAAGGCCATTCGCGCGCCCGCATCAGGCGCGGCGCAGCAGGAACAGCGTGCCGGGGACCGGCGCGCCCCTCTCCTCCCGCAGCACGGCATCGCGGCGCGCGACCTCGGCCAGCCCCGCCGCGCCGGCCAGCGCGGCGACATGGGCCGGCGCGTGGCGCCAGCGCATGCCGGGGCCGAGCGCGGCCGGCGCCTCGCCCGTCTCCACGCTGAAGGCGAGCCACCCGCCGGCCGCCAGCGCGCCGGCGGCTGCGTCGAGGGCGGGGCCAAGGTCGCCGAGGTAGTTCAGCACGTCCGCCGCCACCACGAGGTCGAAGGCCCCGCGCCGGGTGGGCAGCCATTCGGTCAGGTCCGCCTCGTGCAGCGCCGCGTAGATCCCGCGCCGCTCCGCCTCGGCCAGCATGCGCGGCGAGAGGTCGAGGCCCTCCATCCGCCGGGCGAAGGGCCGCAGCGCCACGCCGGACAGCCCCGTGCCGCAGCCGAGGTCGAGGACGCGGAGCGACCCGTCCGCCGGTACCCCCGCCTCCCGCAGCAGCGCCGCCAGCGCCTCCGGCGTCCGGTAGCCAAGCCGCCCGACGAGGTCCGCGTCGAAGCGCGCCGCATAGCCGTCGAACAGGTCGCGCACATAGCCGGGCGGCGGCCTGTCCGGCGGCGGCTCGGCCCCGAGCGCAGCGAGCAGGAAACGCGCCTGCGCGGCCAGCGCGGGCTGCCCTGCGGCCCGACGCGAGGCCTCCCGCGCAGCCTCCACGGCCCCCTCCCGGTCGCCCGCCTCGCGCAGCGCGTGGGCGAGGGCGAGGGCGGGTTCCGGCGCCTCAGGCGCCAGCGCCATGGCACGGCGGAGCGGCGCGACCGCCGCCCCGGCCTCCCCCCGCGCGGCGAGCGCCTGGCCCAGGTTGCGCAGCGTCACCGGGTCGTCCGGCCGCCCGGCGAGCGCGGCGCGCAGGGCAGCCACCGCCTCCTCCAGCCGCCCGGCCTCGGCCAGCGCGGCGCCCTGGTTGGCGAGGAAGGCGGCGTTGCCCGGGCGCGCGGCGACGGCGCGGGCCGAGAGGTCGAGCGCGCGGGCCACGTCGCCGCGCTGCCTTGCTGCGACGCCGAGCAGGTTCAGCGCGTTCGCATCGCCTGGACGCCGCGCGAGGACGCGCCCGTACAACCGCTCCGCCCCAGCGAGGTCGCCTGCCGCATGCCGCGCCGCCCCCTCCGCCAGCCACCTATCCTCGGGTGCTTGCGCCACGCCCCCCTCCCTGCCGATGCTGGACGGGCATGACGGTACCCCTCCCCCCCGAGAGCCTGGTGCGCCAGGGCCGCGACCTGCGCGTGGACCTGCTGCGCGGCATCGCGCTCTGGCTCATCTTCGTCGACCACACGCCGGGCAATCTGCTGGGCTGGGTGACGCTCCGCAACCTGGCCTTCTGCGACGCGACGGAGTTCTTCGTGCTGCTCGCGGGCTACGGGGCGGGGCTGGCCTATGGCGGAATGGCGGAGCGCGAGGGCTGGGCGATCGCCGCGGCGCGCGTGCTGGGGCGGGTCTTCACCCTGTACGTCTCCCACATCTTCCTCTTCGTCCTGCTGACGGCGCAGGTGGGCTTCTCCGCCGCCGCGCTGGAGCAGACCACCTATCTCGACGAGCTCATGCTCGATCCCTTCGCCAACGAGCCCTACCGCGCGATGCTGGAGGCGCTGCTGCTGCGCTACCAGCCGGCCTTCCTCGACATCCTGCCCATGTACATCGTGATGCTGGCCCTCTTCGCGCCGGCGCTGGCGCTGGTGGGGCGGCCGGGGGTGCTGCTGCTGCTCTCGGCCGCGCTCTACGTCGCGGCGCGGGCCTTCGGGTTGACGCTGCCCTCCTGGACGGGCTCGGGCTGGCACTTCAACCCCTTCGCCTGGCAGTTCCTTTTCGTCATCGGCGTGGTGCTCGCCCGCCTGCCGTCGGAGCTGCTGGGGCGCCGATTTCCCTGGCGGTGGTGGATCGCCGCGCTGGTGGTCGTGGTCCTGGCGGGCATCGCCGTGGCGCTGAACCTCGTCTGGCACGCGCCTGCGTTGGGGTTCGAGCCGCCGGCCCTGCTGGCCGACGCGTTCTGGCGCGTGGACAAGACCAGCCTGCATCCGGCACGGCTCGTCTCGGCGCTGATGATCGTGTGGCTGCTGGTCCATCTGGTGCCGCCCACGGCGCGCTGGGTCGGCGGCCGGGGAGCGGCGCCCTTCGTCCTGATGGGGCAGCAGGGCCTGGCCGTGTTCTGCGCCGGCATCTTCCTGTCCTTCCTCGGACGACTCGCCATCGAGGCGAGTTCCGGTCTGCCCATGCAACTCGCGGTGAATTTCGCCGGGCTCGGGGCGCTGATCCTGGTGGCGGCGATTTCCGCCTGGTACGGGCGGGGAGGTCGGCGGCGGACGCCGGCTTCCTTGCCCTCCGCCACGCCGCCCGCTACGGCTTGACGGCGATGCGCGCATTGGCCCTGGTTCTGATGCTGTCCGCGATGGCCGCCCCAGCCCGGGCGGAGCCGGCGGGCTGCGGCGCACCGGCCGAGCTCCTGGATGCCCAGCCCATGCCGGGCCTGATCCGGGCGGCCGGCCGGGGGACGCCGCTGCGGGCGCTCGTGATCGGCTCCGCATCGGTGACCGGCCCCGGCGGTACCGGCCCCGCTGCGGCCTGGCCCTCCCGGTTCGCGACGCTGCTGGGCATGCGCCTCCAGCCCTCGGAGGTGACGGTCGAGGTGCAGGGCGGGCGCGGGCTGGCTGTGGCGGACCACGTCCGGCTGCTGGCGGAGTGGCTGCCGCGGCTTCGCCCGCAACTCGTGATCTGGCAGGTCGGCACGATCGAGGCGGCACGGGGCGTGCCGCGCGACGAGTTCGCCGAGGCGCTCCGCAACGGCCTGGCCGCCGCGCGCGCCGCGGGCGCGGAGGTGGTTCTGATGGACCCGCAGTTCTCCCGCTTCCTGCGCGCCAACGCCGATGTCGAGGCCTATCGCGACACGATGCGCCTGATGGCCGCCGCGGCGGGGGCGCAGGTCTTCAGCCGGTGGTCCATCATGCTCGGCTGGGCGGAGTCCGACCGCCTGGACCTCGAGCGTGCGCCGCGCGCCCGGCGCACCGCCCTGACGGACGAGCTGAACGACTGCCTCGCCCGCGCCCTCGTGGAGTTCGTGCTCGACGGAATGGCCGAGGTCCGGCGGTAAGGCCTCATCCCGTCGGGGCAGGCCACGGCAACCGGCCCGGTTCGTGTTCTTTCTGCAACATTGTTTGTCGGGTTCGCAGTGCAGCGCGGCGGGGCGGAACCGGCTGGGGCCTGCCGCATTGAGACACGGATCATGAGTGCCAGCCAGCAGCCAACCGAGAAGGGGTCCGGGATCGTGGCCGATACGGCCTTCGACCGCTGGCTGCGCGGCGAGCTGACGCGGCTCTATGACGATGCCCTGTCCGAGCCGGTGCCGGAAGACCTGCTCCGCCTGCTCGACGGGAAGCCCACGCCGTCGCTCAAGCAACGGCGCTGAGGGGCTGGGGCACGGCTCTCAGAACAGGCCGTCGATGCGCCCCTCGGCGTCCAGGCCGATGCCCTCCGCCGCAGGGCGCCGCGGCAGGCCGGGCATGGTCATGATCTCTCCGCAGACCGCCACCACGAAGCCGGCGCCGGCCGAGAGCCGCACCTCCCGCACCGGCAGCACATGACCCTCCGGCGCACCGAGCGCCGTGGGATCCGCGCTGAAGGAGTACTGGGTCTTCGCGACGCAGACCGGCAGGTGGCCGAAACCCTGCGCCTCGAAGCGGGCGAGCCGCTGGGCGACCGGCGCGGGGATCGTGACGTCGGCCGCCCGGTAGACCTCCCGCGCGATGGTGCGGAGCTTGTCCGCCAGCGGCAGCGCCTCCGGGTAGAGCGGCGCGAAGCGCGCCTCCCCGCCCGCGATCAGCCGCTGCACCGCCCGCCCGAGGTCGAGCGCGCCAGCCGCCCCGTCCGCCCAGTGGGTGCACAGGATGACCTCCGTCCCGAGGCGCGCCATCGCCGTCCGGACGGCCTCGATCTCGGCCTCCGTGTCCGAGGTGAAGCGGTTCAGCGCCACCACGGCCGGCAGGCCGAACTTGCGGACGTTCTCGACGTGCCGGGCGAGGTTCGCCACCCCGCGCCCGACGGCCGCCACGTCCTCCCGGCCGAGGTCGGCCTTGGCGACGCCGCCATGCATCTTGAGCGCGCGGACGGTGGCCACGACGACGCAGGCCGAGGGGGCGAGGCCGGCGGCCCGGCACTTGATGTCCAGGAACTTCTCGGCCCCTAGGTCGGCGCCGAAGCCGGCTTCCGTCACCACCACCTCCGCGAGGCCGAGGCCCGTGCGGGTGGCCATCAGGCTGTTGCAGCCATGGGCGATGTTGGCGAAGGGCCCGCCATGGACCAGGGCGGGCGAGCCCTCCAGCGTCTGCACGAGGTTCGGCGCGAAGGCGTCGCGCAGCAGCGCCGCCATGGCGCCGTCGGCCTTCAGGTCGCGCGCGGTCACCGCCCGCCCGTCGCGCGTCTGGCCGACGATGATCCGGCCGAGCCGTGCCTGGAGGTCGCCCAGGTCCTTCGCCAGGCAGAAGATCGCCATGACCTCGGAGGCGACCGTGATGTCGAACCCGTCCTCCCGCACCACGCCCTGGGCGGCGCCGCCCATGCCGACGACCATGTTCCGCAGGTTGCGGTCGTTCATGTCCATGGCGCGGCGCCAGGAGACCCGCCGCGGGTCGAGGCCCAGCTCGTTGCCCCAGTAGAGGTGGTTGTCCACCATGGCGGCCAGCAGGTTGTTGGCGGCGGTGATGGCGTGGAAGTCGCCCGTGAAGTGGAGGTTGATCGCCTCCATCGGCGCCACCTGCGCCCGGCCGCCGCCCGTCGCGCCGCCCTTCACGCCGAAGCAGGGGCCGAGGGAGGGCTCCCGCAGGCAGATCATGGTGCGGGTGCCGAGCGCGTTCAGCGCATCCCCGAGGCCGATGGTGGTGGTGGTCTTGCCCTCCCCGGCCGGGGTGGGGCTGATGCCCGTCACGAGCACCAGCGCGCCGGGCGGGCGCGAAGCGGCATCGGCGGCGAAGGGGAGGGCGATCTTGGCGATGTGCCGGCCCTGGGGCTCCAGCGCGTCCGCCGGGATGCTGGCCCTGGCGGCGATGTCCGCAATCGGCCGCAGCGTGGCCGCCCTTGCGATCTCGAGATCGGTTGTCATCGCGTGTCCCCCCGTTCCGCCGTCGGATGGGACTATCGTTGCGCAGCCCTCCCGGCAAGCGCCTTCGGCCGCGGGCGGACGGTTCCTGGCCCCGTCAATCATCACGGAACAACTTCGGGCGAAGGGTCGGCGGGATTCTGATATAGGGCTCGCGCCAGGACCATGGCCATTGGGCAAGGGAGAGTGGGGACATGAGGGTTGCGATGATCGGCTCCGGCTATGTGGGCCTCGTTTCGGGCGCCTGCTTTGCTGATTTCGGTCATGACGTGACCTGCGTGGACATGGACCCGGTGCGCATCGCCGACCTGCGGGAGGGGCGGATTCCCATCTACGAGCCGGGTCTCGACGCGCTGGTTGCCGCCAACGCGGCGGCGGGGCGGCTGCTCTTCACGACGGACCTCGCTGCGGCGGTGGACGGGGCGCAGGTGGTGTTCATCGCGGTCGGCACGCCTTCGCGCCGCGGCGACGGGCACGCGGACCTCTCCCACGTCCACGCCGCCGCAGCCCAGATCGCCGCCGCCCTCAGGGGCTATGCGGTGGTGGTCACCAAGTCCACCGTGCCGGTGGGCACGGGCGACGTGGTGGAGGCCATCATCGCCGAGACCCGGCCGGAGGCGCGCTTCTCGGTTGTCTCGAACCCCGAGTTCCTGCGCGAGGGCGCGGCGATCGAGGACTTCAAGCGCCCCGACCGGGTTCTGATCGGCGCGGAGGACGAGCAGGCGCGGGCGGTGATGGCCGAGCTGTACCGGCCGCTGTCGCTCAATGCCGCGCCGATCCTCTTCACCTCGCGCCGCACGGCGGAGCTGACCAAGTACGCGGCGAACGCCTTCCTTGCGACCAAGATCACCTTCATCAACGAGATCGCCGACCTCTGCGAGGAGGTGGGCGCCGACGTGCAGGAGGTCGCGCGCGGCATGGGCATGGACAAGCGCATCGGGTCCAAGTTCCTGCATGCCGGGCCGGGCTACGGCGGCTCCTGCTTCCCGAAGGACACGCTCGCGCTGGTGCGCACGGCCCAGGACCATGGCGTATCGCTCCGCGTGGTCGAGAGCGTGGTCGCCGTGAACGACGCGCGCAAGGCCGCGATGGCCCGCAAGGTGGTGCGGGCCTGCGGAGGGTCGGTGAAGGGGAAGACGGTCGCGGTGCTCGGCCTGACCTTCAAGCCGAACACGGACGACATGCGCGAGAGCCCGTCCATCGCCATCATCGACGCGCTGCAGCGCGGCGGCGCGCGCATCCAGGCGCACGACCCGGCGGGCGTCGAGCAGGCCAAGCGCGTGCTGTCCGGCGTCAGCTACGCGCCGACCCCCTACGCCGCAGCGGACGGCGCTGACGTGGCGGTGCTGGTGACGGAGTGGGACGCCTACCGGGCGCTCGACCTCGTGCGGCTGAAGGGGCTGATGCGCGAGGCGGTGATGGTGGACCTGCGCAACGTCTACCGGGCGGAGGAGATGGCAAGGCACGGCTTCGCGTATGTGCGCGTGGGCTTGGCCATGAGCCTGCGCCTTCCGGCGGAGCATTCGGCGGCCGGCTGACGCACCGGCCGCGCGGCCCCGCGATGGCCGCTGCGCACCGGCAGGCCGGACCGGTCCCGGATCGGGATGCAAAAAGCGACAATCCCGGTCCGTCCCTTCCTTCACGATCTTCTGTATAGGTGCGTGCGTTGCACAACGACCCGAGGCGAGGAATGCCCGACGACCTGAGGCTGCTGCGATCCACGGTCCTCCGCGCCGGCAACCTGGAAGCCTGGTCGCCCGGGCTCGTGGGTCCGCTCGTGATCTCGGCGCGGCGCTTCGCCGATGCGCGCGGCGTGTTCGTCGAGACTTACAGCCGGCGTGACTTCGCCGCCCTCGGCATCGCCGAGGAGTTCGTGCAGGACAACCAGTCCCTCTCCCTCCAGGCCGGGACCGTCCGCGGCCTCCACTTCCAGGTGGCCCCTGCCGCGCAGGCCAAGCTGGTGCGCGTGCTGCGCGGGCGGATCCTCGACGTGGCGGTGGACCTGCGGTCCGGCTCGGCCACCCAGGGCCGGCACGTCGCGGTCGAACTCTCGGCCGAGAACGGGCTCATGCTCTACGTTCCCGTGGGGTTCGCACATGGCTTCTGCACGCTCGAGCCGAACACCGAGGTCGCCTACAAGGTGACCTCCCTCTACGCCCCGGACTGCGACCGCGGCCTGGCCTGGAACGACCCCGCGCTCGGCATCGACTGGCCGGTCGCGCCGGACGCGGCCGTGCTGTCGGACAAGGACCGCCGCCATCCGACGCTGGCCGAGCTCGGCCGGGTCTTCTGATGCGCATCCTGATCGCAGGCCGCGTCGGCCAGGTGGCCTCCGCGCTCGTGCCGCGGCTGCGGGCCGAGGGGCACGAGGTCACGGCGCTGGAGCCGCCGGAGCTCGACCTGACCAGCCGCGAAGGCGTGGCCGCCGCCGTGGCGGCCGCAAGGCCGGAGCTGGTGGTGAACGCCGCCGCCTACACGGCGGTGGACCGGGCGGAGGACGACCCCGCGCTTGCCTACGCCGTGAACCGCGACGGGGTCGGCTGGCTGGCAGCGGAGGCCGCGCGCATCGGCGCGCCGCTCGTCCACTTCTCGACCGACTACGTCTTCGACGGCCTCAAGGGCGCGCCCTACACCGAGACCGACGCGCCGAACCCGCTTGGCGTCTACGGCCGTTCGAAGCTCGAGGGCGAGCAGGCGGCGCTTGCGGCCAATCCCCGCACCGCGGTGCTGCGCACCGCCTGGGTCTGCTCGCCGGACGGCGCGAACTTCCTCAAGACCATGCTCCGCCTGGCGGCGGAGCGCGAGGAGATCCGCGTCGTTGCCGACCAGCACGGCGCGCCGACCTTCGCGGCGGACCTGGCGGACGCCGTCGCCCAGATGGCGCCCAGGCTGGCCGCATCCCGGGCCGGCGACGCGGCCTACGGCGTGTTCCACCTGTCGGGCGCGCCGCACACCACCTGGCACGGCTTCACGGAGGAGATCGTGGCCCAGGCCGGCCGCCGCGGGCATCCCGTCCCGCGCCTCGTGCCCATCGCGACCTCGGACTACCCGACCCGGGCGGCACGCCCTGCCGATGGTCGTCTGGATTGCAGCCACATTTCCCGTGTCCATGACATCCGCCCGGCGGACTGGCGCGCCTCGCTCTCGCGCGCCCTCGACGTGCTGGTCGGGCCCGAAAGGATTTGAGACGATGAAGGGTATTGTCCTTGCCGGCGGCGCCGGCACCCGGCTGCACCCGGCGACGCTCGCGGTCTCGAAGCAGCTCATGCCGGTCTACGACAAGCCGATGGTTTACTACCCGCTGTCCGTGCTGATGCTGGCCGGCATCCGCGAGGTGATGATCATCTCCACCCCGCACGACCTGCCGCTCTTCGAGCGGCTGCTGGGCGACGGCAAGCGCTGGGGCCTGTCGATCGAGTACGCCGAGCAGGACAAGCCCCGCGGGATCGCCCATGCCTTCGTGCTGGCCGAGCGCTTCCTGGACGGCCAGCCCTCCGCCCTCATCCTCGGCGACAACATGTTCCACGGCGACAACCTGGAGCGGCAGATGGCCCATGCGCTGGCCTCGGCCGATGGGTGCGCGACGGTCTTCGCCTACCGCGTCGCCGACCCCGAGCGCTACGGCGTCGTGGAGTTCGATGCCTCGGGCAAGGCCCTGACGATCGAGGAGAAGCCGGCCAAGCCGCGCTCGAACTGGGCGGTGACGGGCCTCTACTTCTACGACGGGCGGGCCTCGCGGCTCTCGCGCTCCCTCAAGCCCTCGCCGCGCGGGGAGCTGGAGATCACCGACCTGAACCGCGTCTACCTCGAGGAGGGCAAGATGCGCGTGGTGCGGCTCGGCCGCGGCTATGCCTGGCTCGACACCGGCACGCATGACAGCCTGCTCGAGGCCGGCGAGTTCGTCCGCGCGATCGAGAAGCGCACCGGCACCAAGGTCGGTGCGCCCGAGGAGGTCGCCTGGCACAAGGGCTTCATCGACGGCGAGCAGCTGCGGGCGCTCGCGAAGCCGCTGCGCAACAGCGGCTACGGCACCTACCTCGAGGCGCTGCTCGATCAGCGCGACCACCTCTGATCCCGCCGGAGTCCCGGACCATGCGCATCCTCGTCACCGGCGGCCTCGGCTTCATCGGCTCGGCCGTCGTGCGCCGCCTGATCGCGACGACCGACCACGTGGTGGTCAACGTCGACAAGCAGACCTACGCCGCGAGCACGGAGGCGCTGGAAGGCGCGCTGCGCGACCGGCGCCATGTCCACCTGAAGCAGGACATCTGCGACGCGGCCGCCATGCACGCCGCCTTCGCCGAGTGGAAGCCGGACGCAGTGATGCACCTGGCGGCCGAGAGCCATGTGGACCGGTCCATCGACGGGCCGGCCGAGTTCATCCAGACCAACGTGGTCGGCACGCAGGTGATGCTGGAGGCCGCGCGCGCCCACTGGCAGACCCTCGCCGCGCCGGCGAAGGACGCCTTCCGCTTCCACCATGTCTCGACCGACGAGGTGTTCGGCTCGTTGGAAAGCGCGGCGGACAAGCCGTTCGACGAGCACACGCCCTACGACCCGCGCTCGCCCTACTCCGCCTCCAAGGCGGCGTCCGACCACCTGGTGCGGGCCTGGCAGCACACCTACGGCCTTCCGACCTTCGTGACGAACACCACGAACAACTACGGGCCCTGGCAATTCCCGGAGAAGCTGATCCCGCTGGTCGCGCTGAACGCGCTGGAGGGGCGCCCCCTGCCCGTCTACGGCGACGGCTCCAACATCCGCGACTGGCTGCACGTGGAGGACCACGCCGAGGCGCTGTGCCTCGCGCTGCTGGGCGGCGGCAAGCCGGGCGGCACCTACTGCATCGGCCCGCGGCAGGAGAGGTCGAACCTCGAGGTGGTCAAGGCCATCTGCGCGACGCTCGACCGGCTGCGCCCGGACCCGGCCGGCCCGCGGGAGAGGCTGATCACCTACGTGAAGGATCGCCCCGGCCACGATTTCCGCTACGCCATGGACCCGACCAGCGCGGAGCGGGCGCTCGGCTGGACCGCGAAGCGGAGCTTCGAGCAGGGGCTGGAGGAGACGCTGCGCTGGTACCTGGCGAACGAGGCCTGGTGGGGCCCGATCCGCGCGCGGCGCTACGCCGGGCAGCGGCTGGGGCAGGCGAGCGCGGCCTGAGGCCGGGAGGCGAGCGGGCCGTTGCGATGGCCCGCTCGCCGCATCCTGCGGCACGGCGAGGATCCGTGGGAAAAGGGCGGGAGAGCCCGCCCCTTCCCGTTGCCGCTCAGACGAAGATGGACGCGAGGCTCAGCGCGGTGGGCTGCGTCCAGTTGTGCAGGATGATGCCGGCATCGGCGGTGAAGGCGCCCGGCGCACTGCTGAAGGCCAGCAGCGAGCCGCCCTGGAACGCGAACAGGACCACCTCTGCATTGCCGGCGCTCAGGATGCCGTCGAAGAGGTGGTCGGCGATGTCGATCCTGTCGCCGTCCGCGTAGTTGAAGTCGAGGAACCGGTCCACGCCGTCAGACCCGATGTCGTAACGGAAGATGTCGGCGCCAGTCCCGCCCTGCACGTTGTCACCGATGGTGACCTCGGTCGGCGCGGTGAAGGAGATGGGGAAGCTGCTGCCACCCAGGTTCACCGTCACGGAGATGGTGGTGAGGGTCACCTTCCCTCCGTCGGCGCCGCCATGAACGGTGTCGTTGCCGGCATCGCCATGGACCCAGTCGTTGTCGCCGCCACCGGCGACCGAGTCGTTGCCGCCACCGCCACGGAGGCTGTCGTTGCCGGCGCCCCCGTTGATGAAGTCCCTGCTGCCGAAGCCCTGCACAGTGTCGTTGCCCGCACCGGCATCGATGAAGGAGCTCTGGCCCTGCCCGGTGCTGAACAGGGTGCCCGCAAGGCTGTTCGCGTAGGTGGTGTCGCCCTCGGCCGCCTGGCCCTCGAGGTTCAGCCCGGTCAGGATGATCGTGTCGTCGCCGCCGCCCGTGCTGATGTTGAAGGTCTCCACCCAGCCGCCGTTCGAGACCATGTGGATGGTGATCGTGTCCGCGTCGTTGCCCGTCAGGATGTTGCCGCGCTTGGCGCCGAACACCGTGATGGTGGAGCCGGCCTGGTCCGCGTCCTCGTCCCGGGCGATGGCCAGGATGTCCACATGGACGAAGCCGTCCGCAACGAGCTTCACGTCCGCGGTGGAGACCGCCTCGAAGTTCTTGACGCTGTTCCAGCCGTGCACGACGTCAAAGCTGTGGGTCTCGTCAACGGAGTTCGCGCGGACGAGGCCATTGAACAGCAGTTGGTTGGACCAGGTCGGCTTCGTCAGGAAGCTCAGGGCATTCGTGCTGGTCGTGCCCGGGGCGCCGGCGCCTGCGAGGTTGGCGCTCGCGATGGCTGCGTTCCCCAGGAACCACTGGCTGCTGTTGCCGCCGTGACCAAACCTGACTTCAAGGCTCATGCGGAGTCTTCCCTTTCCCTGCGGACCCGAACGATAACGGGTTGTTGACAGTTACGTGATCGAACAAATCTTCGCAAGCTGGCCCCCGGCGGCTCCGCTCCGGCCGCAGGAGATGATCCCAGGGAAAATTGGTTTACGCTGCTTCTACTCCAGGTTATTGTGGGGATGCGATATTCCGGCGACACGCGCAGTTCCCGGCCCGCGCCGCAGACCAGTTCGCCGGGGGCGGGCGCCATGGATGTGCGGGCAAGGATCGGGCGTTCGGCTGACTTGGCGCGTCCGTACGGAAGATCGCGGCGTCGAGCCAGGGCGGGGATCACCTTGGCCGCTGGAATACTTCCGTATGTTCTGTAATGCCGGCACACCACCTGTGTGAAGAGACGACATATGTCGGAAACGCGCGACAAAAGGGTTCTCGTCATCTCGCCGGCAGGCGAGGTACATGACCATGACAATGTGTGTTGGTACAGAGATCAAGCAAAAGCGCAAGTCACCCAAAATTACTTCAATATAGGGGATATGGTCGTTTACGACTCGACGTTAAAGTTGCTTGCGTT
>DASQNQ010000381.1:0-31792 GCA_035644895.1 Acetobacteraceae bacterium | reverse complement strand
GCCCCGCCCGAGCGGGCCGGGGCCGAGACGCCGGCCGAGACGCTGCGACGGGTGCTTGGCCGCCGGCACTGGATCCGCGACGAGAAGGTTGCAAAGCTGCTTGAGCCGATTCTCATACGAGCCTGCGCGCGTTACCTTCTTGCGGAGAACGCGACCGGCAGCGCGCGGCGGGCGCGCGACCCGGTGGCGCACTTCCACCTCTCCAACGGCGCGCGGGTGGAACGGCTCAACTGGCGGGCAGACACCTCCGACAAGGGCTTCCGGGAGAGCCGCGGGTTGATGGTCAACTATCTCTACGATCCAACGCGGATCGAGGAAAACCACGAGGCGTACGTGGGTGATGGCAAGCGGCCCGCCGCCTCCGCCCTGCGCCGTCTGGCCAAGGGCTTCGTCTGACGCGCGCCTGCGCTATAGCTGCCGGACAAGGGTCAGGAAACGAAGGAAGCAGCAGGATGACAGCTCAGCAGCCGATCAGGGCCGGGCAGCCGACCGAGGCCCGGCGGCTGGAGATCCTGCATGCACTGGAGAGGAAGTTGCTCTGGCTTTCCTCCTGGATGATCCACCACGCCAACCACATCCGCCCGAACCGGGACGGGCTGAAGGTGGGCGGGCACCAGGCCTCCTGCGCCTCCTCCGTCTCCATCCTGGCGGCGCTCTACTTCGAGATCCTGCGGCCCGAGGACAGGGTGGCGGTGAAGCCCCATGCCGGGCCGGTGTTCCACGCCATCAACTACCTGCTCGGCCGGCAGTCGCGCGACAGGCTGACCACGCTGCGGGAGTTCGGCGGGGTGCAGCCCTATCCATCGCGGGTCAAGGACGGCGCGGAGGTGGATTTCTCAACAGGATCAGTGGGTCTCGGCGTGGCGCTCACTTCGTTCGGCAGCTTGGTGCAGGACTACGTCCACCTGCACGGCCTGGGCCGGCCCGACGTGCCGCGGGGGCGGCACGTGGCCATCGTAGGCGATGCCGAACTCGACGAGGGCAACATCTACGAAGCCCTGCTCGAGGGCTGGAAGCACGACATCCGGAACGTCTGGTGGGTGGTGGACTACAACCGCCAGAGCCTCGACAGCGTCGTGCCAGACCGCCTCTTCGGCCGGATCGAGGGGCTGTTCCGCGACATGGGCTGGAACGTCGTCACGCTGAAATACGGCCGGAAGCTGGAGGCCGCCTTCGCCCGCCCCGAGGGCGACGCGCTGCGCCGCTGGATCGACGACTGCCCGAACTCCCTCTACTCCGCGCTGACCTTCCAGGGCGGCGCGGCCTGGCGGAACGCGGTGCTGTCCGATCTCGGCCGCGTGCCGGGCGTCCGGGCCATCATCGACCCGCTGTCGGACGACGAACTGGCCGCGCTGATGACCAACCTCGGCGGCCACGACATCGAGACGCTGACCGAGGCCTTCCGCGCCCAGGCCGCAGCGGGCGACCAGCCCACCTGCTTCATCGCCTACACCATCAAGGGCATGGGCCTGCCCTTCGCCGGGCACAAGGACAACCATGCCGGGCTGATGACCAAGGAGCAGATGGCCGGCTTCAGGCAGGCCATGGGCATCCGGGACGGGCATGAGCTGGACCCCTTCGAGGGTCTCGGAATCGCGGAGGCGGAGCTGCGCGCGTTCCTCGACGCCGTGCCCTTCGCACGGCCCCTGGCGCCGGAGGGGCGAATGCTTCAGGCCCCCGCCGTGCCGGTGCCGTCCAGCCTGCCTGTGCCACGCGTCGCACCGGGGCGGAAACTCTCTACCCAGGCCGCATTCGGGGAGATCCTGGCCGAGATCGGCCGCGGGCAGGGCGAGGCGGCGGCGCTCGCCTCCCGCATCGTCACCACCAGCCCGGACGTCACCGTCTCGACCAACCTGGGCCCCTGGGTGAACCGGCGGGGGATCTTCGACCGCCATCTTAAGAACGACGTGTTCCGCGATGCAAAGCTTGCCTCCGCCCAGCGCTGGGGCATGAGCCCGGAGGGGCAGCACATCGAGCTCGGCATCGCCGAGCAGAACCTCTTCCTGCTCCTCGGCGCCCTCGGCCTGTCCCATTCGCTGTACGGCGCGCGGCTGCTGCCGATCGGGACGGTCTACGACCCGTTCGTGAACCGCGGCCTCGATGCGCTGATCTACGGCTGCTACCAGGACGCGCGCTTCCTGCTCGTCTCGACGCCCTCGGGCCTGACGCTGGCGCCGGAGGGTGGGCAGCATCAGTCCGCCAACACGCCGCTGATCGGCATGGCGCAGGACCGGCTGGCGGCCTTCGAGCCAGCCTTCGCCGACGAGCTTGCCATCCTGATGCGCTGGGCCTTCGCGCACATGCAGGCGCCGGACGGATCCTCCGCCTGGCTCCGGCTGTCCACCCGGGCCCTGGCGCAGCCCGAGCGTGCGCTGGACCCGGCCGCCGTGGTGGCCGGCGCCTACTGGGTCCACCCGCCGGTGCCCGGCGCTCGCCTTGTCCTTGCCTATCAGGGACCGGTCGCGCCCGAGGCCTTCGAGGCCTTCGAGCAGCTGCGGGAGGAGGTGCCGGAGGCCGGGTTGCTCGCCATCACCAGCCCGGACCGGCTGCATGCCGAGTGGCTGCGGGCACGCCGCGCCGCGCGTTCCGGCAGCCGGGTGCAGAGCCATGTGGAGGGGCTGCTCGCCCCGCTCGCCCCCGACGCGGCGATCGTCTCGGTCCTCGACGGGCACCCGGCCGCGCATGCCTGGCTGGGCGCCGTGCGGGGGCAGCGCGTCGTCCCTCTCGGTGTGGACCACTTCGGGCAGGCAGGGGACATCCCGGCGCTCTATGGCGAGTATGGCCTCGACGCCTCGGCGATCCTGGACGCCTGCGCGCAGGCGCTGCTTCCCTGAACCGGCTTGGCGGCCGGGCAGGGGCGGGGTAAGCGCAGGCACCACGCGGGCGTGGTGGAATTGGTAGACACGCTGGATTTAGGTTCCAGTGGCGCAAGCCATGGGGGTTCGAGTCCCTCCGCCCGCATGCCCGCCTTGCGCGTCAGCGCGTGGCGTTTCGCCTCATCCGTGATAACCGGGCGCCCATGAGCCCCGCCCAGATGGCACCCGCCCAGAGCATCGTCGAGATCGGCCCCGTCCGCTTCGGCAACAACCTGCCCCTCTCCGTCATCGCCGGCCCGTGCCAGATGGAATCCCGCGCCCATGCGCTGGAGACCGCGGCCGCGCTGCGCGAGATCGCCGGCCGCCTCGGCCTCGGCCTCGTCTTCAAGACGAGCTTCGACAAGGCAAACCGCACCTCCGCCACCGCCGCACGCGGCCTCGGCATGGCGGCGGCGCTGCCCGTCTTCGCCGAGATCCGCGAGAGCCTGGGCCTGCCGGTCCTGACCGATGTGCATGACGCCGCCCAGTGCGCCCCGGTGGCGGAGGCTGTGGACGTGCTGCAGATCCCGGCCTTTCTGTGCCGTCAGACGGACCTGCTGCTGGCTGCCGCCGCCACCGGCCGGGCGGTGAACGTGAAGAAGGGCCAGTTCCTGGCGCCCTGGGACATGCGGAACGTCGCCGCCAAGGTCACCGGCGCCGGCAACCCCCGCGTCCTGCTCACCGAGCGCGGGGCCTCCTTCGGCTACAACACCCTTGTCTCCGACATGCGCGCCCTGCCCATCATGGCGCGCGACACGGGCCTGCCCGTGGTGTTCGACGCGACGCATTCCGTCCAGCAGCCGGGCGGGCAGGGCACCTCCTCCGGCGGGCAGCGGGAGTTCGTGGAGACGCTGGCCCGCGCCGCGGCGGCCGTCGGCGTCGCCGGCCTGTTCATCGAGACGCACGAGGACCCGGACCGCGCCCCCTCGGACGGGCCGAACATGGTCCCGCTGCGCGAGTTCGAGGCGCTGCTGCGCCGCCTGCTGGCGATCGACGCGCTGGTGAAGGGCTTCTAGGCCGGTGCGCCCCATCGTCCTGATCCCCGCCCGCATGTCGGCCACCCGCCTGCCGGGCAAGCCGCTGGCCGACATCCGGGGCGAGCCGATGATCGTCCATGTCTGGCGCCGCGCCATGGAGGCCGCGATCGGGGAGGTGGTCGTGGCGACCGACAGCCCGGAGGTGGCGGAGGCCGTGGGCCGCGCCGGCGGCCGGGTGCAGATGACCCGCGGGGACCACCCCTCCGGCTCGGACCGCATCCATGAGGCCGTCTCGGCCCTCGACCCCACCGGGCTGCACGACGCGGTGGTGAACGTGCAGGGCGACCTGCCCACCATCGCGCCGGCCACCATCCGCGCAGCCCTCGTGCCGCTGATGGACCCGGCCGTCGACATCGCGACCCTCGTCGCCGAGATCCGGCGGGAGGAGGAGCGCCATGCGCCCTCCGTCGTGAAGATGGTGGGCGCGGAGCTGGCGCCGGGACGGTTCCGCTGCCTGTACTTCACCCGCGCGACCGCACCCTGGGGGGACGGGCCGCTCTGGCACCACATCGGCCTCTATGCCTGGCGCCGGGCGGCGCTGGCGCGCTTCGTCGCGCTGCCCCCCTCGGGCCTCGAGCGGCGGGAGCGGCTGGAGCAGCTGCGGGCGCTGGAGGCCGGGTTGCGCATCGACGCGGTCGCGGTCGAGGACGTGCCACTGGGCGTGGACACGCCCGAGGACCTGGAGCGTGCGCGGGAGATGCTGCGATGAACGCCCCCTTTCCGAGGCCCGAGGAGGATGCGCGCCGCGCCACCCTGCTCCGCACCGTCCGGCTGGAGGCCGAGGGTCTGCACGCATTGGAAGCTGCGTTGGGTGGGCCGCTCGGCACCCGGATGCTGGCCGCGGCGGACCTGGTGCTCGCCCGCGAGGGCCGGCTGATCGTCACCGGCATGGGCAAGTCGGGCCATGTGGGGCGGAAGATCGCGGCGACCCTCGCCTCCACCGGCACGCCGGCCCACTTCGTCCACCCGGCCGAGGCGAGCCATGGCGACCTCGGCATGATTACCCGCCAGGATGCGGTGCTGGCCCTGTCCTGGTCGGGCGAGGCGCCGGAGCTGGCCGACATCATCGCCTACAGCCGCCGGTTCGGCGTGCCGCTGGTGGCGGTCACCTCGCGGGAGGAGAGCGCACTCGGCTCCGCCGCGGACATCTGCCTCACCCTGCCGCGCATGGCGGAGGCCTGCCCGAACGGCCTCGCGCCCACGACCTCCACCACCATGCAACTCGCGGCCGGCGATGCGCTCGCCATGTGCCTGCTGGAGGCGCGCGGCTTCTCCCCGGCCGATTTCCGGGACTTCCACCCGGGCGGGAAGCTCGGCTCCCGCCTCAAGCGGGCGCGGGACCTGATGCACGGGCCGGCGGAGCTGCCCCTGGTGCGGGAGGGGGCGACGCTGGCCGAGGCCATCGTCGAGATGACCTCCCGCCGCTTCGGCGTGACGGGCGTGGTGGACGGGGAGGGGCGGCTGACCGGCGTGCTGACGGACGGCGACCTGCGGCGCGCCTTCGGGCGTGGCTTCCGCGACGGCCCCGTGGCGGAGGCGATGACGCGCGCGCCCCGCACGGCGGCGCCCGATACGCTGGCGGCGGAGACGCTGGCGCTGATGAACGAACGGAAGATCACCAGCCTGTTCGTTGTCGGGGCGGAGGGCCGGCCCGTCGGCATCCTGCACATCCACGACCTGCTGCGGGCCGGGGTGATGTAACCGGCCCTTCATTGAGGCCTTGCCGGGCGCCCCCGCGGGCGCTACGGGGGCGCCTTCCGACTTCCCGGACAGCGTTCAGAGACGGCGCGGCTTGCCGCGCGTACAGGTGGATATCCCGACGATGCAGGTGACCGAGCTTCCCGCCGAGGGTCTGAAGAGGGCGTTCCAGATCGTGGTGCCGGCCTCGGGCCTGGCCGCGCGGCGCGACAAGCGGCTGGCGGAACTCGGCGCTGGCCTCAACCTGCCCGGGTTCCGCCCCGGCAAGGTCCCGGCGGCTGTGGTGAAGGCGCGCTACGGCGCCGCCGTGTCGAGCGAGGTGCTGGAGCAGTCGGTCGAGGAGACCACCCGGCAGGTCCTCTCCGACCGCGGCCTGCGGCCGGCGATGCAGCCGCAGATCGAGGTGGTGAACTACAACGACGGCGGCGACCTGGAATTCAAGGTGGCACTCGAGCTGCTGCCGGAGATCCCGATGCCCGACTTCTCCGGCATGGAGCTGGAGCGGCTGAAGGCGAAGCCGGGCGACGCCGAGATCGACGCCTTCCTGAAGACGATGGCTGACCGCCTCGCGAACCTGGAGGACGTGGCCGAGACGCGGCCCGCCCAGGCCGGCGACGTGCTGGTCTGCGACTTCGAGGGACGTGTGAAGAACGAGGACGGCTCGCTCGCCGAGCCCTTCCCGGGCGGCACGGCGAAGGAGATGCCGATCGAGGTGGCGGGCGAGGGCTTCATCCCCGGTTTCACCGAGCAGCTCGTCGGCCTTTCCCCGGGCGAGAGCCGCGACCTCGACGTGACCTTCCCGGCCGAGTACGGCTCGGCGGACCTGGCGGGCAAGGCGGCCGTCTTCGCGGTGCAGGCCAAGGGCTTGAAGCGCAAGGTCGTGCCGGCGGTGGACGAGGAGTTCGCCAAGAAGCTCGGCATGGAGAGCGTGGAGCAGCTCCGCGGCCAGGTCGCGGAGCGGCTGCAGGGGGAGTATGACGGGCTGACCCGCATGCGCCTGAAGCGCACGCTGCTCGACAAGCTGGCCGAGCAGGCCTCCTTCACCGTGCCGGAGGGCATGGTGGAGGGCGAGTTCACCCAGATCTGGCAGCGGGTCGAGGCCGACATGAAGGCCGGCCGGCTGGACGAGGACGACAAGGGCAAGGACGAGGAGGCGCTCAAGGCCGAGTACCGCTCCATCGCGGAGCGGCGGATCCGCCTCGGCCTGCTGCTGTCCGAGATCGGGCGCACCAACAACATCCAGGTCACGCCGGACGAGATGTCCCAGGCCCTGCGGCGCGAGGCCGCCCGCTATCCGGGCCAGGAGAAGCAGGTGGTGGAGTTCTTCCGCAAGAACCCGCAGGCCGGCGAGAGCCTCCGCGCCCCGATCTTCGAGGAGAAGGTGGTGGACTTCGTGCTGGAGCTGGCCAGGGTGGCCGACCGCGAGGTCGCGCCGACCGAGCTGCAGGCCGCCGCCACGGCCTGAACGGGCCGTCCTCCGGGCAAGCGGGTAGCGTGACAAACAGGCAACCCCCCGGACCGGCGGGTTCGGGGGGTTTGCGTTGCGCCGGCTTTGAACCACATTAGCCCGACACGGCGACGCCGCGCGGGGAGTCCCGGGCGGCCAGGGCCACCCGTCGCCCACATGGCGCGGCTGGCGGAAAGGACAGACAGGCAATGCGGGATCGTGATCCGGTCGAGGTCTACAACAACTCCCTCGTCCCCATGGTCATCGAGCAGACGGCACGCGGGGAGCGCGCCTTCGACATCTATTCGCGCCTGCTGAAGGAGCGCATCGTCTTCCTCACGGGGCCGGTTTACGATGGGGTTTCTACGCTCCTCTGCGCGCAGCTCCTGTTCCTGGAGAGCGAGAACCCGAACAAGGACATCGCCTTCTACATCAACAGCCCGGGCGGCGTGGTCTCGGCCGGCCTCGCGATCTACGACACCATGCAGTACATCCGCTCCCCCGTGAGCACGGTATGCATGGGTATGGCGGCCTCGATGGGTTCCTTGCTGCTCTGCGCCGGCCAGGCGGGCAAGCGCTTCGCCCTTCCGAACAGCCGCATCATGGTCCACCAGCCCTCCGGCGGCGCCCAGGGCCAGGCGACGGACATCGAGATCCAGGCGCGCGAGATCCTGAAGACCCGGCAGCGGCTGAACGAGATCTACGTCAAGCACACGGGCCAGCCGATCGAGGCGATCCAGCAGAAGCTGGAGCGCGACACCTACATGTCGGCCGACGAGGCCCGCGACTTCGGGCTGGTGGACCAGGTGGTCGAGCAGCGGCCGCTGCCCCCCTCGGCCGAGGCCGCCAAGAGCTGACACGGAAAGCGGGGCCCCCGGGGACCCCGTTGCGGGGCCGGGCCGGGGTCCGGTTCCGCTTCCCCCCATTTGACAGGGGGGTTAAAGTCGGAGTGACGTTTCCCGGTCAAAGGGAGGCGGCCGTCCCCGCCTGCTGCCCCCGCCGGGGGTCCCGCGGGCGGGCCGGCGGCATCTATTCGGAGTTGGCATGAGCAAGTCCGGCGACTCGAAGAACACCCTGTACTGCTCGTTTTGCGGCAAGTCGCAGCACGAGGTCCGGAAGCTCATCGCCGGACCGACCGTGTTCATTTGCGACGAGTGCGTCGAGCTGTGCATGGACATCATCCGCGAGGAGCACAAGACGCACCTCGTGAAGTCCCGCGACGGCGTGCCGACGCCGCGCGAGATCTGCAAGGTGCTCGACGACTACGTCGTCGGCCAGGACCACGCGAAGAAGGTCCTCTCGGTCGCGGTCCACAACCACTACAAGCGCCTCGCGCATGCCGGGAAGACCGGCGATGTCGAGATCGCGAAGTCCAACATCATGCTGGTCGGGCCGACGGGCTCGGGCAAGACGCTGCTCGCGCAGACGCTGGCCCGCATTCTCGACGTGCCCTTCACCATGGCGGATGCGACGACGCTGACCGAGGCGGGCTATGTCGGCGAGGATGTGGAGAACATCATCCTCAAGCTGCTGCAGTCTGCCGACTACAACGTCGAGCGGGCGCAGCGCGGCATCGTCTACATCGACGAGGTCGACAAGATCAGCCGCAAGTCGGACAACCCGTCCATCACGCGCGACGTGTCCGGTGAGGGCGTGCAGCAGGCGCTGCTGAAGATCATGGAGGGTACGGTCGCCTCCGTCCCGCCGCAGGGCGGACGGAAGCATCCCCAGCAGGAGTTCCTGCAGGTGGACACGACCAACATCCTCTTCATCTGCGGCGGTGCCTTCGCGGGCCTCGAGCGGATCATCGCCTCGCGGGGCAAGGGCTCGGGCATCGGCTTCGGTGCTGAGGTCCGCGGGCCGGATGAGCGGCGGATGGGCGCCATCCTGCGCGAGGTGGAGCCCGAGGACCTGTTGAAGTTCGGCCTGATCCCGGAGTTCATCGGCCGTCTCCCGGTGGTTGCGACGCTCGAGGACCTGGATGAGAAGGCGCTGATCGAGATCCTGACCAAGCCGAAGAACGCGCTGGTCAAGCAGTACCAGCGGCTCTTCGAGATGGAGGGTGCGAAGCTCACCTTCACCGAGGACGCGCTGCGCTCCGTCGCCACGCGCGCCATCCAGCGCAAGACGGGCGCCCGCGGCCTGCGCTCCATCATGGAGAGCATCCTGCTCGCCACCATGTTCGACCTTCCGGGCCTGGAGGATGTCGAGGAGGTGGTCGTGAACCGGGAGGTGGCCGAAGGCCGCGCCACGCCGCTGTTCATCTACGGGGAGCGCCCGGCCGAGCAGTCCTCTGCCTGAAGACGCGCGCCAGGGTCTTGCCTGCCCCGCGTGACTTGTGGGGCCGGCAAGGGGGCCCCATCTCCGTGACAACCCGGTGGCACCGGGGCCGTGCCTTTCGGGCGGTCCCGGCGCCGACTGTCCCAGACGAGGTCCACCATGGCCGATAAGACTTCCGAACCCGTGCGCGGCGACCTGCTTCCGGTCCTGCCGCTGCGGGATATCGTCGTGTTCCCGCACATGATCGTTCCCCTCTTCGTCGGCCGAGAGAAGTCGGTGCGGGCGCTTGAGGCGGTCATGCGCGACGACAAGCAGATCCTGCTCGTCGCGCAGAAGAACGCCGCACAGGACGACCCGGGCGTCGGCGATCTCTACCAGGTCGGCACGGTCTCGACGGTGTTGCAGCTGCTGAAGCTGCCGGACGGAACGGTGAAGGTGCTGGTCGAGGGCGGCAAGCGTGCCCGCATCGCGGCCTTCAAGAACACCGATCCCTACTTCGACGCCTTCGCCGAGGTGCTCGCGGAGGATGCGGTCGAACCGCGCGAGGTGGAGGCGCTGGCGCGCACCGTCGTGTCGCAGTTCGAGCAGTACATAAAGCTGAACAAGAAGATGGCGCCGGAGGTGCTGGACTCGATCAACCAGATCGATGATCCGGCGAAGCTGGCCGACACCGTGGCATCCGCTCTCAATCTCAAGATTGCCGAGAAGCAGGAGCTGCTGGAGATCGAGGGGGTGTCCGCCCGGCTTGAGCGCGTCTTCGCGCACATGGAATCGGAGATCGGCGTCCTGCAGGTGGAGAAGCGCATCCGGAACCGTGTGAAGCGGCAGATGGAGAAGACGCAGCGCGAGTACTACCTGAACGAGCAGCTGAAGGCGATCCAGAAGGAGCTGGGCGAGGGCGAGGACGGCAAGGACGAAGCCGCCGAGATCGAGGCGAAGATCAAGGCCACCAAGCTGTCGAAGGAGGCGCGCGACAAGGCGATGGCGGAGCTGAAGAAGCTCCGGACCATGAGCCCGATGTCGGCCGAGGCGACGGTGGTGCGCAACTACCTCGACTGGATCCTCTCGATCCCCTGGAAGAAGAAGTCGAAGATCCGCAACGACATCGTCGAGGCGGAGCGGGTGCTCGACGCCGATCACTACGGCCTGGAGAAGGTCAAGGAGCGGATCATCGAGTACCTGGCGGTCCAGAGCCGCAGCCCGAAGATCCGCGGCCCGATCCTCTGCCTTGTGGGCCCGCCTGGCGTCGGCAAGACCTCGCTCGGCAAGTCCATCGCGAAGGCGACGGGCCGGAGCTTCGTGCGCATGTCGCTCGGCGGCGTGCGGGACGAGGCCGAGGTGCGCGGCCATCGGCGGACCTACATCGGCTCCATGCCCGGGAAGGTGATCCAGGGCATGAAGAAGGCGAAGATGTCGAACCCGCTCTTCCTGCTCGACGAGATCGACAAGCTCGGCGCGGACTGGCGCGGCGACCCGTCCTCTGCCCTGCTCGAGGTGCTGGACCCCGAGCAGAACTCCACCTTCAACGACCACTACCTTGAAGTGGACTACGACCTTTCGGACGTGATGTTCGTGACGACTGCGAACTCGCTCCGCATGCCCCAGCCGCTGCTGGACCGCATGGAGATCATCCGCATCCCTGGCTACACGGAGGATGAGAAGGTCGAGATCGCGAAGCGCCACCTGATCCCGAAGGTGCTGGAGGCGAACGGCCTCAAGGCCGGCGAGTGGACGATCTCGGATGACGCGATCCGCGACATGGTGCGCTACCACACGCGCGAAGCGGGGGTGCGGAACCTGGAGCGTGAACTGGCCGGCATCGCCCGCAAGGCGGTGAAGGAGATCGTCTCGAAGAAGGCGAAGAAGGTCCAGGTCACCGTCAAGAACCTCGACAAGTTCGCCGGCGTGCGGAAGTTCCGGTACGGCGAGGCGGAGGCGGAGGACATGGTGGGCGTGGTCACCGGCCTCGCCTGGACCGAGGTCGGCGGCGAGATCCTGACGATCGAGAGCGTCATGCTGCCCGGCAAGGGCAACGTGAAGAACACCGGCAAGCTCGGCGACGTCATGCAGGAAAGCGTGTCGGCCGCCATGTCCTATGTGCGGTCGAAGGCCACCCAGTTCGGCGTGAAGCCGACCCTGTTCGAGAAGCGGGACATCCACGTCCACGTGCCGGAAGGTGCGACGCCGAAGGATGGTCCTTCGGCCGGCATCGCCATGGCGACCTCGATGGTGTCGGTCCTCACTGGCATTCCGGTCCGCAAGGACGTGGCGATGACGGGCGAGATCACGCTGCGGGGCCGGGTGCTGCCGATCGGCGGCCTGAAGGAGAAGCTGCTGGCGGCGCTGCGGGCGGGCGTCACCACCGTGTTCATCCCGAAGGAGAACGAGAAGGACCTGGCGGAGATACCGGAGAGCGTGAAGAAGGCGCTCACCATCCTGCCGGTCAGCCATGTGGACGAGGTGATCAGCAAGGCGCTGGTCCGCGCGCCCGAGGCGATCGCCTGGGAGGAGCCGGCGGAGGCGCCGGTGGCGGCGGCTGCGGCGGCGCCCGACGGAGCGCCGGTCCACCGGCATTGAGGAGTCGCGCCGGACCAGACGGTTCGGCGCGGTTGGGGCACTTAGCTCAGAGGTAGAGCGCCTGTCTTACACACAGGTGGTCGGCGGTTCGATCCCGTCAGTGCCCATTCGCTTGCCAGGGCCGCAAAGATGCGGCGGCCCTGCTTGACAGGTGGGGCAGGGGGCCGTATCCCCCGGTTCCTGTCGCGGGCGGGTGTAGCTCAGTTGGTTAGAGCGCCGGCCTGTCACGCCGGAGGTCGCGGGTTCGAGCCCCGTCACTCGCGCCACGCGACGGATCAGAGAAATCTGCGCATGTGTCGAAGCCGCCCCCAAAGGGCGGCTTTTCGTTCCGGGACTTCCTTCCCATCTGACATGCGCAGAAAGCACGATGGACCTATGGCGGGGCGCGCAGCGCGCGGCTAATGTCCGGCCGCGCTGCGCTGCGGGATGGGCCGATGCGTCGCCGGCCCCGGCTACGGCAGCGCGTGAGGGCGACCACCATTCCAGGCGCCGAGGCGATTGGACCAAGAGCGATGACCGAGCCCCTGCTGGCCGAATACTTCCCCATCCTGGTCTTCCTGGGCATCGCCGCCATGATCGCGTGCGCCATGGTGGGCGGCGCGCTGCTGGCCGCCCGGCAGAAACCTTACGCCGAGAAGCTGTCCGCCTACGAGTGCGGATTCGAGCCGTTCGACGACACGCGCCGGCGTTTCGACGTGCGTTTCTACCTCGTCGCCATCCTTTTCATCATCTTCGACCTTGAGGTCGCCTTCCTGTTCCCCTGGGCGATCAGCCTCTCCGAGATCGGCTGGTTCGGGTTCCTCTCCATGATGGGGTTCCTGGGCGTGCTGACGGTGGGCTTCGTCTACGAGTGGCGCAAGGGCGCCCTGGATTGGGAGTAATCCGCGCATGAGCGGCACTGACGGCAACATCAAGGCCATGCAACCGGGGGGGCAGCCCTACGGTGCCGTGGACACGATCGCCTGGAACCGCGACCACCTGCCGCCCGGCCCCGCGCAGGACGCGGTGGTGAAGGGGATCACGGGCGAGATGGAGGAGAAGGGGTTCGTCATCGCGAACCTCGACAAGGTGGTGAACTGGGCGCGCACGGGAAGCCTCTGGCCGATGACCTTCGGCCTGGCCTGCTGCGCCGTGCCCATGATCCACGCCTACATGGCGCGGTACGACCTCGACCGGTTCGGCATCATCCCGCGCGGTTCGCCGCGGCAGTCCGACGTGATGATCGTGGCCGGCACGCTGACCAACAAGATGGCGCCCGCTCTCCGCAAGGTCTACGACCAGATGAGCGAGCCGCGCTGGGTCATCTCCATGGGCTCCTGCGCCAATGGTGGTGGCTACTACCACTACTCCTACAGCGTGGTGCGCGGCTGCGACCGGATCGTGCCGGTGGACGTCTACGTCCCAGGCTGCCCGCCGACGGCCGAGGCGCTGGTGTACGGGATCATGCAGTTGCAGAAGAAGATCCGCCGGACGGGGACGATCCTCCGTGGTTGATGCGAACATGCTGCGGGAACTCGGCGCCGCCATCGCCGGGGCCGCGCCGGGCGCGGTGGAGGAGGTGGTGATCGAGCGCGGGCAGGAACTGGTGCTGCGTGCGCGGCGCGAGCAGATCCGCAATCTGATGACGCTCCTCAAGACCGATCCGCGCTTTGCCTTCGAGCAGATGGTGGACCTGTGCGGGGTGGACTGGCCGGACCGGCCGGAGCGCTTCGAGGTGGTGTACAACCTGCTCAGCCTGTCCCAGAACCGGCGCGTTCGGGTGATCATCTCGACGGACGAGCAGACGCCTGTGCCGAGCCTCTCTGCCATCTGGCCCTGCGCCCCGTGGTACGAGCGGGAGGCCTGGGACATGTACGGCATCCTTTTCGACGGGCTCGTCGACCACCGCCGCCTGCTGACCGATTACGGCTTCCAGGGCCATCCGCTGCGGAAGGACTTCCCGCTGACCGGCCATGTCGAGGTCCGCTACGACGAGACGCGGAAGCAGGTGGTCTATGAGCCCGTCTCGTTGACGCATGAGTTCCGCGACTTCGACTTCCTCTCCCCGTGGGAGGGCATGACGTCCCTGCCTGGCGACGAGAAGGTGCATCTGACCCGCCAGGAGCGCGGCCAGATCCCCGATACCTCCGGAGGCCCGCGATGAGCGGCAGCAGCAACATGGCGAGCGAGGCGGGGCCGCTGGCGGCCGCCGCCGATCCCGCCGCCTTCACCTCCACCACGGGCGACAGCGCGCAGACGCGTCGCGTGGAGGTGGACAGCCACACGATCAACTTCGGCCCACAGCACCCGGCGGCGCATGGCGTGCTCCGCCTCATCCTCGAGATGAAGGGCGAGGTCGTGGAGCGCGCCGACCCGCACATCGGCCTCCTGCACCGCGGGACCGAGAAGTTCATGGAGTACAAGTCGTACCTCCAGGCGCAGCCCTACATGGACCGCCTGGACTACGTCTCGCCCATGTGCATGGAGCACACCTGGGTGTTGGCGGTCGAGCGGCTGCTCGGCATCGAGAACGACATCCCGGAGCGCGCGCGCTGGATCCGCACCCTGTATGCGGAGCTGACGCGGATCGCCAACCACCTGCTGAACATCACGACGTATGCGCTCGACGTCGGCGCCATCACGCCGTCCCTCTGGGGCTTCGAGCAGCGCGAAGCGCTGATGGAGTTCTACGACGCGGCGGGCGGCTCGCACCTGCATGCGAACTACTTCCGTGCCGGCGGCGTGTCCCGCGACATTCCTAAGGAGGTCGAGGACCGGATCGGCGCGTGGAACCGTCGCTTCCCGAAGTTCCTCGACGAGTTGGAAGGGCTGCTGACGGAGAACCGGATCTTCAAGCAGCGCACGGTCGACATCGGGGTGATGACGGCCGAGCAGGCGATGGAGTGGGGCTTCGCCGGGCCTTGCCTGCGCGCCTCCGGCTGCGCCTGGGACCTGCGCAAGGCGCAGCCCTATGAGATGTACGACCGGCTCGACTTCGACATCCCCGTCGGGCGGCACGGCGACTGCTACGACCGCTACCTTGTCCGCATGCAGGAGATGCGGCAGAGCCAGCGCATGATCGAGCAGTGCCTGGCCGCGATGCGCCCCGGCCCGGTGAAGATCCGGGACAACAAGATCGTGCCGCCCTCGCGCGCCGACATGAAGCGCTCGATGGAGAGCCTGATCCACCACTTCAAGCTGTTCACCGAGGGCTACCATGTGCCGGCCGGCGCGACCTACACGGCGACCGAGGCGCCCAAGGGCGAGTTCGCCGTGTACATGGTTGCGAACGGCACGAACCGGCCGCACCGGGTGAAGATCCGCGCCCCCGGCTTCGCCCACCTGCAGGCGATGGAGGTTCTGTCGAAGGGGCACATGCTGGCTGACGCGGTGGCGATCATCGGCAGCCTCGACATCGTCTTCGGGGAGATCGACCGGTGAGCGAGGACATCCGCGACGACGGCAAGCAGTCGCTCGGCGGCGGCTTCGGCGCGACGCATGCGCAGGACGTCGTGGACCCCCACGGGCAGATCGAGCACTTCGCGTTCGACGCGGACAGCGAGGCGCAGATCGCGCGCATCGTCGCACGCTACCCGCAGGGCAAGCAGGCCAGTGCGGTCATCCCGGTGCTCTACGTGGCACAGCGGCAGATGGGGCGGCAGACGGGTTCCGCCTGGCTGCCGAAGGTGGTGATGGACGCGGTGGCGGACCGGCTGGGCATGCCGCCGATCCGCGTCTACGAGGTCGCGACCTTCTACTACATGTTCAACACGCGGCAGATCGGCCACTTCCACCTGCAGCTCTGCGGCACGACGCCCTGCATGCTGCGCGGGAGCGAGGAAGTGTTCCGCGCCTGCCGCGACGCCGGAGGGCTCAAGGGCTACGGCGACACCAGCGCGGATGGTCTGTTCACGCTGACGGAGGTCGAGTGCCTCGGCGCCTGCGTGAACGCGCCGGTGCTGCAGGTGGACGACGACTACTACGAGGACCTCGACTACGAGCGCACCGTCGCGCTCATCGAGATGCTGAAGCGGGGCGAACGCCCGCAGCCCGGCTCCACCATCGGGCGCCAGACCAGCGCGCCGGAGGGTGGGCCGCAGGTGCTGCTGGACGTGCCGGGAGAGTGACGCCATGGCGCTGAGCGACAAGGACCGCATCTTCACCAACCTGTACGGCGTGCAGGACTGGCGCCTGCCGGCCGCGCAGCGCCGCGGCAACTGGGACGGCACGGCCGGCATCCTGGGCAAGGGCCGCGACTGGATCATCGAGGAGATGAAGGCCTCCGGCCTGCGCGGCCGCGGCGGCGCGGGCTTCCCGACCGGCATGAAGTGGTCCTTCATGCCGAAGCAGGCGAGCGAGCGGCCGCACTACCTGGTCGTGAACGCCGACGAGTCCGAACCGGGCACCTGCAAGGACCGCGACATCATCCGGCATGACCCGCACACCTTGATCGAGGGCTGCCTGATCGCCGCGTTCGCGATGGGCGCGCATGCTGGCTACATCTACATCCGCGGCGAGTACTACAACGAGAGCCGCGTGCTGGAGGCCGCGATCGAGGAGGCCTACGCGGCCGGGCTGCTCGGCGCGAACGCGGCCGGGTCCGGCTGGGACTTCGACCTCTACGTCCATCGCGGGGCAGGGGCCTATATCTGCGGCGAGGAGACGGCCCTCATTGAGTCGCTCGAGGGCAAGAAGGGCATGCCGCGGCTGAAGCCGCCCTTCCCGGCAGCGGTCGGGCTCTATGGCTGCCCGACGACGGTGAACAACGTCGAGACCATCGCGGTGGTGCCGACCATCCTGCGGCGCGGCGCGGCGTGGTTCGCGGGCTTCGGCCGGCCGAAGAACAGCGGCACCAAGATCTTCTGCCTGCAGGGCCACGTGAACAAGCCGTGCAACGTGGAGGAGGAGATGTCGATCCCGCTGCGCGAACTCATCGAGCGTCATGCGGGCGGCGTGCGCGGGGGCTGGGACAACCTCCTTTGCGTCATCCCGGGCGGGTCCTCGACGCCGCTCATCCCGAAGCATGTCTGCGACGACGTGCTGATGGACTTCGACGCGCTGCGGGACCACAAGACGGGCCTCGGCACCGCGGGCGTGATCGTCATGGACAAGTCCACCGACATCGTGAAGGCGATCGCGCGGCTGTCGAAGTTCTACAAGCACGAGAGCTGCGGCCAGTGCACGCCGTGCCGCGAGGGCATGGGCTGGGTCAGCCGCATGATGGAGCGCATGGTCGAGGGCCGGGCGGAGATCGAGGAGATCGACCTGCTCGAGGAGGTCACGCGCCGCATCGAGGGGCATACGATCTGCGCCCTGGCCGATGGCGGCGTCTGGCCCGTCCAGGGGCTCATCCGGCACTTCCGCCCCGTGATGGAGGAGCGGATCGCCGAGTACAAGCGCAGGCACGGCGCGGGGCATCGCCCTGTGCCCCTGGCCGCGGAGTAGGAGAGATGGCGAAGGTCACGGTAGACGGCGTCGAGGTCGACGTCCCGAACGGCGCGACGGTGCTCCAGGCCTGCGAGGCCGCGGGGAAGGAGATCCCGCGCTACTGCTATCACGAACGCCTTTCGATCGCCGGCAACTGCCGCATGTGCCTGGTTGAGGTGGAGAAGGCGCCGAAGCCCGTCGCCTCCTGCGCCTATCCGGTCGCAGACGGCATGGTGGTGAAGACCGACAGCCCGGTGGTGCGCAACGCGCGGCGCGGCGTTATGGAATTCCTGCTGCTCAACCACCCGCTGGACTGCCCGATCTGCGACCAGGGCGGCGAATGCGACCTGCAGGACCAGGCGGTCGCCTACGGCATGGACCACGGCCGCTACGCCGAGCCGAAGCGGGTGGTGAAGGACAAGTACGTCGGCCCGCTGATCAAGACGATCATGAACCGCTGCATCCATTGCACCCGGTGTGTCCGCTTCGCGTCCGAGGTGGCCGGCGTGCCGGAGCTCGGCGCGACGGGCCGCGGCGAGACGATGGAGATCGGCACCTATGTCGAGAAGGCGCTGACCACCGAGCTGTCCGGCAACATGATCGACCTGTGCCCCGTGGGCGCGCTGACGAGCAGGCCCTACGCCTACGTCACGCGGCCCTGGGAGCTGCGGAAGACCGAGAGCATTGACGTCCAGGACGCGACCGGCACCAACATCCGCGTGGACGCCCGCGGGCCGGAGGTGCTGCGCGTCCTGCCCCGCATCAATGACGACGTGAACGAGGAGTGGATGGCTGATCGCGGCCGCTTCTCCTTCGACGGCCTGAAGCGGAAGCGGCTGGACCGCCCCTGGGTGAAAGTGGACGGGAAGCTCCGGCAGGCGAGCTGGCCGGAGGCGTTCCGCGCCATTGCCGCGCGGCTGAAGGGCGTTCCGGGAGAGCGCATCGGTGCCGTGGCGGGCGATCTGGTCGAGGTGGAGAGCGCGTTCGCCCTCAAACAGCTCATGGCGGCGCTCGGCAGCGTGAACCTGGACTGCCGGCAGGATGGCGCGGCCATCTCCGCCACACGGCGCGACCACTACCTGTTCAACACCACGATCGCCGGCATCGATCAGGCGGACGCGCTGCTCATCATCGGCAGCGACCCGCGGAAGGAGGCGCCGGTCATCAATGCGCGCATCCGCAAGCGCTACGTCGCCGGCGGGTTCCGCGTCGGTTATGTCGGGTCGGCGGGCGTGGACCTGACGTACCGGGTCGACCACCTGGGTGACGGGCCGGCGGCGGTGCACGCGCTGCTCAACGGCTCGCACCCCTTCATGGAGGTGCTTCGCGGCGCGCAGCGGCCGATGATCCTGCTCGGCCGAGGCGCCATCGCCCGCCGGGACGGTGCGGCCGTGCTGGCCGCGGCGTGGCAGGTCGCGGCAGCGGCGAATGCGCTGCGCCCGGACTGGCACGGCTTCAACATGCTGCACCAGTTCGGCGGGCAGGTCGGCGCGCTCGACATCGGATTCCTGCCGGGTGCGGGTGGGCAGGACCTCGGCGCCATGCTCTCCGGCGGGGTCGAGGCGATGTGGCTGCTCGGCGCTGACGGCTTCGACCCTGTGGCGATCCCGCCGGGCACCTTCGTCGTCTACCAGGGCCATCACGGCGACCGCGGCGCGCGTGCGGCGGACGTGATCCTGCCGGGCGCTGCCTACACCGAGAAGGAGGGCACCTACGTGAGCACCGAGGGCCGCGTCCAGCGCGGCCGCCTCGCAGTGCACGCGCCGGGCGAGGCACGGGAGGACTGGCGCATCGTCCGCGCGGCGGGCGAGGTCCTGGGCGTGCGCCTGCCCTATGACGACCTGCCGGAACTCCGTGGCGCGATGCTGGCCGCCGTGCCTGGCTTCGCGGAGCCATTCGCGCCGCGCGGCTGCGACGACCCCACGGGTCCCGCGGGCGATCCGGGCGCGATGATCGATATGCCGTTCGACCTGCCGATCCGGTCCTACCACTTGGCCGACTCCATCGCCCGCGCATCCGAGGTGATGGCGGAGTGCGCGCAGATCTACGGGCCGGCCCCGGCCATGGCAGCGGAGTAGGCCGCGATGGACGCTTTCCTCGCCACGCCGCTCGCCACGGCGGCGCTGACGGTGGCACAGGCCATGGCGCTCATCGTGCCGCTGCTCATCGGCGTTGCCTACCTGACCTGGGCCGAGCGCAAGATCCTGGGCGCGATGCAGCTGCGCAAGGGTCCGAACGTCGTCGGCCCCTTCGGGCTGCTCCAGCCATTTGCCGACGCGATCAAGATGCTGATGAAGGAGACGATCGTCCCCGCCGGGGCAGCGCGCGCCCTCTTCATCATGGCGCCGATGATCACCTTCATGCTGGCAATCCTGGCCTGGGCCGTGATTCCAGTGAATGACGGATGGGCGATCGCCGACATCAACGTCGGGATCCTCTACCTGTTCGCGATCTCGTCTCTTGGCGTCTACGGCATCATCATCGCGGGCTGGGCGTCGAACTCGAAGTACGCCTTCCTCGGCGCGCTGCGCTCCGCCGCGCAGATGGTGAGCTACGAGGTCTCGATGGGCTTCGTCATCGTCACCGTCCTGCTCTGCGTCGGCTCGCTGAACCTCACGCAGATCGTCCGGGCGCAGGAGACGATGTGGTTCGTCATCCCGCTTTTCCCGATGTTCATCATCATGTTCATCTCGGCGCTGGCCGAGACGAACCGCGCCCCCTTCGACCTTCCAGAGGGCGAGTCGGAGCTGGTGGCCGGCTTCTTCGTCGAGTACAGCTCGATGTCCTTCGCCCTGTTCTTCCTGGGCGAGTACGCGAACATGATCCTGATGGGCGCGCTGATCACCATCCTCTTCCTCGGCGGCTGGCTGGCGCCCTTCGACATCGCGCCCTTCACCTGGATCCCCGGGCCGATCTGGTTCGTGCTGAAGATCTGCTTCTGCATGTTCGTCTTCGTCTGGGTGCGCGCGACCTTCCCGCGCTACCGCTACGACCAGCTGATGCGCCTCGGCTGGAAAGTGTTCCTTCCCTTCAGCCTCGTCTGGCTCGTGCTGACCGCCGCGGTCCTGAAGCTGACGGGCTGGCTGCCTGGCGCGTGAACGGGAGAGACTGACATGGCCTTCCTCGACCGCACGGCGCGCAGCTTCCTGCTGGCGGAACTCGCCTCGGGCATGGCGCTGACGCTGCGTGCCTTCTTCAGGCCCAAGGCGACGATCAACTACCCGCAGGAGAAGGCGCCTCTCTCGCCCCGCTTCAAGGGCGAGCACGCGCTGCGCCGCTACCCGAACGGGGAGGAGCGGTGCATCGCCTGCAAGCTGTGCGAGGCGGTGTGTCCCGCGCTCTGCATCGTCATCGAGGCTGAGCCGCGCGAGGACGGCAGCCGTCGCACCACGCGCTACGACATCGACATGACGAAGTGCATCTACTGCGGCCTGTGCGAGGAGGCGTGCCCGGTCGACGCCATCGTCATGGGCCCGAACCTCGAGTTCACGACCGAGACGCGCGAGGAGCTGATCTACCACAAGGAGAAGCTGCTCGATAACGGCGCGCGGTGGGAGCCGCTGCTGGCGAAGCGGCTTGAGCTCGACGCCCCGTACCGCTGAGAAGAACGAAACAGCCGGCTCGGAAGATGGGCCGGACAGACGGAAGGCACAGATGACCTACGCGCCGCCCGGAGGCCTGCGATGATCGCCGCAGCCGCCTTCTACCTCTTTGCTGGCATCCTGATCGCCAGCGCCGTCATGGTGGTGACCAGCCGCAACCCGGTCCACAGCGTGCTGTTCCTCATCCTCTGCTTCTTCAACGCGGCGGCCCTCTTCCTCCTTGCGGGGGCGGAGTTCCTGGCGATGATTCTGGTCATCGTCTATGTCGGCGCGGTCGCGGTCCTGTTCCTCTTCGTGGTCATGATGCTGGACGTTGACTTCGCGCAGCTGCGGGAAGGCTTCCAGCGCTACGCCCCGGTCGGCGCCGTCGTTGGCGGCATTCTGTTCCTGGAGCTGCTGCTCGTGCTCGGCTCCTGGGGCTTCGCGTCGGACGTTGAGGGGCTGCGGCTCAACCCGATCCAGCCTGAGGTGGAGAACACGCGTGCGCTCGGTCGCGTGCTCTACACGGACCATGTCTGGCTTTTCCAGCTCTCCGGCCTGATCCTGCTGGTCGCGATGATCGGCGCCATCGTGCTGACGCTGCGAGGCAAGCCGCAGTCACGGCGACAGGACATCTCGCGCCAGGTGGCCCGTGCCGGCAGCGTGAACCTGCGCAAGGTGCCGCTCGGCGCCGGGTTGGCCGAGACCGGGATCGAGCGGCCACCCGTCGAGGCGCCGGCCGGGGAGCGCCGGCAGGTCGAGCATCACGCGCCCGGAGGGCACCACTGATGATGGCCGTCAGCCTTGCCCACTACCTGGTGGTGAGCGCCATCCTGCTCGTCCTCGGTGTGTTCGGGATCTTCCTGAACCGCAAGAACATCATCGTCATCTTGATGTCGGTCGAGCTGATTCTGCTGGCGGTGAACCTGAACCTGGTCGCGTTCGCCTCCCAGCTCGGCGACCTGACGGGCCAGATCTTCGTCATGTTCATCCTGACCGTGGCGGCGGCCGAGGCGGCGATCGGCCTGGCCATCGTGGTCATCTACTTCCGCAACCGCGGCAGCATCGCGGTGGACGACGTGTCCACGCTGAGGGGCTGAGGCCATGTATGTCGGTGCCGTCTTCTTCCCCTTGCTGGGTGCCTGCATAGCCGGGTTCCTCGGGCGTTGGATCGGCGACAGGGCGTCGCAGTGGGTGACCGTCGGGTGCATGGCGCTCGCCGCGGCCTGCGGCCTCGGCGCTTTCGCAGAGGTGGCGCTGGGTGCCGCGCCGGGTGTCGTGCCCATCGTCACCTGGATCGACGTGGGCGGGTTCGAGGTCGCCTGGGCGCTGCGCTACGACACCCTGAGTGTCGTTATGGTGGCCATGGTCACCTTCATCTCGACGCTGATCCACCTCTACTCGGTCGGGTACATGTCGCACGACGCGACGATCCCGCGCTTCTTCGCCTACCTCAGCCTGTTCACCTTCATGATGCTCATGCTGGTGACAGCGGACAACCTCGTGCAGCTCTTCTTCGGCTGGGAGGGTGTCGGCCTCGCGAGCTATCTGTTGATCGGTTATTGGTACGAGCGCGAGAGCGCGAACCGCGCCGCGATGAAGGCCTTCATCGTGAACCGCGTGGGCGACTTGTTCTTCATGCTCGGCCTCGCGCTGACCTTCTGGACGTTCCAGTCAGTCGAGTTCGAGACGATCTTCGCCGGCGTCGGGCAGGCGAGGGAGGCGACCTTCCTCGGGATGCCTTCGCTCGAAGTCATCGGCGTGCTGCTGTTCCTGGGTGCCTGCGGCAAGTCGGCCCAGCTTGGCCTGCACACCTGGCTGCCGGATGCGATGGAGGGGCCGACGCCCGTCTCGGCGCTGATTCACGCGGCGACGATGGTGACCGCGGGCGTCTTTCTGATCGCCCGCATGTCGCCGGTCATGGAGTACGCGCCGGTCGCGCTGACGATCGTGACGGTCGTGGGCGCGTCCACCGCGCTGTTCGCAGCAACGATCGGCTGCGTCCAGAACGACATCAAGCGCATCATCGCCTACTCGACCTGCTCGCAGCTCGGCTACATGTTCTTCGCAGCCGGGGTCGGCGTGTACCAGGCGGCGGTGTTTCACCTTTTCACCCACGCCTTCTTCAAGGCGCTGCTCTTCCTCGGCGCAGGATCGGTCATCCACGCCATGTCGGACGAGCAGGACATCCGGCGGATGGGCGGGATCTGGCGGAAGATCCCGGTGACCTACGCTGTGTTCTGGATCGGGTCGCTGGCGCTGGCGGGCATCCCGTACTTCGCCGGCTACTACTCGAAGGACATGGTACTCGAGGTCGCCTATGCCGCGCACAGCGTGTCCGGTATGTACGCCTTCATCGCCGGTCTGCTCGCGGCGTTCCTGACGGCCTTCTACTCCTGGCGGCTCATTATCCTGGCCTTCCATGGCACGCCACGCGCTGACGCGCACACCATGGAGCATGTGCATGAGAGCCCTTGGGTCATGCTGGTGCCCCTGCTGGTGCTGGCGGTCGGCGCGGTGTTCGCCGGCTACGTCTTCTACCCGCTCTTCGTAGGCCAGGAGCAGGCGGCGTTCTGGAACGAGGCCATCCACAACGGCCCGCACAATGAGGTTCTGGAACACGCGCATCACGTCCCGGCCTGGGTGCCGTTGGCGCCCACGGTTGTGGGCATCGCGGGCATTGCGGTGGCCTACCTGTTCTACATGTTCGTACCGTCCCTCCCGGGCCGGATCGCCACGTCGTTCCGCGGCGCCTACCTGTTCCTGCTGAACAAGTGGTACTTCGACGAGCTGTACGATGCGATCTTCGTGCGGCCGGCGCGGCGGCTGGCTCAGGTGTTCTGGCGCACCGGCGATGCGCGCATCATCGACGGCGTGCCGAACGGCGCTGCGACACTGGCATCCGACGCGGCGCGCGGCGTGGTCCGCATCCAGACCGGGCGGGTGGCGAACTATGCCTTCGCCATGATCATCGGGCTCGTGCTCTTCGTCACCCTTCTGCTGTTCGGGGCACCCCGATGAACGTCGCCGGCTTCCCGCTTCTCTCGCTCGTCACCTTCCTGCCCCTTGTCGGCGCAGCCATCATCCTCTCCATCCGCGGAGAGGACGAGGTCGTCGCACGGAACGCGCGCTGGACGGCGCTCTGGACGAGCCTCATCACCCTCGCCCTCTCCCTCATCCTCTGGTTCCGCTTCGACCAGGGCACGGCGGAGTTCCAGTTCATGGAGGAGGCGGAGTGGCTGCCGGAATTCGGGGTCGGCTACCGCATGGGGGTGGACGGCATCTCGGTCCTCTTCGTCCTGCTCGCGACGGTGCTGACGCCGCTCTGCATCCTCGCCTCCTGGGAAAGCGTGCAGAAGCGCGTGCGCGACTACATGATCGCCTTCCTCGTGCTCGAAAGCGCGATGGTCGGCATGTTCTGTGCCCTCGACTTCGTCCTGTTCTTCGTGTTCTTCGAGGCCGTGCTGATCCCGATGTTCCTCATCATCGGGGTCTGGGGCGGGGCGAGGCGGGTCTACGCGGCGTTCAAGTTCTTCCTCTACACCCTCGCGGGCTCCGTGCTGATGCTGCTGGCGCTGATCGCCATGTGGTACCACGCCGGCACGACGGACATCACGACACTGATGGAGACCAGCTTCCCGCGCGGGATGCAGACCTGGCTCTTCCTCGCCCTGTTCGCGGCCTTTGCCGTCAAGGTGCCGATGTGGCCGGTCCACACTTGGCTGCCCGACGCGCATGTGGAGGCACCGACGGCCGGCTCGGTCATCCTTGCGGGCGTGCTGCTGAAGATGGGCGCGTATGGGTTCCTGCGCTTCAGCCTGCCCATGCTGCCCGAGGCGTCCGCCTACTTCGCTCCGCTGGTCTTCGCGCTCTCGGTCATCGCCATCGTTTACACCTCGCTCGTGGCGCTGGCGCAGGAGGACATGAAGAAGCTGATCGCCTACTCCTCGGTCGCCCACATGGGCATCGTGACGCTCGGCATCTTCACCATGACGCATCAGGGCATCTCGGGTGCGATCTTCACCATGCTGAGTCACGGCGTCGTCTCCGGCGCGCTGTTCCTCTGCGTCGGCGTGCTCTACGACCGCGTCCACAGCCGCGAGATCCTGCGCTACGGTGGCGTCGCGAAGATCATGCCCGCCTATGCGCTGGTCTTCATGCTGTTTACCATGGGGTCCGTCGCGCTGCCCGGCACTGCGGGCTTTCCGGGCGAGCTGCTGGTCATCGTCGGGGCCTTCCGCGTGAACCCGTGGGTGGCGCTTGGGGCCTGCCTCGGCATGGTCCTCGGTGCCGCCTACATGCTCTACCTCTACCGCCGCGTCGTCTTCGGGCGCATCACGCGCGACGACCTGAAGACGTTGCTCGACCTCAGTCCGCGCGAGCACGCGATCTTCGCGCCGCTCATCCTGCTCACGCTATGGATGGGCCTCTATCCTTCCTCCTTCCTCTCCTTCTTCGAGGCGAGCGTCGCCAACCTCGTCGCGCAGCACGAAGCGGCGCTCGGGGCGGCGCGCCTGGCCGGGATGGTGGCCCAATGACCTGGATGCTTGCCCTGCCGGAAATCGTACTCGCGGTCGCTGGCCTGATCATCCTGTTGGTCGGCGTCATGCCGAAGCGGGACGCCTTCTTCCCCTGCTCCATGGCGGTGATCGGAGCGCTCGTCGTCGCGGCCGTGCTCGTGCTCGGCCAGTCGGAGGGCACGGCCTTCATGGGGCAGTACGTGGCCGACGGTTTCTCGCGCTTCGCCAAGCTGCTGATCCTGCTCGGTGCGGCGCTCGGCCTGGTGTTGGCCCTCGACTTCAACGAGAAGGAGAGGCTTGCCCGGTTTGAGTTCCCGGTGCTCGTGCTCTTCGCCACCCTGGGCATGATGGTCATGGTTTCGGCCAACGATCTCATGTCCCTCTACATGGGGCTCGAGCTGCTCTCGCTTTCGCTCTACGTCATTGCGGCCTTCGACCGCGACAACGAGCGGAGCGCGGAGGCGGGGCTGAAGTACTTCGTGCTCGGCGCCCTCGCCTCGGGCCTGCTGCTGTACGGCTCCTCGCTCGTCTACGGCTTCGCCGGCACGACGAACTTCGACCGACTCGCGGATGCGCTCGTGGCCGATCAGGTCGCGACGGGCGCCATCGTCGGCCTGGTCTTCGTCCTGGCAGGCCTTGCGTTCAAGATCTCCGCCGTGCCCTTCCACATGTGGACGCCCGACGTGTACGAGGGCGCGCCCACGCCGGTGACCGCCTTCTTTGCCTCCGCGCCGAAGGTTGCGGCCGTCGCCCTCATGATGCGCGTCCTGATCGGGCCGTTCGGTGACCTCGCGCCCCAGTGGCAGCAGGTCATCTGGGTGACGTCGGTTGGTTCGATGGTGCTCGGCGCCTTCGCCGCGCTCGGACAGAACAACATCAAGCGACTGATGGCCTACTCCTCCATCGGCCATGTCGGCTACGCGCTGATCGGGCTCACGGTTGCGACCGGCGCTGGGTACCGCGGCGTGCTGGTTTACATGGCGATCTACCTCGTCATGAACATCGGCACCTTCGCGGTGCTCGTCGCCATGCGGCGTCAGGGCAGGGCGCTGGAGCGGGTGGACGACCTCGCCGGCCTCGGCCGGACGGATCCGGGCATGGCGCTCTGGATGGCCGTGTTCATGTTCTCCATGGCCGGGATCCCGCCGCTGGCCGGCTTTTTCGGCAAGCTCTATGTGTTCCTTGCCGCCGTGCAGCAGGGTTACTGGACGCTCGCGGTGGTCGGCGTCGCGACCTCCGTCGTCTCGGCCTACTACTACCTGCGCATCGTGAAGGTGATGTACTTCGACGAGGGGGTGGGCGCGCTGGATGCGCGGCCGACAAGCCTGTCGGTTGTGATGGTGGGCACCGGTCTGCTGACGCTGCTGTTCTTCGCCTTCCCGGCCCTGGTCATCTCGGCGGCCGAGGTGGCGGTCGCCTCCCTCGCCGGGTGACCGCAGCCGCACTCCCTCCCGGCTGGCGTCTGCGGATCCACGAGGCGCTGCCAAGCACCTCCGACCTCTTGGTGCGGCTCGCTGCGGCCGGGGAGTCGGAGGGGCTGGCCGTCATGGCCCGGCGCCAGAGTGCCGGCCGCGGCCGCGACGGCCGGGTCTGGGAGAGCCCGGCGGGGAACCTCTACATCTCGGTCCTGCTGCGGCCGGGCGGTCCGGCGCGGGAGGCACCACAATGGGCGCTGCTGGCGGCCGTTGCCCTGGCCGAAGCGCTGTCCGGGTTTGTGCCGGACCCCTCTGCGCTGCGGCTGAAATGGCCGAACGACCTGCTGCTTGGCGGGGCGAAGTGTGCCGGCGTCCTGGCGGAGGCCAGCGCGACGCCGGAGGGCCGGACGGAGTGGCTCGTGCTCGGCATGGGTGCGAACCTGGTCGTGGCCCCCGAGGTTCCCGGGCGGCACACCGCGGCGCTCGGCATTGCGCGCCCGGCGGAGGAGGTGGCGGCCGCGCTGCTGATCGCCCTCGCGCGCTGGCGCCGAGCGCGGTTGCTGGAAGGGTTCGCCCCGATCCGCACTGCCTGGGTCGCCCGGGGGCCGGAGCTCGGCGACCACATCGTGATCCAGCGGCCAGCCGGACCCGTCGCAGGTCGCTACGCAGGGCTTGCGGAGGATGGCGCCCTGTTGCTCTCCACCGGAAGTCGGGTACATGCCATGACGACTGGGGAGATCCAGGGATAGGGCCATGCTTCTCGCCGTGGATGCGGGCAACACGAATGTGGTCTTTGCGGTTCATGACGGGACCGAGTGGCGCGGCCACTGGCGCATCCGGACGGAGCCGGAGCGGACAAGCGACGAGTACGCGGTCTGGCTGCTCGGGCTGTTGCAGCATGCCGGACTGAGGACAACGGACATCACGCGCTGCGCCATCGGCACCGTCGTGCCCGTGGCGCTCTACAACCTGCGGCGCCTCTGCCGGGACTGGTTCGCGTGCGAACCGCTCATCGCGCGGGCCGGGGTTGACTGGGGCTTCGACATTCGCGTCGATGCCCCGGACGAGGTCGGCGCGGACCGGCTTCTTAACTCGCTTGCAGCCCATCACCACTACCGCGGCCCACTCATCGTCATCGACTTCGGTACCGCCACCACCTTCGACGTGGTGGAGGGGGACGGTGCCTATCTCGGTGGCGTGATCGCGCCCGGCATCAATCTCTCGATCGACGCCCTGCACCGCGCCGCCGCCCGGCTGCCCCGCATCGGCATCGGACGGCCGCAGTCGGCGATCGGCCGGAACACGGTCGCGGCCATGCAGTCCGGCATCTACTGGGGGTATGTCGGCCTGATCGAGGGCATCGTGGCCCGCATCCGGGCCGAGCATGGCGGCACCCTGAAGGTCGTCGCGACCGGTGGCCTCGCCCCCCTGTTCGCGGAGGGCACGATGGTGATCGAGACCACGGATGCCGACATCACCCTGGAAGGGCTGCGCCTGTTGGCGGAGAGGAACCCAGCCCCCACCTAAGGGCCTATGCTCGGGTGTGACCGCGCGCGACCACTTTCTGGATTTCTGGACATATGACCGGCGACCTGGCCTTCATCCCGCTCGGCGGGACGGGGGAGATCGGACTGAACCTCAACGTCTATCGTTGCGACGGCGCGCTGCTGGCCGTCGACTGCGGCCTCGGATTCAGCGGGCCCGAGCACCCGGAGGTGGACGTGATGGTCCCCGACGCGGCCTGGCTGGCCGAGCGCCGGGACCACCTCGTGGCGCTCGTCATCACGCATGCGCATGAGGACCACATCGGCGCCGTCGTTCACCTCTGGCCGCAGCTCCGCTGCCCCATCCATGCGAGCCCCTTCGTGTCCGCCGTGCTGCGGCGGAAGCTGGGCGAGGCCGGCCTGCTGCACGAGGTCGACCTGGTCACCCGGCCGCTCGGTGCGCGGTGGACGCTCGGCGCCTTCGACCTTGAATTCCTGCGCGTCGCCCATTCCGTGCCTGAGGCGCAGGCGCTGGCGATCCGGACCCGCCACGGCACCGTGCTGCACACGGGTGACTGGAAGCTCGACCCGAACCCGCTGATCGGCCTGCCGACCGACGAAGCCGGCTTCGCCCGCCTTGGGGAAGAGGGGGTGCTGGCCATGGTCTGCGACAGCACGAATGCCCTGGTCGAGGGGCACTCCGGCAGCGAGGCCGAGGTCCGCCGCAACCTGGCCGCGATCGTGAAGGGGCTGAAGGGCCGGGTCGCGGTCACCTGCTTCGCGACGAACGTCGCTCGCTTCGAGAGCATCGCACTGGCGGGCCAGGCGGCGGGGCGCGAGGTGGCCCTGTTCGGCCGGGCGCTCCGCAACGCGGAGGCCGCGGCGCGCGAATGCGGCTATCTTCGGGACGTCCCGCCCTTCCTGTCGGAGGAGGAGGCGGCCGACATTCCGGACGACAACCTCCTCCTGATCTGCACCGGCAGCCAGGGTGAGCCGCGCTCTGCACTCGCCAAGATCGCGGCCGACACCCATCCGCACATCGCGCTCGGGGAGGGAGACACGGTCATCTTCTCATCCCGGCAGATCCCGGGGAACGAGCGGGCGATCCTGCGGGTGCAGGACGACCTGGCGCGGGCCGGGGTGCGGGTGATGACCGCCGAGGACCACATGGTACATGTCTCAGGCCACCCGGCACGGGATGAGCTCAAGCGCCTCTACCAGCTCGTGAAGCCCCGCCATTCCGTGCCGGTCCATGGGGAGTGGCGCCACCTGACGGAACACGCCGAGCTTGCCCGTGAATGCGGGGCCACCCCGCACATCGTGCAGGATGGCGACGTGCTGCGCCTTGCCCCCGGCAAGCCGGAGGTGGTCGAGGGCGTCCCGGTCGGCAGGCTTGCCGTGGATGGCGAGCGGCTGCTGCCCATGGACGGCGAGTTGCTGGCCGCGCGCAAGAAGATGCTCTTCAACGGGGTGGTCGTGGCCTCCCTCGCGGTGGACGGCTCCGGGCGCGTCCTCGGCACGCCGAAGGTGTCCGCGCCGGGCCTGTTCGAGTTCGATGACGAGGAGCCGGCCGAAATCGCGGCCGACCTGGCGCGTGCGATGGACGACCTGCCAGGCCCGACGCGGCGCGAGGATGGTGCCCTGCGGGAAGCCGCGCGGAGCGCGTTGCGGCGCGCGGTCGGCCGCCGGCTGCGCAAGCGGCCGACGGTCGAGGTTCACCTGCTGCGCGTCTGAAGGGGGCTGCCGTGGACTGGTTTACCGGGGTGATCGTCTACCTGCTGGTCTGGTGGACGGCGTTGTTCTGCGTCCTGCCCATCGGCACCAAGCCGGTTGTCGAGGGTGGGCCCGATTCAGGCGGCTGGCGCGGCGCGCCGGAACGGCCGCTGCTCGGTTGGAAGATCCTGGGCACCACCATGCTGTCAGGCGTCATCTGGCTGGGCATCTATGGCGTGATGGAGGCGGGCTGGATCTCCTTCCGGGAGGGCTTCTGGGCGTACGAGGGAGCCGACCGCTCGAGTCCAATGCCCAGCTTTGGTGCACAAAGATAAGGCGGCTGTCCGGGGTCTGCCCAGACGCCGCCTACTTATGATGCAGTTCGTGTTTGGAAGCCTCATTTACGGCATTTCGACCCGGCGTTTCTTGTTGTGCCGCGTTGGCTTCCCGATCCAGACTCAGGTTCAGGGAGAGGTTGATCCTCTCTCTGCCGTGTGACTGGCGTTTCCTCCCTAAACTCGGGCCGCACCCTTTCTGGGTTGCGGCCCTTTCTTTTCTTAACCCGCCCCAGCCGCGCTGAAAAGCTTTTTTGTGACCTTCGCGCCACAATTCCGCACGAAGCTTTCGACTCGCACGGTGCGCGCAGAATAAACTTGCTGCGTTGCAGCACGCTGGCGGCATGGCGCAGGCCAGACTAGGTTCGCCACCCCGCGCCACCAGCCGAGGACCTCTTCCGTTGCGCCTGTCCCGCGCCTTCCTGCCCACGCTCAAGGAAACGCCCGCCGAGGCGCAGATCGCCTCCCACCGCCTCATGCTGCGCGCGGGGCTCGTCCGGCAGACCTCGGCCGGCATCTATGCCTGGCTGCCGATGGGCTGGCGGGTGCTGCAGAAGGTCGAGCAGATCGTCCGCGAGGAGCAGGACCGAGCCGGGGCGCAGGAGATCCTGATGCCCACGATCCAGTCTGCGGACCTCTGGCGCGAGAGCGGGCGCTACGAGGACTATGGCAAGGAGATGCTGCGCATCCGCGACCGGCACGACCGCGAGATGCTGTTCGGCCCGACCAACGAGGAAATGGTCACCGACATCTTCAAGACCTATGCGCGGTCCTACCGCGACCTGCCGCGCAACCTCTACCACATCCAATGGAAGTTCCGGGACGAGGTCCGCCCGCGCTTCGGCGTGATGCGCGGGCGCGAGTTCCTGATGAAGGACGCCTACAGCTTCGACGTGGATGAGGCTTCCGCCAGAGCCGCTTACAACCGCATGTTCGTGGCCTACCTGAACCTGTTCTCGCGGATGGGGCTGAAGGCGGTGCCCATGCGCGCCGACACCGGACCGATCGGCGGCGACCTGAGCCACGAGTTCATCATCCTGGCCGAGACGGGCGAGAGCCAGGTCTTCCTGCACAGGGACCTGCTGGAGTTCGACGTGCTGTCGAGGCCCGTGGACTACCAGGGCGACCTCTCGCCCGTCGTGGACTTCTGGACCAGCCGCTACGCCGCGACCGACGAGAAGCACGACGAGGCCGCCTGGGCCCGCGTTCCGGCCGAAAGCCAGGTCAGCGCCCGCGGCATCGAGGTGGGCCATATCTTCCACTTCGGCACCAAGTATTCGGCCCCGATGGGCCTGACCGTCGCCGGCCCCGATGGCCAGCCGGTCATTCCCGAGATGGGTTCCTACGGCATCGGCGTCTCCCGCCTCGTGGCCGCGCTGATCGAGGCGCATCACGACGAGGCAGGAATCAGGTGGCCGGATTCCGTGGCGCCCTGGCGGGCCAG
>DASQNQ010000380.1:0-2660 GCA_035644895.1 Acetobacteraceae bacterium | reverse complement strand
CTGGGTTGCTGCTCGCTCTCCCGGCCGCGGGCGGCGTCGCGGCGATCGCCGCCGCGGCGGCGGGCAGCCGCGCGGCCTAGAGCAAACCGCGGAAAGGTTGGGACGGCTCCGCCCATATGTCTGGGCGGAGGTGTGTATGGCTGGGGCGTATTCGACGGACCTGCGGAGCCGTGTGTTGGCGGCGATCGAGGCGGGCGAGAGCCCGGACGCGGCGGCCCGGCGCTTCGCGGTGGGGCGCTCGACGGCGTACCGCTGGGCCGCGGCGGCGCGGGATGAAGGGCGGCGCGCGGCCAAGCGGACGGGCGGCGGCCCGGCCCCGGCGATCCGGGGCGAGGCGGAGGCGGCGCTGCGGCGGATGCTGGCGGGGAGCGGCAATCACCTGACGCTCGCGGAGTGCCGCGACCGGTTGGCGGCGGAGGCGGGCGGGCGCGTCCACCCCTGGACGGTGGGCCGGGCGCCGCGGCGGATCGGCTGGACGTGAAAGACGCGGAGCCTGCGCGCGGCCGAGCAGGAGCGCGAGGATGTGGCGGCCGCCCGCGCGGCGTGGCGGACGGACGCCGCCGGAGTGGGCGGGATCGCGCCTGAGCGGCTGGCGTTCCTCGACGAGTGCGGCGTGTTGACCAACATGGCCCGGCTCCGGGGCCGCAGCCCGCGCGGCGAGCGGGCGGTCGGCACGGTGCCGTGCCGGCACTGGACGCGGTTGACCGGTTTGGGCGCGCTCGGGACCGGCGGCGTGGTGGCCGCCATGGCCGTGGAAGCCGCGACGGACGGCGCCGTGTTCCACGCCTGGCTCGACCAGGTGCCGTTGCCCGAGCTGCGCCGGACCAAGCCGGATGCGGTGCTGGTGCTGGACAACCTCGGCGCCCACAAGACGCCCGCCGTGCGCGACCTGCTCGACCGCTCCGGCTTCGCCTACCGCTTTCTGCCGTCCTACTCGCCGGACATGAACCCCATCGAACCCGCCCGGGCCAAGGTCAAATCCGAACTGCGCCGCGTCGGCGCGCGCACGGCGGAGGCGCTGCACCGGGCGCTCGGCCCCGCCCTCGACCGCGTCACCGCCCGGGACGCGTCGGGCTTCTTCCGCCACGCAGGCTACGGCTGTCCCGAGTCATGTGCGGTTTGCTCTAGTGCTCTGCCACCGCTGATTTGAGGGGTCGCGCGTTCTGGTTGCCAACATCAGGGCTTGGATCGGAAGGCGCGCGATGAAGAGATACCGGGTGACGCTGACGGCGGCGGAACGCGATGAGCTTGCGGCGCTGCTGTCGCGCGGCAAGGCGGACGTGCGCAAGCTCAAGCACGCGCAGGTGCTGCTCAAGGCCGACGCGGCGGTGGGTGGGCCGGGCTGGCCCGACGAGCGGATCGCGGAAGCGGTCGGGGTCGGGGTGGCCACTGTGGAGCGCCTTCGGCGGCGCTTCGTGGAGGAAGGCCTGGCCGCCGCGCTCAGCCCGTATCGTGGCGGCACGCGGGTCTACGCGCGCAGGCTCGACGGCGAACAGGAGGCGCACCTCGTCGCCCTGGCCTGCTCGGCGCCGCCGGAAGGGCGCGGGCGCTGGACGTTGCGCCTGCTGGCGAGCCGCATGGTCGAGTTGCGCCGCGCCGACGCGCTCTCGCACGGTTGAGCCGCAAAGCGGATCAACGGGCGCCGGACGCTCAAAAAAGAACGCGCTCCGGCCGCACCTGCGGCGGATGTGGTGCATCCCGCCGAAGCACTCGGCGGAGTTCGTCTACCACATGGAAGGCGTGCTGGAGGTCTACTGCCGCTCGTTTGACCCGCGGCGGCCCGTGCTCTGCCTCGACGAGACCTTCAAGCAGCTGGTCGGCGAAACGCGCGAACCCCTGCCCGCGCGGCCCGGCGCGGTCGAGCGCTACGACCACGTCTACGTCCGCAACGGGGTCGCCAGCCTGTTCCTCGCCTGCGAGCCGCTGGCGGGCTGGCGGCATGTGGCCGTGACCGAACACCGCCGCCGCGGCGACTGGGCGCATTTCGTGCGCGGCCTGCTCGACGGCCGCTACCGCGAGGCCGAGCGGGTGGTGCTGGTCATGGACCGGCTCAACACGCACTCGCTCGCCAGCCTCTACGAGGCGTTCCCGCCCGAGGAGGCCAAGCGCTTGGCCGAGCGCGTCGAACTCCACCACACGCCCAAGCACGGCTCGTGGCTCAACATGGCCGAGATCGAGTTCAGCGCGCTCGGGCGGCAGTGCCTGGCCCGACGCGTCGCCCAGCACGACACGCTGCGCCGCCACGTCGCGCAATGGCAGGACCGGCGCAATGCCACGCAGGCCAAGGTCATACGGAATCCCCGTGATTGCCTCGGTTCCTGGCGGGTTCCGGCTCGGGATCGGAGCTGCCAGGGTGGGCAGCCGTGGTTCGGGAGCACGGCCGTGGCGCACATTGTCGAGCACTTGTCCCTCCGGCAGCTGGAGGCGCGCTACCGCGCCTCGCACGACGCGACGGAAGCCCGGCACCTCCAGGCGATCTGGCTGCTGGCGCAGGGGCGCACCGTGCTGGAGGTGGCCGGGGTGCTGGCCTTCGTGCCGCGCTGGGTGGAGCAGCTGGCGGCGCGCTACAATGCGTCCGGCCCCGAGGCGTTGGGCGACCAGCGACGGCGGAATGGCCGTCCGGCCAGCCTGCTCACCCCGGAACTGCTGGCCGCCTTGGC
>DASQNQ010000379.1:0-14756 GCA_035644895.1 Acetobacteraceae bacterium | reverse complement strand
TGCCTCGGTCAGATCAGGCGGTTCTGTTAGGTACCCCTGCTCGAGCGCGAACGCATCCAGCGCAGGACCGTCCAGCAACGGCGCTTGCTGCACCGAAGCCAAGCCGCCTAACCTTCAGCCCAGATGGGCCACACCCTCCGCTAGCCAGACCGCCCCACCGTCTCAAGGCATCCGACGACGGGCAAGCTTTGGGCGAAGGCGCATATGCGGCAGCGGACGCGGACGGGGGCAACGCGGATATGGTGCCGCGTGCGGGACCCGCCCTGCGGCGGGCGGTGAACGTCCATCACGCCGCGCTCCTTGACCTGCGCCGCCCGGCGGAGAAGGCTTCAGCCATGTATGCCTCTGTCTCCTGCCCGGCGACCCCGGCCTTCCACCCGTCCCGTCCCGGACCGGTGCGGGCGTGAGCGACCGGCGGCCGCTGCGCGTCGCGCTGCTGGGCGCGACCGGAACCATCGGCCGCGCGACGCGGCGCGAACTCACTGGGCGTGGGCACGAGGTGGTCTGCCTGCTCCGCCCCCGCCCACCCGAAGCGCCGCCGGTGGAGGGTGCCGGGGAGCGGATCGTGGATTTCTCCGACCCAGCCGCCATTGCCCGAGACGGCTTCCGGGCCGAGGCCTTCGACGCAGTCGTATCCTGCATGGCATCCCGCACCGGGGCGCCGCGGGACGCCTGGGCGGTGGACCACCGGATGCAGGCCAACGCGCTCGCCGCGGCGCGGGAAGCGGGCGTCAGGCACTTCGTGCTGCTCTCGGCGATCTGCGTGCAGAAGCCGCTTCTCGCCTTCCAGCAGGCCAAGCTGGCCTTCGAGGCGGAACTGGTCGCCTCGGGCTTGACCTACTCCATCGTCCGGCCCACCGCTTTCTTCAAGTCGCTGTCGGGCCAAGTTGGGCGGTTGCAGCGCGGCCGGCCCTTCCTGGTGGTCGGCGACGGCGCGCTGACCACCTGCAAGCCGATCGGTGACGCGGACCTCGCCGCCTATCTGGCCGACTGCCTGGCGGACCCGGGCCTCTGGAACCGGGTGCTGCCCATCGGCGGGCCAGGGCCGGCGATCACGCCACGGGAGCAGGGCGAGATGCTGTTCGAGGCGCTCGGCCGCCCGCCCCGGTTTCGCCGCGTGCCCGTCGCGCTGCTCGACGCCATCGTCGCGGGCCTCGGCGCCGCCGCCCGCCTCCGGCCGTCATGGGCAGAGAAGGCGGAACTCGCGCAGATTGGCCGCTACTACGCGACCGAATCCATGCTGGTGCTGGATCCCGTCACGGGCCGCTACGACGCGGCCGCCACGCCGTCCACCGGCAGGGAGACGCTGCGCGACTTCTACCGCGCGCTGGCCCGTGGGGAGGCGGCACCGGACCGCGGGGACCACGCCGTGTTCTGAAGGAGGTTGGCCCGGGGCTGGGGCGGGTGGCCCGGCACGTGCTATGCCCGATGAACGAATCCGGGGGTTCAAGGGCAAGACGCTAACTGGGTGCCCCGGGGGAGCGGCCCTGGCCCGACTACAGCCAGTGTGGGCGGGCAGCAGACCTGACCGCAGCCGCATACGGCGAGGCGTGGTCGCTCCCGTGCTCCCGCACCATCCGCACCGCCCGCTCCCGCACCTCCAGCGAAAAGCGGTTCGAGGTCTTCTTCCTCATGGCTCCACCTTGCTCAAGAGCTGGAGCCTCCGGCGAACCCGGGGCGGTTCAATCCGTCCACACGGCCGCGGAAAGGGATGGTTCGCTGCCCGCTCCTCGTCCGGGGTCTCCAAGACTCGTCAGGTCCGGGGACGCGCATCGTCGTGGTGGAACGCGGGCGCTCAGCTCCGCAGGCCGGGCGCCTCCTGCCCGGTCCGGGCCACGTACTCCGTGTAGCCGCCGTCGTACTGGTGCAGGCCCTCGGGTGTCAGTTCCAGCACCCGGTTGGACAGGGCTGCAAGGAAGTGCCGGTCGTGCGAGACGAACAGCATCGTGCCCTCGTACTGGGCCAGGGCCGCGACCAGCATCTCCTTCGTCCCCATGTCGAGGTGGTTCGTCGGTTCGTCGAGCACGAGGAAGTTCGGCGGGTCGTACAGCATCAAGGCCATGACGAGCCGCGCCTTCTCGCCGCCCGACAGCACGCGGCACCGCTTCTCCACCTCGTCGCCGGAAAAGCCGAAGCAGCCGGCGAGCGCGCGGAGCGACCCCTGGCCGGCGCGGGGGAAGGCATCCTCGAGCGACTGGAACACGGTCCGGTCGCCATCCAGCAGCTCCATGGCGTGCTGGGCGAAGTAGCCGAGGCGCACGCTGCCGCCGAGGGTGACCACGCCCGCATCGGGCTGCGCCGCACCGGCCGCCAGCTTCAGCAGCGTGGACTTGCCGGCACCGTTCACGCCCATCACGCAGCAGCGCTCCCTTCGGCGCACCAGCAGGTCGAGCCCGCCGTAGATGACGCGCTCCCCGTACCGCTTGTGCACACCCCTGAAGCTCACGACGTCGTCGCCGGAGCGGGGCGCGGGCGGAAAGTCGAAGGAGACGGACTGGCGCCGCTTCGGCGGCTCGACGCGCTCGATCTTCTCCAGCTTCTTCACGCGGCTCTGCACCTGCGCCGCGTGCGAGGCGCGCGCCTTGAAGCGCTCGATGAAGTTGATCTCCTTGGCAAGCATGGCCTGCTGGCGCTCGAACTGGGCCTGCTGCTGGCGTTCGTTGAGCGCGCGCTGCTGCTCGTAGAAGGCGTAGTCGCCGGAGTAGGAGGTGAGCGTCCCGCCGTCGATCTCGATGACCTTGCGCACGATGCGGTTCATGAACTCGCGGTCGTGCGAGGTCATCAGCAGCGCGCCGTCATTGTCCTGCAGGAAGGTCTCCAGCCAGATCAGGCTTTCCAGGTCCAGGTGGTTGCTCGGCTCGTCCAGCAGCATCACGTCGGGCCGCATCAGCAGGATGCGGCCGAGCGCCACGCGCATCTTCCACCCGCCCGAGAGCGCGCCGACGTCGCCGTCCATCATCGCCTCGGAGAAGCCGAGCCCGGCCAGGACCTCGCGCGCCCGGCCCTCCAGCGCGTAGCCGCCCAGCTCCTCGAAGCGCGCCTGTACCTCGCCGAAGCGCAGGATGATGTCGTCGAGCTCGTCCGCTCGGTCCGGGTCCGCCATGGCGGCCTCCAGCTCCCGCAGCTCGGCCGCCACCTCGCTGACCTCGCCGGCGCCGTCCATCACCTCGGCGACCGCGCTGCGGCCCGCCATCTCGCCGACGTCCTGGCTGAAGAAGCCGATGGTGACGCCGCGCTCGACGATGACCTGTCCCTCGTCGGGGGCATCCTGGCCGGTGATCATCCGGAACAGGGTGGTCTTGCCCGCCCCGTTCGGGCCGACCAGCCCGACCTTCTCGCCCCTCTGCAGGGCCGCCGACGCCTCCAGGAAGAGAAGCTGCTGGCCGTTCTGCTTGCTGATGTTGTCGAGGCGGATCATGCGGGCAGGTGACTTCGCGCGGTTGCGGCGCGCTTATGCCATGCAGGGCGCCGGCCGGCACCCCGCATGGCCCGTCAGTCGTAGCGCAGGTCCATCGCCTTCCCGCCGAAGATGCGCCAGGCCAGGACCGTGTAGGCCAGGATCACCGGCAGGACGAACAGCGCGCCCACCAGGATGATCGTCAGGCTCTCCGGCGCGCTCGCCGCCTGCCAGATCGTCAGGCGCTCGGGGACGATGTAGGGGAAGAAGGACCAGGCGAGCCCTGCGAAGGACAGGCAGAAGAGCCCGACGGCGCCGCAGAAGGGCAGGCGCCGCAGCGCGTCCCCGGGCAGGGGCATGTGCCGCAGCAGCGCGGCCAGGCCCCAGACCAGCCCGAATGTCGCCAGCGGCAGGGGCGCCAGCAGCAGCAGGTTCGGCATCTCGAACCACCGCTCCATGATCCGCGCCGAGGCGAGGGGGGTCGCCACCGAGACGGCCAGGATGCCGAGCGCGACGCCCCAGAGCAGCCCGCGCGCCCAGGCGACGGCCCGGCGCTGGAGCGCGCCCTCCGTCCGCCAGATCAGCCAGCAGGCCCCGATGAAGGCATAGGCGCAGGCGACCCCGACGGCAGCCAGGGTCGCGAAGGCCTGGGCTCCCCAGCCTGGCGCAAAGCCGAGCACGTAGCGGCCGAGCATCCAGCCCTGGGTCGCCGCGGCCAGCACCGAGCAGCCGGCGAAGGCGAGATCCCAGAGCCGCTTGTCGCGCGGGCCGGCGCCCTTCGCGCGGAACTCGAAGGCCACGCCGCGCAGCACGAGGCCGACCAGCATCAGCGCGACGGGCAGGTACAGCGCGGTCAGCACCATGCCGTGCGCCATGGGGAAGGCGACCAGCATGAGACCGACGGCGAGCACCAGCCACGTCTCGTTCGCGTCCCAGAAGGGGCCGATCGAGGCCACCATGCGGTCGCGCTCCGCCTCCTCCTCCGTCATGTGGAGCAGGAGGCCGACGCCAAGGTCGTAGCCGTCCAGCACCACGTAGGCGAGCAGCGCGGCCGCCATCAGCGCGGCAAAGGTGACCGACAGGATCTCGGGGCTGAGGAAGGGTGTCATCGGTGCCTCACGCCGGCTGCGGCACGGGCGCATTGCCCGGCACGTGTTCAGCGACGCGGCCCTTGCGGGCCAGTCGGTAGAGCGTCGCCACGTAGGCCACCAGCAGGCCGGCATAGACGACGAGATACATGGCCAGCGTGAAGCCGATGCTGCCCGCCGGCACCGGGCCGATCGCGTCCGCGGTGGTCAGCACGCCCGTCACCAGCCAGGGCTGGCGCCCGATCTCTGTCACATACCAACCCGCGAGCGTCGCGACCCAGCCCGCGAACGTCATGGCGACCAGGCCGTGCAGAAGGAGGTGCGGCAGCTCGCCCCGCCGCCACAGGAAGAAGGCCGAGGCGAGGCCGAAGCCGATCATCAGCATCCCGATGCCGACCATCACGCGGAAGGCGTAGAAGACGGGAGCGACAGGGGGGTGCTCTCCCCGGAAGTCGTTCAGGCCCGGCACGACGCCCTGCGGATCGTGCTTCAGGATGAGGCTCGCGCCGTAGGGGATCGCGACCTCGAAGCGGTTCTCCCGCGCCGCCTCGTCAGGGATGGCGAACAGCACCAGCGGCACGCCCGGGCGCGTCTCCCAGTTGCCCTCCATGGCCGCGACCTTGGCCGGCTGGTGCTCCAGCGTGTTCAGCCCGTGCAGGTCGCCCACCACCAGCTGCGTCGGCGCCAGCACGGCGGCCATGACAACGCCCGTCCGCAGCGCCGCCGCGACGCCCGGGCCGCGGTCGCCGCGCAGCCAGCGCCAGGCGGACATGCCCGCCAGCAGGAAGGCGACGGTCAGGCCCGACGCGATCAGCATGTGCGCGAGCCGGTAAGGCATGGAAGGCGTGAACACGATGGCCCACCAGTCCGTCGCGTGCGCCACGCCGTCCCGCATCTCGAAGCCTGCCGGCGTGTGCATCCAGCTGTTCAGCACCAGGATCCAGAAGGCGCTCATCGTCGTGCCGAAGGCGACGAGGAAGGTGGCCAGGGTGTGCAGCCAGCCCGGTACGCGGCGGAAGCCGAACAGCATGATGCCGAGGAAGGTGGCCTCCAGGAAGAAGGCGGTCAGGATCTCGTAGGCCAGCAGCGGGCCCGCGATGTTGCCCACGCGCTCCATGAACCCTGGCCAGTTCGTGCCGAACTGGAAGCTCATGGTGATGCCGGAGACGACCCCGAGCGCGAAGGACAGGGCGAAGACCTTCACCCAGAAGCGGTAGGCGTCCATCCAGCGCTCGTCGCGCGTCGCGTTGAAGCGCAGCTTGAAGAACAGCAGCACCCAGCCGAGCGCGATGGTGACGGTGGGGAAGAGGATGTGGAAGGAGATGTTGGCCGCGAACTGGATGCGGGCGAGGGTGAGGGCTTCCATGGGGGCTACTCCTTCCGCCGCTTCGCGCGGCCGAGCGACACGACCTTGTCCGTGGTCTCCAGCAGCCGCACGACCCGGGCGCCGAGGTGCAGCAGCTGCGCCAGCCGCTCCGTCTCCAGCCGCCGCACGTCGTCGTACCAGGCGGTCAGCTGCTCGATGAGCGCGTGCATCTCGCCCATGCGGGCCTGCGCGTGACGTTCGGCCTCGCTGGCGGGCGCCTGCATCAGCAGTTCCCGCAACACCGAAAGGGTGGGGTCCACCTCGCGCTTCTTCCGCTCCTCCGCCAGGATGCGCAGGATCTCCCAGACGTCGCCGGGCGTCGTGTAGTGGTCGCGCCGGTCATCCGGGATGTGCTTCGGGACGGCCAGGTTCCAGGCCTGCAGCTCCTTCAGCCCCATCGAGACGTTCGAGCGGGAGACGCCGAGCGCCTCGACGATCTGCTCCGCGTTCAGCGGCTCCGGCGAGACGTAGAGCAGGGCGTAGATCTGCCCGACCGTGCGGTTGATGCCCCAGCGGCTGCCCATCTCGCCGAAATGCAGCACGAAGGCCTGCACGAGGGGTGGAAGGTTCACGGAGGGCTCCTGCGATCAGGCTCGACGTTTCAGAAATTTCTGAAATGACAGATAAGCAATGTCAACTGCCGATCAAGGTCTCCCCGTTGTGCATACGCCCTGGAAGCGCCTCGCCACCGGCTGTTACGCTGCGGGCGGAACGGGGCCATCCAGCCCCGGCAGGGAGAGACCAATGCCCGGCGCACGCTGCCACTACCTCTTGCCCGCCGCCGTCGTCGCAGCCCTGGCCTGGCTGCACCCGGCCCGCGCAGCCGAGCCGCCATCGCCGGAGGCGATCGTGGACGCGTTCGAGGCGGTGCTGGGCCCCATCCGGACCCATCGCCCGAGCCACCCGAAGGGCACCTGCGCGGCCGGCCACTTCGTCGCGACGCCGGAGGGGGCGCGGCTCTCCGTCGCGCCGGTGTTCAACGGTCAGCGCGTGCCCACCATCATCCGCTTCGGCGTGGCCGGCTCCAACCCGGGCGTCGCCGACACGGCGCGCGGCACCCGCGGCCTGTCCATCCGGTTCGAGACGCCGTCCGGCGAGATCTGGGACATGGCCAACATCTCGGCCCCGATCTTCGGCGCCCCGACGCCGCAGGCGCTGGTGGACGGCCTCCTGGCCCGGCGGCCCGACCCGGCCACGGGCCAGCCCAATGCCCAGGCGGTCGCGGCCTTCGTCGCGGCCAACCCCGCCACCACACTGCAGGGACGGTGGCTTGCGGCCAACAACCCGCCGGCAAGCTGGGCGACCACGCCCTACTGGGGCGTCAACGCCTTCCGCTTCCGCGGCGCGGATGGGGAGGTCCGCCACGCCCGTTGGTCGTTCGAGCCGCGCGCCGGCACGCAGCGCCTGACGGAGGAGCAGATGCGCAGCCTGCCCGCGGACTTCCTGGCCGACGACCTGCGCCGGCGCGTGGCCGCGGCGCCGGTCGAGTTCGACATGGTGCTGCAGTTCCCGGGCCCCGGCGACGACCTGACGAACCCGACGGTGGCCTGGCCCGAGGAGCGGCCGCGGACGGTGGTCGGGCGGCTCTCCGTCACCGAGGTGGCGACCGGACCGGGCGGGGCCTGCGACCCGATCTCCTTCATGACGCTCGACATGCCGCCGGGCGTGGAGCTGAGCGACGACCCCACGCTGCAGGCGCGTGCGGCGCCCTATGCGGTGTCGCTCTCGCGACGGCTGCAGTAGGGGCGGGGAGCAAGCGGCGGCGCTAGTCCAGCAGCGCCGCCGCGGCCCGCAGCAGGGAGCCGCCGGGTACCCGCAGCGCCTCCAGCACCCGGAAGTGGTCGGCACCGGGCACCGGGATCAGTGGCCCCGGGGCATGCGCCTCCGCGCGCAGCCGATGGAAATCCCGGCTCTGGCGGGCAAGCTCCGGCAGCTCCGCGCTGCCATACGCGATGGCGAGCGGCTTCTGCACGACGGGCCGGCGCATCGGCGAGAGCTCGGCCAACTCCTCGCCGGTCAGGCGCAGCGCGGCGTTCAGGTTCGTGTCGCGGATCGGCGCCAGCTCGAAGATGCCGGAGATGGCGAGCCCCGCCGTCACCGCCGGGTGCTCCAGCCCGAGCGCCGCGAGGTGCCCGCCCGCCGACCACCCCGACAGCAGGATGGGGCCGGCGACGCCATGCTCCGGCCCGTGCGCGGCCAGCCAGTCCAGCGCGGCATGGACCTGCCAGACGATGCGCGTCAGCGACGCGTCGGGCGCGAGGGTGTAGCCGTTGAAGGCGACGGACCAGCCCATGGCATTCGCGCCTGCGGCGAGGTGGGCGAAGTCCTGCCGCCGGTTGCGCTGCCAGTAGCCGCCATGGATGAAGACGAGGCAGGGAGTGGCGGGACTCGCGCCCGGAAAGATGTCCCAGGCTTCCCGCTCCTCGCTGCCGAAGCGAAGGTCGAGACGTGCCCGGTCGGCGCTGTCGCGCCACGCCATGGCGGCCGCGTTCCGGGCCTCGATCAGCGCGGCCGAGTCGGGTACCGCGCCGGCATTGTCGTAGGCCGCGTCACGGGCCGCCTGGCTGGCCGAGGCCCAGAAGGGGGGCAGGACGCTCATGCGCGCAGCACCCGGACGGGAGCACCGGCCAGGAACGCCTCGATCGCCTCCAGCGCGCCCTCGAAATAGGCCTCGTAGTTCTGCCGGCTGACGTAGCCGAGGTGCGGCGTGAGCAGCGTGTTCGGCGCGGCGAGCAGCGGATGTCCCTGCGGCAGCGGCTCCTCGTCGAAAACGTCGAGGCCCGCGCCGGCGATCCGCCCTTCCTCCAGGGCCGTGATGAGCGCCCGCTGGTCCACCAGCGGCCCGCGGCTGGTGTTCACCAGGTAGGCGGTGGGCTTCATGCGGGCGAGGTCGGTGGCGCCGATGATGCCGCGGGAGCGCTCGGACAGGATGAGATGGAGCGTGACCACGTCAGCCTCCTCCAGCAGCCGCTCCTTTTGCACGCGCGTGGCGCCGGCCGCCGCCGCGGCCTCCTCCGTCAGGTTCTGGCTCCAGGCGAGCACCCGCATGCCGAACGCCTGCCCGATGCGGGCCATGCGGCCGCCCAGCTTGCCGAGCCCGATGATGCCAAGCGTCCGACCCTCCAGCGCCGTGCCGAGGCCTGTCTGCCACAGGCCCGCCCGCAGGGCCTGCTGCTGCCGCGGGATGTCGCGCATCAGATTGATGATCAGCCCCCACGCGATGTCCACCGTCGGCGCGCCGACCGAGGGCGTGCCGCAGACGGTGATCCCGGCTTCCTGGCAGGCGGCGAGGTCGATGGCCCGGTTGCGCTCGCCCGTCGTGACCAGCAGGCGGAGGTTCGGCAGGCGTCGGATCAGGGAGGCGGGGAAGGGCGTGCGCTCCCGCATCGCCAGGATCGCGTCGAACGGGGCCAGCCGCTCGGCCAGCGCGGCCTCGCCCTTCAGCGTGTCCCGGAACACTTCCAGGCGCAGCCCGGGCACGCGGTCCCAGTCCACCATGCCGCGGGCGACGCCCTGGTAGTCGTCGAGGATGGCGAGGCTGCCGAGGCTCTGGGTCACCTGTGTTCTCCTGGCTGCCGGCGCTGGGCCGGGCTCGTTCGCCGCATGCTTCCCTGCCGGCGGCCCCTCGTCCAGCGCGGATCAGCCCGCCCGGATCGCCTCGGCCGCCCGCCGTAGCGCCTCGGGCAGGGGGGTCGGCACGCGCTGGGTCGCGCGGTCCACGTACACGTGCACGAAATGGCCCTCGGCGCTGGCCGCGTCCTCCTCCTCCCGGAACACGCCGATGCCGAAGCGCAGCGAGGTGGTGCCGATGCGCTCCGCGCGCAGGCCGATGGTCACCTGGTCCGGGAAGGCGATGGGCGCGCGGTAGCGGCACATCGTCTCGACCACCACGCCGATCACGGGGCTGTCCTGCATGTCGATGGCGCCGGTGCCGAGCAGGAAGCGGGCGACGGCCGTGTCGAACCAGGAATAGTAGGTCACGTTGTTCACGTGCCGGTAGACGTCGTTGTCCATCCACCGCGTCGCGAGCGGCATGAACCACCGGTACTCCGCCCGGGTGCCGATGTGCCTGTCCGTCATGCGGTGTCCCCCGATTCGTTCCGTGCCGCCGGCCGGCGGCACGGCCCAGGTCCCATTGCGGAGGCGGCGCGAGCCACGATGAGGCTTCGCCCCTGCGCGGGGGGCAGCTATAGACCGTTGACGCCGTGTGCCCTGCATGCGCAAGGGGTGCTGGCGAACCCGCCGCTCCTCAGGAATATCCTGTCCCTCGATGCCCGCCGCGCCAAGCCAGCCCCGTCTCGAGCCCTTCCGCCTGCGCGGCGCGAATTTCAACCTCTTGGTGCTGCGGCTGCTTGATCACCGGCCGGAGGCCATCGTCCCCGTCCTCGGCGACCAGTTCCGGCGAGCCCCGGGCTTCCTGCGCTTCGCGCCGGTGGTGATCGGCCTGGACGACCTGCAGGTGGCGCCGGGGGAGGTGAACTTCGCGGCCCTGGCAGCCGGGCTCCGCCAGGTCGAGATTGTGCCCATCGGCACCACCGGCGGCACGCCGGAGATGCGCGCGGCGGCGCAGGGCGCGGGGCTTCCCCCGCTGCGGAGCGCCGCCGGGCGGGAGACGGAGCAGCCGCTGCCCGAGCCCGCGCCCGCCCCCGCCCAGCCTGCGCCCGAAGCGGCCCCCCCCGCCTGGGAGCCCCAGCCCGGACAGGGCCTGGGCAGCCCGACGCTGGTCGTGGACCAGCCGGTCCGCGCGGGCCAGCGCATCTACGCCCAGGGCGGCGACCTGATCGTCGTTGGCACCGTCAATCGCGGGGCCGAGGTCATCGCCGACGGCAACATCCACGTCTACGGCCGGCTGCTCGGGCGGGCGATCGCCGGGGGCGAATCGGCCTCGGAAGCGCGTATCTTCGCCTCGCACTTCGACCCGGAGCTCGTCTCGATCGCCGGCCTCTACGCCGTGCGGGAGGGGTTGGGGGACGCCCCGATCGGCCGGGCGGTGCAGGTGCGGCTGGTCGGCGAACACATGCGATTCGATCCGCTGGGCTGAAGCGGCGCACGGGTCCAAGAGGGAGATCCCATGGCGGAAGTCATCGTTGTCACATCGGGCAAGGGAGGCGTGGGCAAGACCACCTCCTCCGCCGCGATCGCCACCGGCCTCGCGCAGCGCAACAAGAAGACGGTCGTCATCGACTTCGACGTCGGCTTGCGCAACCTCGACCTGATCATGGGCGTCGAGCGCCGCGTGGTGTTCGACATCGTCAACGTCATCCAGGGCGAGGCGCGGCTGAACCAAGCGCTGATTCGCGACAAGCGCGTCGATTCGCTGACCATCCTTCCCGCCAGCCAGACGCGCGACAAGGACGCCCTGACCAGGGAAGGCGTGGGACGGATCATCGAGGAGCTCTCGGCGGACTACGACTACATCCTCTGCGACAGCCCCGCCGGCATCGAGAAGGGCGCGCTGCTCGCGCTCTACTTCGCGGACCAGGCCATCGTTGTGACGAACCCGGAGGTCTCCTCCGTCCGCGACAGCGACCGCATCCTCGGCGTGCTGCAGTCGAAGTCGAAGCGGGCCGAGGAGAAGCGCGACCCGGTGAAGGAGCACCTGCTCGTCACCCGCTACGACCCGGAACGCGTGCAGAAGGGCGAGATGCTCAAGCTCGAGGACATCCGGGAGATCCTCGCCATCCCGCTGCTCGGCGTCGTGCCGGAGAGCGAGAGCGTGCTGAAGGCCTCGAACACCGGCAACCCGGTGATCCTGGACGAGGCGTCCACCGCGGGCCAGGCCTACAAGGACGCGATCTCGCGCTTCCTCGGCGAGAACGTGCCCCACCGCTTCCTGGAGCCCGAGAAGCGGGGCTTCCTGTCCCGCCTGTTCGGAGGGAGGGCTGCATGAGCTGGCTCGACTTCTTCAGGGCCCGCAGGCCGGAGCCGACCTCCGCCCCCGCGGCGAAGGAGAGGCTGCAGATCGTCCTCGCGCATGAGCGCATCGGCCGCACGCGGGAGGATTTCCTGCCGAAGCTGCAGCAGGAGATCGTGGCGGTGGTGGCGCGCTACGTCGCCATCGACCCGGCGCGGGTGAACGTCTCCCTCGACCGGGGCGGCGACATGTCCACGCTGGCCATCGAGATCGACCTGCCCGCCGCGCAGCAGAGCAAGCCGAAGGAGGCGCGGGCCGCCGCCGGCTAGGCCCCATTGCCAGGGCGCGCATCCTCCCACATAGGGGGGCGGTAGGTTCGGGCAGGGAATGGGCGCATGAGGACGCAGGTCGGCATCGTCGGCGCGGGGCCGTCCGGGCTGCTGCTCTCCCACCTGTTGCACCTGGCCGGCATCGACAGCGTGGTGCTGGAGGCCCGGTCCCGCGACTACGTCGAGAGCCGCATCCGCGCGGGGCTGCTGGAACAGGGCACGGTCGACACGCTGACCGAGGCCGGTGTCGCCGACCGCCTCCGCCGCGAGGGCCTGGCTCACCATGGGATCGAGCTGCGCTTCAATGGCGAGACGCACCGCATCCCGCTGACCGAACTGACGGGCAAGGTCGTGACCATCTACGGCCAGCAGGAGGTGGTGAAGGACCTGATCGCGGCGCGGCTCGATGCCGGCACGCGGCGCGGCAACCCCGCCATCCTGTTCGACGTCGCAGACGCCGCGCTGCACGACGTGACGGGCGAGAACCCCCGCATCACCTTCCGCCACGACGGGCGCGACCATGTGCTGGCGTGCGACTTCATCGGCGGCTGCGACGGCTTCCACGGCATCTCGCGCCCCTGCCTGCCCGAGGGCGTGCTCCGCGTGTACGAGCGCGTCTATCCCTTCGCCTGGCTCGGCATCCTCTCCCGCTCGCGTCCCGTGTCGGAGGAGCTGATCTACGCCCGCCACGAGGACGGATTCGCGCTCAGCTCCATGCGCAGCGAGACCGTCTCGCGCATGTACGTGCAGTGCGCGCCGGACGAGGACCTCTCCGCCTGGCCCGATTCGCGGATCTGGGAGGAGCTGCACCGCCGCCTCGGCTGCGGGGCCGAGCTGGAGGAGGGGCCGATCCTCCAGAAGGGCGTCACGCCGATGCGTTCCTTCGTCGCGGAGCCGATGCGGTACGGCCGCCTGTTCCTGGCAGGCGACGCGGCGCACATCGTGCCGCCCACCGGTGCCAAGGGCATGAACCTCGCCATCGCCGACATCCGCGTCCTGGCCCGCGGGCTGGAGACGTTCTACGCGCGGGGGGATGCCGGGCTGCTGGAGCGCTACTCGGAAATCTGTCTCCGCCGCATCTGGAAGGGGCAGCGCTTCTCCTGGTGGATGACCTCGATGCTGCACCGCTTCGAGGCCGACGACGCCTTCGAGCACCGCGTGCAGTCGGCGGAGCTCGCCTACATCTGCGCCTCGCGCGCCGCCATGACGACGCTGGCCGAGAACTACGTCGGCCTGCCGTTCGAGGTGTAGCCTCAGGGAAGCTGGAGGTCCACGATCGAGCAGGTATCGACGCGCCGGCGCTCGATGGCGGTGCCGTCCATGAACACGACGCGGATGTCGTTCAGGCACTGCCCGGCCGGCAGGCGGACGACGAAGTGCTGGCCGGGCTGCAGGACATACTGTCCGAGCTGGTCGGGACCCCATGCGTTGTCGTTCGAGGAGGACACGTAGGCCTCCCGCATCGTCACGTTGCTGGCGTTGCCCAGGCGGAAGCTCGGGTCGACGCTGCGCGCCGCCTGGCGCGTGGCGCCGCCGCCGACGCCCTGGCGCCCGCTCTCCCACTGGCGCGCCTGCATGTGCCGTTGCAGCAGGTGCTCGTTCATCGTGCCGAGGGTCGAGCCCTGCGGATTGTTGTAGGTGGTGCCGCCCGGCCCGTTGGGCAGCCAGTACTGCTGGGCGGCGGCTGGCGAGGCGATCAGCAGGGTGAGAAGGGCAAGGCGGCGCATCGGTGTTCCTCCTGGACGGGACGGAACCTGCCGCGGCCAGGTTTCACGGCGATTTCGCCGCGCGTTTCGAACGTGACGCCTCGCGACGCGGTCAGCAGGCGTGGAAGCCGCCGCCCTCGATCGGCGCGAGCATCAGGATGCCGAGCAGGTCGAAGTCCGCGCCGCGCGGCGCGATGACCAGCGCCGCGCCTTCCGGGAAGGCGCGGCCGCCTACCGGCTCGCCGGCGACCATGATGGCCGGGGTGCGGTGGCCGACCAGGACGCGGTTCGTGCCTCGCGGCACGGCCTCGGCGAAAAGGCGCCGGTGCTCCGCCAGCACCCAGCCGAGGCGCGGGCCGGAGAAGTCGTCGGCCAGCAGGCCGTCGGTCACGGCCACGTTCTCCGCCCCGAACGCGGCCTCTGCCGTGTCGCGTGCGCGGTAGACCGGGCCGGCCAGCACGGGCCACGTGATGGGCACGCCCAGCTCGCGCAGCCGCGCGCCGATGCGGATGGACTGGGCGCGGCCGGCAGGGGAGATGTTGCGCTGCCCCGCCCGGTCGCCGACGCGGAACGATCGGTCGCAGGGTTCGCCGCGCGTGTCCGCGTGGCGGAAGAACAGCACGAGTCCCCCCTGCCGCAGCCGCTCGACCAAGGCCGCGCCCTCGATCGAGGTGTCCGGCACGGGCGTGAGCCGCGCCTGGGCGAGGGCCGGGGCGGCGAGGGGCAGCAGCAACAGGGTCCGGCGCAGCATCGGTCATCAGATCGGGGGGCGGTTGCCCGTCCGGAAGGGGTTGGCCTATGCAGGCGGGCGCCGGAGATGCTGCGATGACCTCACCCACACGCCGCACCACCCTTGCCGCCGGCTTCGGCCTGCTGGCCGCACCGGCCCTCGCGCAGCCCGCGCCGCGGCTGCGCGGGCCGTTCTGGCCGGGCGGCGCGCGGCTCGCTGTCGGGGTCTGCATGATGTTCGAGGCGGATGGCGGTCAGCCCGCCATGTGGCAGCCGGGCCCGGCCGG
>DASQNQ010000378.1:0-7390 GCA_035644895.1 Acetobacteraceae bacterium | reverse complement strand
CTGGCCGAGCAGGCGCGCCGCATGGCCGAGGCAGCCGCCCCCGCCGCTGCGGCGGCGGAGCCCTTCCTGCTGCTGCTGACCATCTTCCTCCTCGCCTGCTTCGTCGGCTACCACGTCGTCTGGAACGTGACGCCGGCGCTGCACTCTCCCCTCATGGGCGTCACCAACGCCATCTCCTCCGTCATCGTGGTGGGCGCGATCCTCGCCGCCGGGACGGCCGAGAGCACGACGGCGCGCGTCTTCGGCTTCCTCGCGGCCCTGCTGGCGGCGGTGAACATCGCGGGCGGCTTCCTGGTCACGCGACGCATGCTCGCCATGTTCAAGAAGAAGGGCTGACCCGATGGCCCAGACACTGACGACGCTCGCCTACCTCGTCGCGTCGGTCCTGTTCATCCTGGCGCTGCGCGGCCTCTCCCACCCGGAGACGAGCCGCCAGGGCAACCTCTTCGGCATGATCGGCATGGGTATCGCGGTGGTTGCGACCCTGATCAAGCCGGGCATGGACGTGGGCGGCGTGTTGCTGGTGCTGGTCGCGCTCGGCCTTGGCGGCGTGGCGGGCGGCTACATCGCGAACCGCATCCAGATGACGGCGCTGCCGCAGCTCGTCGCAGCCTTCCACTGCCTGGTCGGCATGGCCGCGGTGTTCGTGGCGGCGGCGGCCTTCTACAGCCCGGAGAGCTTCGGCATCGGCACACGGGGGAACATCAAGACGGCCTCGCTGGTCGAGATGTCGCTCGGGCTCGCGATCGGCGCCATCACCTTCTCGGGCTCGGTCATCGCCTTCCTGAAGCTGGACGGGCGCATGTCGGGCGCGCCGATCACCTTCAAGGGCCAGCACATGCTGAACGCCGGGCTCGGCGCGCTGCTGCTGGTGCTGGTGATCGCCTTCTGCGCGACGGGCAGCGGGCTGCTGTTCTGGCTGATCGCGCTGCTGTCCTTCGGGCTCGGCTTCCTGCTCATCATCCCGATCGGCGGCGCGGACATGCCGGTGGTGGTGTCCATGCTGAACAGCTACTCGGGCTGGGCGGCGGCGGGCATCGGCTTCACCATCGGCAACCTGCTCCTGATCGTGACGGGCGCGCTGGTGGGCGCCTCGGGCGCCATCCTGTCCTACATCATGTGCAAGGGCATGAACCGCTCCATCATCAACGTCCTGCTCGGCGGCTTCGGCGGCGATGCGGGCGCGGCGGCAGGCGGCGGGGCAGGGGCGGCGGACCGCGCGCCGGTGAAGGCCGGCAGCCCGGACGATGCGGCCTACATCATGAAGAACGCGCAGAAGATCATCGTCGTGCCCGGCTACGGCATGGCGGTGGCGCAGGCACAGCAGGTGGTGCGGGAGATGGCGGACCTCCTGAAGAAGGAGGGCGCCGAGGTCTCCTACGCTATCCACCCCGTCGCGGGCCGCATGCCCGGCCACATGAACGTCCTGCTGGCCGAGGCGAACGTCCCCTACGACGAGGTCCACGAGCTGGAGGAGATCAACCCGGAGTTCGCGGAGGCCGACGTCGCCTACGTGATCGGCGCGAACGACGTGACGAATCCGGCCGCGAAGACCGACAAGTCCAGCGCCATCTACGGGATGCCCATCCTGGACGTGGAGCGCGCGAAGACGGTGTTCTTCGTCAAGCGCGGCATGGCATCCGGCTATGCGGGCGTTGAGAACGAACTGTTCTTCCGCCCGAACACGATGATGCTGTTCGGCGACGCCAAGAAGGTGACGCAGCAGATCGTGCAGGCGCTGCAGAAGTAACCTGCGCCGTCCCGGCCCCCTTCGCAGGGAGGGCGGCCGGGCGTCGCAGGCCGGCGCCGGTCATGCGGGACGAGGGGGCGAAGCGCCGAAGGCGGCGCCCGGGTCATGCCGGGTGCCGTGGCCTCGTCGTCGCTCTGTCGGCAAGCCTCCGCCCCGCTACCTGGCCCGTCAGCAGGTCCGCCAAGCGGGGACGGTGATCGGGCGGGTTCGCGCGCCTCGGCGGAACCCGCTCAGCCGGGGCTCAGAAGCCCTCGCGCTCCAGGCGCTTGCGCTCCACCTTCCGGGCCCGGCGCACGGCCTCCGCGGCCTCGCGGGCGCGGCGCTCGGACGGCTTCTCGTAGTGGCGGCGCAGCTTCATCTCACGGAAGACGCCCTCACGCTGGAGCTTCTTCTTCAGCGCCTTGAGGGCCTGGTCGATGTTGTTGTCGCGGACGACGACCTGCACGCGGCTCAACCTCCTTGGGGTTGGAAAATGGATGACGGCTCCCGCAACGCCGATGCGCCCGCAGCGGATCCAGGATAGGTGATCCCTGGGCCCGGCCGGCGCACGTCGTCGCAAGGAGCGCGGCTCTAGCACGGCTTGGGGTGGTGAAGGAAGGCCTCGCTAAGCGCCCGGGGCGCATTACCTTGAGCGTGCCAGCCCCGCCGGACAAAAGACGACATGGCCATCCTCAAGATCGCCCGCATGGGCCACCCCGTCCTGCTCCGGCGTGCCGAGCCCGTGCCGGACCCGACGGCACCCGACATCCGCCGCCTGGTTGCCGACATGGCCGAGACGATGGAGGATGCGGGCGGCCTCGGCCTCGCCGCGCCGCAGGTGCATGAGAGCCTTCGCCTCTTCGTCTGGCGCGGCGGGGCCGGGAACGTCATCGCCCTGGTCAACCCGGAAATCGAGCCGGTCGGCGAGGAGTTTGAGACGGGGTGGGAGGGTTGCCTGTCCATCCCCGGCCTGCGCGGCGCCGTGCCGCGGGCCGCCCGCATCCGCTTCCGCGGCCAGGACATCGAGGGCCGGGCGGTGGAGGGCGAGGCCGCCGGCCTCGCAGCGCGCGTCATGCAGCACGAGATGGACCACCTCGACGGCGTGCTCTACCCCATGCGCATGCCCGACCTCTCCCTTCTTGGCTTCAACGAGGAGCTGGCCCGCGCCGCGCAGCAGGCCGGCCGCGCAGCGCCGCGCACGGGCGACCCGGCATGATCGAGCGCAGCGAGGAGCGCGATTCGGCCATCCGCGCCGCCCTGCCGCATGTCCCGCGCCTCGGCTGGTCGCGCGCAGCCCTCTCGGCCGGTCTGCGCGCCCTCGGGCGCGACCCGGTTGAGCAGGAATGGCTCTTCCCGCGCGGCCCAGCCGGCGCGGTGGAGGCCTGGATCGACCTGGCTGACCGAGAGATGGAGGCGGCGGCGAGGGCCGAGGACCTCCTCTCGCTGCGCATCCCGGCCCGCATCCGCCGCGTCGTCCTGATCCGGCTGGAGCAGCAGGAGCCGCAGAAGGAGGCGGTGCGCCTCGGCCTCTCCCACCTTGCGCTGCCCTGGAATGCGGGGGCGGCGGTCCGATCCGTCGCGCGCACGGCCGATTCGATGTGGGTGGCGGCGGGGGACACCTCGGCCGATGTCTCCTGGTACACCCGCCGCGCGACGCTCGCCGCGGTCTATGGCGCGACGCTCGCCTACTGGCTACAGGACCCGGTGCCGGGCTTCCCGGCGACGCGCGGCTTCCTCGACCGCCGGCTCGCCGACCTCGCGCGGTTCCAACGCCGGCAGCGGCGCTGACAACGCGGGCGGAACGGCCGCGCACAAGGCGGCGCGCGGCGCGTGCGGCGCGTTGACCGGCCCGGCACGATGCGGCACCCATGCGCGCCCGCCAAAGGATTGCCTGCCCATGCGCCGCAAGAGCCTGCTCCGCACCACCGTCGCCGTCCTGTGCGCCATCGGTGTCGCCGCCCCGGCCCTCGCCCAGACGACTCCCTGCGTGCTGCCGAACGAACGCCGCGCGTTCGAGGTGCGGGCGCTCCAGACGCAGCTCCAGGTGGCCGCCCTGCAGTGCCGGGACGAGCCGGGCTACGCGCGGCTCGAGGAGGAGTACCGGCAGTTCGTCCGCAAGTTCCAGTCGCAGTTCGCGACCGAGGCGCGCGACCTGATCGGCTACTATCGCCGCACCGCGGGCTCCAGCTCGACGCGCGTGCTGGACGCCTCCATCACCAACCTGGCACTCGAGCAGTCGCAGGAGGCCACGCGCCACGGCACCTTCTACTGCCCGCTGGTCGCACCCATGTTCCGCCTCGCGAACGAGCAGAGCACGCTCGACGGCCTCGCGCAGCTCGCGGTGGAGCGCAACGTGCTGAACCCGACCATGGCGGCGATCTGCCCTGAGCGCGCAGCCGCGACGCCTGCGGCCCGCCGGTCCGGCCCGGCAGCCCGGCCGGCCCAGCCGCGGCGCTGACGCCGCCGCCGTGAAGCGCTTCTGGGACGAGGCACGGGTCGCGGAGTCCGACGGGGCCTTCGCCATCCAGCTCGACGGCCGGCCGGTGCGCCTGCCCGGTGGCACGGTGCTGCGGGTCGAGGGCCAGGGGTTGGCGGAGGCGATCGCGGCGGAGTGGCAGGCGGCAGGCGGCGCCAGGGGCGGCGAGATGCGGCCGGAGGACGTGCCCCTCACGCGGCTGGTCGGCACGGCGGTGGAGCGCATCGCGCCGGACCCCGCGCCGACGGTGGAGGCCATCGCGGCCTATGGCGCCTCGGACCTCCTCTGCTACCGCGCGGAGGACCCGCGCCTGGCGGAGGAGCAGGCCGCGGCCTGGAACCCGGTCCTGGACTGGGCAGCGCTCGAGCTGGACGCACCGCTCCGCGTCACCGCCGGCGTCATGCCGGTGGCGCAGGACCCCGACGCCCTGGCCGCGTTGCGGCGTGCGGTCGCGGCAAAGCCGCCCATCGGCCTCTCGGCACTCGGCGTCGCGGTGCCGGCGCTCGGCTCCCTCGTGCTCGGGCTCGCGCTCGCGGCCGGCCGCCTGGACGCGGCGGAGGCCCACCGACTGGCAACGCTCGACGAAACCTTCCAGGAGCGCTTCTGGGGCGAGGACGCGGAGGCCGCCGCACGGCGTGCCCGCATCGCCGCCGACATCGCGCTGGCGCGGCGGCTGATGGACCTCGCCGCATGAGGGCGCACCACCTGGTGATCGAAGGCCGTGTGCAGGGCGTGGGCTTCCGCGACTGGATGGAGCGCGAGGCGTCGCGCCGCGGCCTTGCGGGATGGGTGCGCAACCGCCGGGATGGCAGCGTGGAGGCACTCGTCTTCGGCCCCGAGCCCGCCGTGATGGAATTGCTGACCGCCTGCCGCCGCGGGCCGATGCTGGCGCGCGTGGACCGCATCTCCGAAAGCTTCGCCGAGCCGCCGGACGGGCCTGGCTTCCTGCGGCTGCCCACGGCCTGAGCCCGCCGGCGGAACGGCCTCGCGCCGGCACCGTTCGGGCGGGGCATGCCCGACCTCGTCGCCAGCCTCCTCTCGCCACGCCTGCCGCCTCGCCGCGAGCCCGGCAGCCCTGTGCCCACCATGCCCGAACCGGTGCTGCGCGCCGCGATGCGGGGCGCCCTCGGAGGACGGCGCGGGAGCGAGCCGTTCCGCCTCTTCGCCTATGGCGGGCTGATGTGGACGCCGGAACTCATGCCCGGCGCCACGTCGCAACCGGCGCGCATACGGGGCTTCGCGCGCGCCTGGTGCCTGCACGACATCCACATGCGCGGCACGCCGGAGGCACCGGGGCTGACGCTCGGCCTCGTTCCCACACCCGATGCCCTTTGCGACGGCGTGCTGTTCACCTTGCCGGAGGCGGGGCTGGAGGAGGCGCTCTGGCCCGCCTGGCGGCAGGAGATGCTGCCCGGCTTCTACACGACCGCCTGGGTGGAAGCCGTCCCCCTGCCTCAGGGCGCGCCGCTGCGGGCGCTCACCTTCGTCGCGGATGCCTCGCACGACCTCTGGGCCGGGGATCTGCCGCAGGCGCGCAAGGTCGAGGTGCTCTCCGCCGCCGTCGGGCCGAGCGGGCCCGGGGCCGAGTACCTGCTGCGTGCGCGCGACACCCTTCGGGCGGAGGGGCGGCCGGAGCCGATGTTGGAACGGCTGGCGGAGGCCATCGCCGCACGGCTCGCTGCTGGGCCGGCGGGATAGCCGCCTCGGCACTTCCTGGTTGCATGGGCAGCGGCGCTGCCCTATATCGGATGCGTCAGCGGGCGGACGCCCGCCGCGCACCGGCCGCGTGAGCGGTAGCTCCCAGGTTATCGGGCCGGTCGCCATTCCCGGACAGTTCCGTGGCCCGATGCCCACACGCGGTTCAGGCCACACGCAGTCCCTCCGTGCCCCATCCGGCGCACGGGCGGCAACGGATGCCTGAAGCAAGACATGCAATTCACTGATCTCGGGCTCGCCGAGCCCATCCTCCGCGCGCTCGCGGAGGAGGGCTATGAGAGCCCGACCCCGATCCAGCGCGACGCGATCCCCGCCGCACTTGAGGGCCGCGACCTGCTGGGCATCGCCCAGACCGGCACCGGCAAGACGGCCGCCTTCGGCCTGCCGCTGCTGCACCGCCTCTGGAACAACAAGCAACGGCCGCCCCGTGGTGGTTGCCGCGCGCTGATCCTCTCCCCGACGCGGGAGTTGGCCAGCCAGATCGCCGACAGCCTGAAGGCCTATGGCCGCCACATGGGCCTCTCGGTCGGCGTCGTGTTCGGCGGCGTGCCGCACGGGCCGCAACGACGCACGCTTTCGATGGGCGTCGACATCATCGTGGCCACGCCGGGCCGCCTGCAGGACCATCTGGACCAGGGCAGCGCGCGGCTCGACCGCGTGGAGGCGCTGGTGCTGGATGAGGCCGACCAGATGCTCGACAAGGGCTTCTGGCCCGCCATCCGCCGCCTGCTGCCGGCCCTGCCGAAGCAGCGCCACACCATGTTCTTCTCCGCCACCATGCCGACCGAGGTGGCGAGGCTGGCCGACGAGATCCTGCGCGAGCCCGTCCGTGTCGAGGTGACGCCCGTCGCCAGCACGGCCGAGCGCGTGGAGCAGAAGCTCATCTTCATCGAGCAGTCGCGCAAGCGCGGCGCGCTGGCCGCCCTGCTGCGCGAGCCGGGGGTGGGCCGTGCGCTCGTCTTCGCGCGCACCAAGCACGGCGCGGACAAGGTGGTGAAGAACCTCGAGCAGGACGGCATCGCCGCCAACGCGATCCACGGCAACAAGAGCCAGGGACAGCGTGAGCGCGCGCTGGCCGACTTCAAGTCCGGCCGCGCGCCGGTGCTTGTCGCGACCGACATCGCCGCCCGCGGCATCGACGTCGACGGCGTGACGCATGTCATCCAGCACGACATGCCGGACACGCCCGAGGCCTATGTCCACCGCATCGGCCGCACGGCGCGCGCCGGCGCGTCCGGCATCGCGATCGGCCTGTGCAGCCCCGATGAGCGCGAGAAGCTCTGGCAGGTCCAGAAGCTGATCCGGCAGGACATCCCGGCCGAGGACATGCGCCAGGACCGGGCGCAGTCCATGGACAAGCCTGCCCAGGGGCAGCGGCAGGGCCAGCCGAAGGCCCGCGCGCCGCAGCAGAGCCGCGGCCGTGGCGGCCTGCCCAGGGGCGGCCAGTCCCACGCACCCCGCGGCGGCCA
>DASQNQ010000377.1:0-6374 GCA_035644895.1 Acetobacteraceae bacterium | reverse complement strand
GCCGACTGCTGCGGCTTTCACTGTTCCAGGTTTCGGTGGGCATGGCGGCGGCGCTGCTGATCGGCACCCTGAACCGCGTCATGATCGTGGAACTCGGCGTGGCGGCCTGGCTCGTGGCCCTCATGGTCTCGCTCCCGCTCGTCTTCGCCCCGCTCCGTGCCCTGATCGGCTTCCGTTCGGACTCGCACCGCTCCGCGCTCGGCTGGCGGCGCGTGCCGTATCTCTGGTTCGGCACCATGCTGCAGTTCGGCGGCTTCGCCATCATGCCCTTCGCCCTCCTGATCCTTTCGGGGGACACGGAGGGACCGGGCTGGGTGGGCCATGTTGCGGCGGCGGCGGCGTTCCTCCTGGTGGGTGCGGGCTTGCACACGGTGCAGACGGTGGGTCTGGCGCTCGCCACCGACCTCGCTCCGGCCGATTCGCAGCCGCGCGTCGTCGCCCTCCTGTCGGTCATGTTGCTGGTCGGCATGGTCGTCTCCGGCATCCTGTTCGGCATCGCGCTGCAGGACTTCTCCCAGCTTCGCCTCATCCAGGTCATCCAGGGCGCGGCGGTCGTCACCGTGGTCCTGAACGTGATCGCGATGTGGAAGCAGGAGCCACGGCGTCGCGGCCAAGCGACGGCGGGCGCGGGCAGCTTCCGTGAAAGCTGGGCCGCGCTGCGGCGCGAGGGGCCTTGGACGCGGAGGCTCGCCGCGTCCGGCCTCGGCACGGCCGCGTTCAGCATGCAGGACATCCTGCTCGAGCCCTATGGCGGGCAGATCCTCGGCCTGGGCGTCGGCGCGACGACGCTGCTGACGGCGGTGCTTGCGGCGGGGTCGATCGCCGGATTCATCCTGGCGGCGAGGCTGCTTGCCGATGGCGGGGATGCGCACCGCGTGGCGGCTGGCGGTGCGCTCGTCGGCATCTGCTCGTTCACGGCGGTGGTCCTGGCAGGTCCGCTCGGGAGCGCCGCGATCTTCTCCGGCGGCGTCGCGCTCATCGGGTTCGGCGCCGGCCTGTTCGCCCATGCGACGCTGACCGCCTGCATGCGCGTGGCGCCGGCCGGCAAGGTGGGGCTTGCGCTCGGGGCCTGGGGCGCCGTCCAGGCCTCGGCCGCCGGCATCGCGATCGCGACCGGCGGCTTCGTGCGGGACGTGGTGGGCTCGGCGGCCGATGCGGGGCGCCTTGGCGATGCACTCGCCTCTCCCGCCACGGGCTTCGGCGCCGTCTACCTGATCGAGATCATACTGCTGTTCGTCACCCTCGCGGTCATCGGACCCCTCGTGCGACCCACGAGCGGCCAGACCCGCAGCAACGGAGGCTAGCCATGCCAACGGCCGGATTCACCGAGACCTTCGACGTCGCGGAACTCGTGACCTACGCCTTCTTCCTGTTCTTCGCCCTGCTGGTCTACTACCTGCGGAGGGAGGACAAGCGGGAGGGGTACCCTCTCGACTCCGACCGCAAGAACGTGCGCGTCCAGGGCTGGCCGCCCATCCCGCCGCCGAAGAGCTTCGTGACGGCGCATGAGGGGCCGATCGTTCCGTACCAGGAGCCGCGCGACCTCACCGGCCTCGTGGTCCCCTCCGCCCACTTCCAGGGCGCGCCGCTCATGTCCGTGGGCGACCCGATGCGGGACGGCGTGGGCGTTGCCTCCTACTGCAACCGGGCCGAGGTTCCGGACCTCACCTTCGACGAGCAGCTGCCGAAGATCGTCCCGCTTCGCGTGGCCAACGGCTACTATCTGGCCGAGGAGGACCCGGACCCGCGCGGCATGCAGGTGGTGGCGGCGGACGGCATCATCTGCGGCACCGTGAAGGACGCCTGGGTGGACCGGTCCGAGACCTTCGTGCGCTATCTCGAGGTGGTCACCACGCCGGAACTCGGCGGGCGGACCGTGCTGGTGCCCATGATGCTGGTCACCATCAGCGAGGAGCGGCGGCTGATCAGGGTCCGCTCCGTGCTGTCGCATCAGCTTGCGGCCGCTCCGGGGATCGCGAACCCCGACCAGGTCACGCTGCGCGAGGAGGACCGGATCTCGGGCTACTTCGCCAGCGGCCATGTCTATGCCACCCCGCAGCGCACGGAGCCGTTCCTGTGATTGCCGAGCATGGATTCGAAGAGGTCCGCGGCCTGCCCGGGCCGTTGCCGAAGGGCGAGACGGTCCTGTGGCAGGGCGCGCCCGTCTGGGCGCCCTTCTCGCGCCGCGCCTTCCACCTGCGCGGGCTGACGCTCTACTTCGCGGCGCTCGTGCTTTGGCGCTTCGTCTCGTTGCAGACGGGCGGGGCGGGGCCGGACGCGGTGGCGCAGGGCACGGCCTGGGCAGTCATCTTCGGCATGGTGCCGATCTGCATCCTGGCCGCGGTGGCCTGGGGCGTGGAACGCACGACCGTCTACACGATCACGGACCGCCGCGTGATCCTGAAGGTTGGCGTCGCGCTGTCGATGACGATCAACCTACCCTTCACGGTGGTCAGCAACGCGGCGCTGCGGGTCTATCCGGACGGGACGGGTGACATCGTGCTGAAGCTCGTGCCGCCGCACCGGATCTTCTGGCTCGCGCTCTGGCCCCACGCACGCCCCTGGCATTATGCGGCGCCGGAGCCCATGCTGCGCAGCATCCCCGACGCGGTGGCCGTCGCGCAGATCCTGGCACGGGCGCTGTCCGCTTCCGCAAACCTGCCCGTGCCATCGCTAGACGTGGCGCCGGGCCGCCCGGCAGCCAGGCCCGAAACCGCCGTGGCCGCCTGAACCAGGAGCAAGGCCTGCATGTCCCGCCCCGCATCTCCCCAGCTTCCCAGCCTGCCGCTGATCGGCATGGCCGTGCTGGTCCTGCTCACCGTCCTGCTCGCAGGCACGGCGCGCATGTGGGGCGGTCCCGGCCGGCCGGCTGATGGTCCCGCCCTCATCTCACGTGAGCTGCGCTTCGCCGACATGGCCGATGGCGGCGTGGAGGTGACGGATGGCCGCGGCGGGCGCGTTGCGATCCTCGAGCCCGGCACGAACGCCTTCGTCCGCGGTGCGCTGCGCGCGCTGACGCGCGACAGGCGGCGTGACGAACTCGGGCCCCATACACCCTTTCGGCTGACCGCCTGGCAGGACGGTCGCCTCACACTGGACGATCCCGCCACGGGGCATCGCGTGGACCTGCGCGCCTTCGGGCAGACCAATGCCGAGGCTTTCGGGAGGCTCTTGACCTCGGGGGAGGACAGGAAATGAGTAACGACACCGGCGCCGGAATCTGGCGCCTTCTCGGCTCGACCACGGTGGAGGTGCAGTGCACCGTGGAGATCGAACACAGCTTCGACAGCCTGCACGCCCACGCCATCCCGGAGGGCATCGACCTCCGGCCGGGCGACGTCGTGCTGGTGCACGGGGCGCCCACGGATGTTCCGTTCGGCGAACACCGCAGCCTGCAATGCAGGGCGACGGTCTATCGCGCCGGCTGGTTGCAACGAGGCTGGATGCAGGCCGTGGCCCTGCTCGAGCTGACAGAGCTCTACCATTGCGGCTTCGAGCCGAAGGAGACTGCGGCATGAACGCCCAGACGAAGCCGCGGCCCCAGGCCCTGAACGAGACGACGCGCATGGCGACGACCGATGCGGTCCTCTCGCCACGCTTCTACACCACGGACTTCGCGGCGATGGACGCGATCGACATCGAACCGGTGCGCGCCCAGTGGGACGCGCTGATGGAGGAGTTCCGCGCCGACCTGAACAAGGGCCACTTCGTGCGGAACGAGGCGTTCGACAGCTTCCGGCTGGAGGAGTTGCCGCCCGAGTTGCAGACCGAGGTGCTGGAGTTCCTGGTCAGCAGCGTTACCGCGGAGTTCTCAGGCTGCGTGCTCTACGCCGAGATCAAGAAGCGGGTAAAGAACCCCGACATCAAGGCGCTGATGGGCTACATGAGCCGGGACGAGGCGCGGCACGCCGGCTTCATCAACGACACGCTGAAGGATCTCGGCGTCGGCGTGGACCTCGGCTTCCTGACGAAGGCGAAGAAGTACCACTACTTCCAGCCGAAGTTCATCTTCTACGCCACATACCTGTCCGAGAAGATCGGCTACGCCCGCTACATCACGATCTTCCGCCAGTTCGAGCGCCACCCGGAGCTGCGCTTCCACCCGATCTTCCAGTGGTTCGAGAAGTGGTGCAACGACGAGTTCCGCCACGGCGAGGCCTTCGCCCTGCTGATGCGTGCGAACCCGCAGCTCGTCTTGGGCAGGAACAAGCTGTGGGTCCGCTTCTTCCAGCTGGCGGTGTTCGCAACGATGTATGTGCGCGACCACCAGCGCCCTGCGTTCCACGCCGCGCTCGGCATGGACGCCACCGAGTACGACATGCGGGTCTTCCGGATCACGGAGGAGATCTGCCGCCAGGTCTTCCCGGTGACGCTGGACGTGGAGCATCCGGGCTTCCGGCGTGACATGGACCGCCTCTGCCACATCTCGTCCCGGCTTTCGGAAGCGAAGGCGCAGGGCGGGGTGGTCGGGACACTTAGGCGCGTCGCGTGGTCTGCGGCGGCCGCCGCGACGTTCGGCCGCCTCTATCTGCGGCGCCCGCGACGGGCCGAGCTGCCGGCGGAGATCCGCCTCTCGCCGGCCTGGTAGCGGCATGATCGAGCTCCTCCTCCCGCCCTTGTTCGTCGTATTTGCCTGGTGGGGCGGGACGGGGCTCGTGCTGTACCTCGATGGCATGCGGCGCGAGACAGTGCGGTGGACCCTCGGAGGGGCGACCGCCATTGCGTTCATCTCGCTGTATGGCCTCAAGGAGAGTTCCGCCAGCCTTTCGCCCGAGTCGGCGCTGCTCGCCTTCATCTGTGCGCTCGCTGTCTGGGCGTGGCAGGAGCTGGCCTTCCTGACCGGTGTCTTGACAGGGTCCTGGCGGCAGCCCTGTCCACCGGGCCTGCCGTCCTGGCCCAGGTTCCGGCTCGCCTTGCGGGCGATCCTGCATCACGAGATCGGCCTCCTGTGCTCGGCGATGCTGGTGATCGCCGTGACCTGGGGCGGCGAGAACCAGGTCGGCACCTGGACCTTCATCATCCTCTGGATCATGCGCCAGAGCGCGAAGCTCAACATTTTCCTGGGCGTGCGCAACCTGAACGCGGAGTTCCTGCCCGACCACCTGCGCTACCTCGGCAGCTTTTTCGTGCAGAAGCCGATGAACTGGCTCCTTCCGGTGCCGATCACCTTCGGCAGCATTGCCGCCGGGCTTCTCGTGCTTGAGGCGATGGCGCCAGGGACCGCACCCGGTCGGGCCACTGGGTGCATGCTGCTTGGCATGCTGCTGGCATTGGCGGTGTTCGAGCACTGGATGTTGGTGCTGCCTGTGCCGGCCGCGGTGATCTGGGCGTGGGGCTTCCGGTCGCGGTCCGCGCCCAGACGGGCCGAGGTAGTGATCGTCTCGGGCTTTCCAGGCGCGGGGCGACGCACAGTGGCTGGCGCGATGCTGGCGGAGGGCACGGCCCTGCTCTCCGCCGCGTCGGTCGCCGCGCCGGCATGGCCGGCCTCGGCCGGGCTCGGCGACGACGTGTCGGGCGATGTGCGGCAGGCGGTGGCGGCGTTGAAGCCTGCGCGGCTGCTTCTGTTGCCTGCCAGCTTCAAGGACAGCACCTCCGTCCGACATGCGCTTGCGCAGCCGGAACTGGCGGCCGTCATCTCCGGGGTGAGAACGTTGTTCGTCGTGGACGCGGAGAATTTCGTCCGTGACCACGCGCGAATGCCGGAGTGGTTCGCGCGCGAGACCGCCGCCGCGGACGAGATCGTCATCAACCGGGTGGATGCCGCCAGCCGCGGCATGCTTGACGCGGTCGTCTGCACGCTGCGTGCCCTGGCGCCATCCGCCTCGATGTCGCTCCGGGTGCGTGGTGAGGCCCTCCCGGATGCGGCGTGGACCAGTGTGCTTGCCCCCGCCTGCGACCGCGGAGGGCTCGAGGCCCTGTTGGACGACATCGCGGGCGGCGCCTTCGGCGAGGTCGACCGGTTGGAGGGCATCGCGCGCGCGGGTCAGGACTGGGTGGAGTTCTTCGTGGCCGGCGGCCGTCCGGCGATGGTGAGCTTCGCCCCGCTCGGGAACGAACAGCCACGTGTCACTGCATTCGGACGCAGGGTGGATGGCGGCAGGCTGTCCGCCGCGTTCGCCGCCTGCGCAGTCCGGGCCGTCGCATGATGCGGCGGGCCTGCAACCCTCTGGGGAAGAACGGCTGAAGGGCCGGGGGAGAGCCACATGAACTACGAGTCCCTGTTCAGGAAGCAGCTCGACGGTTTGCACCGCGAGGGCCGGTACCGCGTGTTTGCGGAGCTGGAGCGTCGTGCGGGGCTGTTCCCGCGCGCGCTGCACCACCGGCCTGGCGGGGTGCGGGAGGTGGTGGTGTGGTGCTCGAACGACTACCTCGGC
>DASQNQ010000376.1:0-19397 GCA_035644895.1 Acetobacteraceae bacterium | reverse complement strand
AAGATCCCGGTGGGCGCGTCCGGGGTGACGAGCCCGCCGCCGTCGAAGGCCCGCATGGAGGGGTCATCCGCGACCGCGGCGGCTCGGCTGCCCAGGGCGTACTCCGCGCCGGTCATCCCGCCACCCGCATACGCCATGTCTGAGGGGTCGGCCGACACGGTGCGGTACAGCCCTCCCGGGAACGCTGCATTGGCGCCGTCCAGGAAGGCCTGCATGCCCAGGCGCGGCGCGATGCGGGCGACGTAGTCCAGTGTCTCGTCCGGCAGCACGGTGACGCCGGCAAGCACCTCGTCCACGCGTTGCGGCCCGGCATTGTAGGCGGCGAGGAAGCCCGGCGCCCCGAAGCGGTCATGCATCTGCCGGAGATAGGCGGTGCCGGCCAGGATGTTGTCCCGCGGCTCGTAGGGATCGTCCCCGAGGCCGTGGCGCGCGCGGAGCATGGCGTAGGTGCCCGGCATCACCTGCATCAGCCCCATGGCCCCGGCGTGGGAGGTGACGGGAAGCCCCTGCCGGTCGTAGAGGCGCCCGCCGCTCTCCTGGCGCATCACCTCGCGGATCCAGGTGTCCGGCACGCCGAAGCGGGCGGCGGCCTCACGGATGTAGGGGCCCCACGGGTCCTCGGCGGTGCCCGGCACGGCGTAGGTGCGGGCGGCGCGCATCCGGTAGCCGCGCGCCACGCTGCGGGAGGCATTCAGGTCGTAGCCGTAATCGCCGTTGCCGTCATAGCCGCGGCGCCCGTCCCACACCGCGCCCGGCCGCGGGGTGCCGCCGCAGGCCGAGACGAGCGCGGCAAGCAGCATGGCGCCGGCGGGAAGGACAGCGCGCCGGCCGCGCGCCCAGGAGCCTGTCTGCTGTGCTGGCATCCGTACCCTCCCCGATCCGTCGGATGGCCATGTTCGGCGGGAAGCCTGGGCAGATGTGTTAACGGCCCGGCCGGCGCAGGCGGGACAGCTAGAACAGCCGGGCCACGGCCGGGTCGTGGAAGCGCTGCACTTCGATGGCGTAGCCGGCCGGGTCCTCGAAGAAGAAGTGCTCGCAATAGGTGCCGCGCTGCATGTCCGTCAGCTTCGCCACGCCCTTCGATCTCAGCCTGGCATGCCAGCCTTCCACGTCCTGGGCCACGATGGTCAGCAGCACGGCGCTCCTCGGCTGGTGGCGGAGATGGCCCCTGTTGCCGTCCACGATGCCGAGGTAGGAGCGCCCGGAGATCCGGTAGATGCGCGCGAGGCCCTGGTCGAGCACCAGCTCGAAGCCCAGCACGTCCTCGTAGAAGGGCGCGATGGCCGCGATGTCCTCGTAGTAGAAGAAGGTGATCGAGTAGTCGGCGTGCATCCCGCTCTCCCCTGCCTCGCGGCGCCATCCTGGCCCGCCGGCGCGCGGGTGGCGAGGTGTTGCCCCGGGGAGACCCCTGCGGCACGCTTCCCGCCTTCCGGGCCAGGGAACGGCGATGGTGGAACGGGGCGACGGATGGCTGACCTTGGCCCTGGAGCGCGTGGAGTTCCCCCCGCTCGGCCGCATCACGGACGACACCAGCATCCTCACGCTGCGCTCGCTGGTCTGCGAGCCGCTCTGCCGCTGGCATCCGGCCGGGCTGATCGGCCCGGGTCTCTTCGCCGCCTGGACGCATGGCGAGGATGGGCGGGAGTGGCACTTCCAGATCCGCCCGCACGCGCGGTTCCATGACGGCGCGCCGTGCGGGGCGGAGGCGGCCGTCGAGGCCATCCAGCTTCACTTGGCCGGCCTCGACATGTTCGGCATGCCCTGGCCCTATGCCCGCTACCTCGCCGGCGCCCGGATCGAGGCGGCGTCCTCAGGCACCGTGCGCATCGCGACGCCCGAACCACTGGCCGACCTGCCGGAGGTGCTGAGCGAGTTCTTCGTCGCGCGCACATCGGCGGCGGGCGAGGCGCTGGTCGGAACGGGCGCCTACCGGGTGACCGCCTACGCACCCCGCCAATTCGCCGAGCTGGAGGCCGTTCAGCCGGGCGGCGGACCGCGCCGCATCCGCCTGCACGCGGTCCCGGACGCGGCGGACCGGCACGCCGCGGTCCGCGCCGGTGCGGCCGATGCGGCGGCGAACCTGGAGAGGATGGCCATGCCCCCGCCGCGCCATGACGGGCTGGCCTGGGGGGAGGCGGCGAACACGCTGTCGGTGATGTGCTACCTGAACGAGCGGCGCGGCCTGTTCACCTCGGCGGCCGCGCGCCTTGCCGTCAACCTCGCCGTGGATGTGCCGGCGATCCTGGCGGAGCTCTTCCACGGCCTCGGCGTCCCCGCATCCACCGTCGTCAGCCCGTTCCACCTCGGGCACGGGGAGGCGCGGCTCGCGCCTCTCCCGCATGAGCCGGAGCGCGCGAAGGCCCTGTTCGACCAGGCCGGTGCCGGCGCCGAGTTGCATCTGCGCACCCCGCTCCACATGCCGGAGCGCGCGGCGGAGGTCACCCGCATGATCGCGCATCAGCTGGGGCAGGCCGGCATACCGGCCCGGGTGGAGACGGAGCCCGACCGTCCGGCCTATGCCCGTCAGGTCGGACGCGGGGAGATCGGCGACGTCGCGATCTTCGACAGCTCCCCGAACTCCACCTTCCGGGTGCTGAACGACAAGATCTCCTCGGTCGTGCGGGGCCAGTGGTGGCAGGGGCACGCGGATCCGGAGCTCGAGCCGATGATCCTGGCCGCGAACCGCTGCATGGGGCGCGCCGAGCGGGCCGAGGCCTATGGGCGCTGCCTCCGCCGTCTGCAGGCCGACCCGCCCTGGCTCTACCTGTTCCATCCGGTGACGGTCTTCGCCGCGCGGCCCGGCATCGCCGGCCTGTCGCTCGACCACCGCGGCGTGCTTTCGGTGCACGCGTGAGGGAGGAGGAGATGGACCGGCGCGCCCGGGTCCTCGTCTCGGCGGAGGAGCTGGGGCGCCTTCTCGCGGCCGGCGCGCCGGTCGCGGTGCTGGCGGTCCGCAACGGCGGCACCGGCTTCGCGGCCATGCCCCGGATCCCCGGCGCTGTGGACGTGGACCTGCCGGGGGAGCTTGCCGGGCCGGGCGGCGGCACGGCGGGCAGCCGCCCCCTGCCGGCCATCGCCGACCTGCAGGGCCACGCCCGGCGCTGGGGGCTGCGGCGCGACGCCGAGGTCGTGCTCTACGACCATGAGCGCTGCCTTTCGGCCGCGCGCGGCTGGTGGGTGCTGCGCTGGGCAGGACTGCCCCGGGTGCGGCTGCTGGATGGCGGCTTCGCCGCCTGGCAGGCGGCCGGGCTTCCCACGGCGCAGACGCCGGGCCGGCCCGCGCCGGGGGACGTCGTGCTGGAAGGCGGGCACATGCCGGTGCTGGACGCGGACGGGGTGGCCGCGCTGGCGCGGGAGGGGCTGGTGCTCGATAGCCGGGTGCGCGTGAACTACATCGGCGGGCCGGTCGCCGCAGGCCAGCCGCCACGCGGGCACATCCCGGGCTCGGTCAGCGCCCCGGCCGCCGACGCGCTGATGGAGGACGGCCGCTTCGCCGATCCCGCGACCCTGCGCCACCTGTACCACGCGCTGGGGGCCGACGGCACGCGCCCCGTCGGGATCAGCTGCGGCGCCGGCATCTCCGCCGCGCACACCGTCGCCGCCCTGGCCTCCATCGGCGTCACCGCGGCCATGTTCCCCGGCTCCTGGTCGGCCTGGGCGGCCGATCCCGCACGGCCGGTGGTGGTCGGCGCGCTGCCGGGGTGACGCGCGTGTCCGGCTGCTTGCGCCGGTGCGCCCGTCCCCCGCATGCTGCGCCGCGACAACGGGAGAGCTCCGCGCATGATCCGCCGCCGCCGCCTGGCGCCGCTCGCCGCCGGCTTGTTCGCCGCGCCCGCCGCGCTCGCGCAGGAGGGGCCGTGGCCTCGACGGCCGCTCCGCCTGGTCGTCGCCTTCCCGCCGGGCGGCCTCAGCGACGTGGTGGGGCGCATCGTCGCGACGAAGCTGTCCGAGGCGCTCGGCCAGCCCGTGGTCGTGGACAACCGGGCCGGAGCCGGCGGCACGCTCGGCACCCAGGCGGCCGTGCGCGCGGCGCCGGATGGCTACACGCTCGCCTTCGCGGCACCATCGACCCATGTCAGCGGCCCGATCCTGTTCCCGAGCCCCGGCTATGACGGGGTCGGCGACGTGGCGCCCGTCGGCGCATTCGCGACCATCGCCAGCATCCTGGTCGTGCATCCCTCGGTCCCGGCGGCCAGCGTCGCCGAACTGACGGCGCTTGCGCGCGCCCAGCCCGGCCGGATCAACTTCGGCTCCGCGGGATCCGGCGGCTCCGTCCACCTGGCCGGCGAGCTCTACAAGATGCTGGCGCGTGTCGACATCACGCATGTGCCCTATCGCGGCGGCGCCGCGATGCTGACCGACCTGCTGGCCGGCCGGGTGCAGATGGCCTTCGACAACCTGCCGCAGATCCTGCCGCACGTGCGCAGCGGCGCCATGCGGGCGCTGGCCGTCACCAGCGCCGAGCGGTCGCGCTTCGCGCCGGAGCTGCCGACCATGATCGAAGGTGGCGTGCCGGGCTTCGACATCACCTCCTGGTTCGGCGTCACCGCGCCGCTCGGCACGCCGGCCGAGATCGTGACGAGGCTGAACGCCGTCCTGCGCGCGGCCGTCGCGGAGCAGGCCGTGCAGGAGCAGCTCGCCGGCATGGGTGCGGAACCGCTCTCCATGACGGCGGAGGGCTTCGGCGCGTTCCTGCGTGCCGAGCGTGCGCGCTACGGCGACATCATCCGGGTCAGCGGCGCGCGCGTGGACTGATGGCGCGGTCGGGGCCAGGGTGGGGCCGGGCAGCCTTGGCGTCTCGCGCCCGGTCCTCCGCCCTCCGGCGCAGCAGCGCCGGGCGCGGGGCCGGCCCCTTCACCGCCGCGAACCCGATGTAGGCCGGACCCCCGCCGCCGCAGCGGCATCCGGACCCGCCTTCGGCGGCAGAACGAACAGCGTGACGAAGCGCGCGGCCGCGTCACGGTCGCCCTCCACCCGGACGGCACCGGCGGCCTCCATCCCGGCCAGGCCCGGCTCCCCGTAGACCGCACCGGCGATCGCCTCGGGCGCGCCGGCCAGCACGAAGTCGGCGTCGGCCGCTGACCCGCGCGCCACGGCAATGTGCCCGTCCGCCACGCGGGCCACGAAGTCCTCCTCCCCCATGCGCAGCCCGGCCGTGATGCGCCCGGCGCCCGCCCGGCCGGCGTCGAACATCGCGCGGAAGGAGAACATGACCGAGGCGGCGCTGATCGGCAGCCTCGGGTCATGGCGGGGTGAACGCGCGGCCCACCGGCCCATCGCCAGGATCAAGGGCTCCGCCTCGTAGCCCCAGGGCGTGAGCTCATAGACCTGCACCGAGGCGGGCGGCGGCAGCCTGCGGCGGAGCAGCACGCCGGCCGCCTCCAGCTCCTCCAGACGCTGGGTGAGGAGGTTGGCGCTGATGCCCGGCAGGCCTGCCCGGAGATCCGAGAAGCGCTTCGGCCCGAGCATCAGCTCGCGCAGCACCAGCAGCGCCCAGCGCTCGCCCACGAGCTCGAGGGCGTGGGCGGTGCCGCAGGCATCGTCGTAGCGGCGGCGGGAGCGGCGAGCGGGCATGTCGGTTATTTTTTCTAACTCCTGTGTTGATTAATCTAACTCTCTGGGGCATGCTCGTCAAAGACCAAGGAGGAGGAAGCGCCATGTCCCGCCTGATCTTCGTCAACCTGCCCGTCACCGACCTCGCCCGCTCCACCGCCTTCTACGAGGCCGCGGGCTTCAGGAGGGAGCCGCGCTTCAGCGACGCGACCGCCGCCTGCATGACCTTGTCGGAGACGATCCACGTCATGCTGCTGACCCACGCGAAGTGGCGCCAGTTCACGCCGAAGCGCATCCCCGATGCGCGCGAGAGCGCCCAGGTGCTGCTCTGCATCTCGGCCGAGAACCGCGCGGAGGTGGACGAAGCGGTCGCACGCGCGATCGCGGCCGGCGGCAGCCCGGACCCGGTGCCCGTGCAGGACTATGGCTTCATGTATGGCCGCTCCTTCGAGGATCCGGACGGGCACGTCTGGGAGGTGATGTGGATGGATGTCGCGGCGGCCGAGCGCGCCATGGCACAGCCGGCCTGACGCGGGGGAGGATCACATGAGCTACGTAGACGGCTTCGTCGTCGCGGTGCCGACCGCGAACCGCGATGCCTATCGCGACCTGGCAGCGCGCGCCGCGGAGGTGTTCCTGGAGAACGGGGCGCTCCAGGTGTTCGAGGCCTGGGGCGACGACGTCCCGCACGGCAAGCAGACCGACTTCCACATGGCGGTGCAGGCGAAGCCTGATGAGACGGTCGTGTTCTCTTGGATCTTGTGGCCGTCCAGGGCGGCACGTGACATGGGCATGCCGAAGGCCATGGCCGACGCACGCCTTCAGCCATCGATGACAACGGACGTCTTCGACGGCAAGCGCATGATCTATGGCGGCTTCGCCACCCTGCTCGACGAGCGTGCGGCATGACCGCGGTCACCCCCTGCCTCTGGTTCGACGGCGTGGCGGAGGAGGCGGCGCGCTTCTACACCTCGCTGCTGCCGGACAGCCGCATCGAAAGGGTCACCCATGCGCCGGCGGACACGCCGTCCGGTCCGGCAGGAGGCGTGCTGACGGTGGAGTTCACGCTGGGCGGGCGCCCTCACCTGGCGCTGAATGGCGGGCCGGCCTTCCGCTTCACCGAGGCGCTGTCCCTCGTCATCGCCTGCGAGGACCAGGCGGAGGTCGACCGGCTCTGGGACGCGCTGACGGCCGATGGCGGCGCACCGGGGCCATGCGGCTGGTGCAAGGACCGCTACGGCCTCTCCTGGCAGGTCGTGCCGCGCGGGCTGCCGGACATGCTCGCCGACCCCGACCGGGCGCGTGCCGGTCGCGTGATGCGGGCGCTGCTTGGCATGTCCAAGCTCGACCTGCCCGCCCTGCACGCCGCGGCAGCGCAGCCCGGGTGAGCCGGCAATCGCGGCGCCCGCCCCCGACGGTCGGCGCCGTGCACGTAGAGCAGTGCGGAACCCGAGGAGCACACACGATGCGTGTCATGGTCCTGGTCAAGGCAACGAGGGAGAGCGAGGCCGGGATCATGCCCTCGCCCGGTCTGCTGGAAGCGATGGGGCGGTTCAACCAGGAGCTGGCCGAGGCCGGCATCCTCCTGGCCGGAGAGGGGCTGAAGCCGTCCTCGCAAGGCAGGCGCGTGGTCTTCGACGGCGCGGACCGCAGCATCGTCGACGGTCCCTTCGGTGCCACCAGCGAACTCGTCGCGGGCTTCTGGCTCTGGCAGGTGCGGGACATGGAAGAGGCCGTCGCCTGGGCAAGACGCTGCCCCAACCCCATGCCCAGCCGGAGCGAGATCGAGATCCGCCCCTTGGTGGAGGCCGCCGACTTCGGCGAGGCAATGACACCCGAGCTCGCGGAGAAGGAGAGGCAGTTGCGGGAGCAGCTGGTCAGGCGTTGAGGCCTGCGCGGTCGCCGGATCGGGACAGGCCCCCTATCCTGCCTGCCGCAGTCGCAGGAGGCGCTCTGCCGTGACCGGATCGGCCGCATAGAAGGCTTCGATCGCCAGTTCCGACAGGGTGACCTCCACGGGTGATCCGAACACCGTGGTGGTCGAGATGAGCGAGAGCCGCCCGGCCGGGCTGTCGAGTTCGAGAGGCACGAGGATGCCGCCCGGCGGATGGGCGGAGGAGATCGCTGCAGAACCCGGCGGCATCCCGTAGCCGGAGAACTCCGCGAGCAGGGCCACGAGAGTCGCATCGGCGCTCGCCTCGACCTGCCGGCGCAGCCGCTCCAGCAGATGGGCCCGCCACTCCGCCAGGTTCACGATGCGCGGGGCGAGGCCGCGCGGATGGAGTGCAAGCCGCATCACGTTCACCGGCGGGGCGAGCAGCGCGGGATCATCGACCCCCGCCACCAGCGGCGCGAGTGCCTCGTTGGCCGCGAGAAGCGTCCAGCAGCGGTCCACCGCCAGGGCCGGGTGAGGCATGTGCGCCCGCAGGATCGCGTCAACGGCCGAGCGTGCACCCGACATCGCGGCGTCATCCAGGCGGCGCTCGGCAAAGTGTGGCGCGTAGCCTGCCGCGAGCAGCATCGCGTTGCGCTCGCGCAGCGGCACGTCGAGCTGTTCAGCCAGGCGCAGCACCATGTCGCGGCTCGGGGCCGCGCGCCCGCTCTCGACGAAGGAGAGGTGACGCTGCGAGACCTCGGCATCGAGAGCAAGGTCCAATTGGCTGCGACGCCGCCGCTGCCGCCAGGCGCGCAGCAGCGCGCCGACCGGTGTGCCGGGAGCCGAGGGGATTGGGTTGGTGCTCATGGCCATGCCGCAGCCTAGCCCTGCGGATTGGGTATGTGCGATGACCTCCGAAGTAATCGCATTGCGGCGTCGAGGCGCCGAGGTTGGGAGGGTCGCAACCAGGACCGAGAGGTGCCGCCATGCAAGACAACACCGTTCCCTCCACCCCCGCCCTGCGTCTCGCCTTGCTCGGCGATGCCGCCGCAAGCCTCGGCATGGGACTGCTGCTGGCGGCCGCCGCGGCACCCCTCTCAGGGCTGCTCGGCCTGCCCGAGCCGCTGCTGCGCGTGGCCGGCCTTATGCTGCTGCCCTACGCCGCCTTGGTCGCCTGGGTTGGCAGCCGAGCCCACCCGGCACGCAACGCGGTGCGCGCCATCGTCGCGGTGAACGCGGTCTGGGTGGCCGACAGCCTGGCACTACTCGCGGCCGGGCCGGCGCTCGCCGGCCTCGCGCCAGGCGCCCTCGGCGTCGCCTTCGTGCTTACACAGGCCGCGGCGGTCGGATGCTTCGCCTGTGCACAATGGGCGGCGCTGCGATCTGCCAGTCAAGCGCGGACCCGCCCCGCCATCGCCTGACCAGCACGGCCGGAGCGGCGCCTCACCTGCCGCCCCGGCCTTCGCTTCCCTGACCGGAGATGCGTTTCATGAGAGGCATGACATTCGGAGCATCCGGCGCCCGTCGCCGTGGCCTCGCCGCCGTTATCGGCGCCGGATGCGCCCTGCTGCCGTCGGGCGGCAAGCCGGGCGGTGCCTGGGGATCCTCGCAGCCTTCCCATTCGGCAGCAACAGGGTCGCCGCACGGCCTCATACGCACGCGTGACGGCGTCGGTCTCTTCCACCGCGACTGGGCGGGGAGCGGTGCCCCGGTCGTCTTCGTCGCCTCCTGGTCGCTACCCTCGGATCAGTGGGCCTATCAGATGCTGGCCCTCTCCGAGGCCGGGCACCGCTGCGTCGCCCATGACCGGCGCGGGCATGGTCGCTCGGAGGATCCGGGGCGCGGCTACGACTTCGACACCCTGGCTGATGACCTCGCCACGGTCCTGGACGCCTTGGACCTTCGTGGCGTGACGCTGGTCGGCTTCTCCATGGGATGCGGCGAGGTCGTGCGCTACCTGACGCGGCACGGCGGTGCAGGCCGGGTCGCCCGTGCCGTGCTCGTCGGCACCACCACGCCGATGCTCGCCCACGCGCCTGACAACTCCGCCGGCGTGGATCCGGCGGTGTTCGAGGCGTTCCGGCGCGACTGGCTGATGCGCGACTTCCCGGGCTGGATCGACGCCAACATGGATCCCTTCGTCACGCCGGACACGTCGGCTGGCCTGCGGAACTGGGTGCGTGACATGGCCCTCCGCAGCTCACTGCAGGCGCTGGTCGAGTGTCATCGCACGCTCGTATCCGCCGACTTCCGAGGTGAGCTCCGCGCGGTTCGGGTGCCGGTGCTCGTGGTGCATGGCAAGCGAGACATGACCTGTCCGCTGGACCTTACCGGCCGGCCCACGGCGGCCCTGATCCCTCTTGCCCGGCTCTCCGTCTACGAGGATGCACCGCACGGGCTGTTCCTGACGCATATGGAGCGCCTCAACGCCGATCTGGTGCGGTTTTCACGAGAGAGCTGAACGGCAACGCTGTCCCGAACTACGCGGCAACCCCTGGCTGGCCGAGCTACCGCCGTCATGGGCGCAGTGCGGACCTTGCGGTGCGGCAGGCCATCGAGGCTGCGCCGGCGAGCCAAGCGAGAATGCCGACCGTGTGGAGCCCGGCGGACGCCCTCAGCCGATGCCGGCCAGCAGTTCCACGACCTTCTCCGGGTTCGGGATTTCGACGTCATGCGGGACCGGCAGCTCGACATAGCGCCAGCCTGGCTTCCCGCGGGCGCGCTGGCGGCTCGGCTCGATCGAGGCGAGCGGCGGGTTCGTGTAGGACACGTAGGTCACGGGCAGCCCCGCGCCGGCCGGCCGGGCAAGGCGCACCACGCTCTCATAGGTGCCGATCGGGTGCGGGCGCAGCCGGCGCATGAACCAGTCCTTCCCCGGCCCGGCCGGGATGGGGAAGGCCTCCGGCCCGGGCACGGGAAGGGCGACGCCGCCACCGCCTTCGTCCGCCGCCTTGCGGCGGGCGGCCTCGGCGCCCGGGGGCAGGATGGCGAAGGCGGTCTCGCCATTCTCCGGGATCAGGGCATCAAGATAGACAACATGGCGGATGCGGTCGGTCATGCGGTCGGCAACCCCGGTGACCGCCATGCCCCCGTAGGAGTGGCCGACCAGGATGACGTCACGCAGCTCCTCCGTCTCGATCACCGCGGCCACGTCCTGGATATGCGTCTCGACAGTGATCTGGCGGGAGAGGAGGTGGCTGCGCTCGCCGAGTCCGGTCTGGGTCGGCGTCCAGACCCGGTGACCCGCCTCGCGCAGCCCCTGCGCGACATCGCGCCAGATCCAGCCGCCGCCATAGGCCCCGTGCACCAGCACATAGGTCCTGGCGGCGGTCTGCGCGCCCGCCGCCAGGGCGGGGAGCGCCGCGAGGGAGCCGATCAGGAGGCGTCGTTGCATGGGGAGTTCCTTCCGGTGATCGGACGCGAAGGCCCGGTAACGCGCCAGCACGCGTCCGGATTGACGGGGGATGGCGTCCGCGGGAGCCTCGGCGCGGTTCCACCACGCGCCACGGAGGCCCGGGCTGAGCACCGCCACGCTGTCCCATCGGCAGGACGCAATCATGGCGCTGGCTCGCGAGCTCGGCCGCGTCTCCGTGGACGAGCTCGCGCTGCGGTTCGAGGTCAGCCCGCAGACGATCCGGAAGGACCTCAACGAGCTCTGCGAACGGCGGCTGCTGGCGAGGCAGCATGGCGGCGCGATGCTCGCCTCGGGCGTCGAGAACCTTGGCTACGCCTCCCGCCGCGCCATGGCGCAGGCCGAGAAGCGGCGCATCGCAGCGCGCTGCGCGACGCTCATCCCGGACCGTTCCTCGCTCTTCATCAACATCGGCACCACAACGGAGGAAGTGGCGAGGGCGCTCTCCGCGCACCGCAACCTCCTTGTCGTCACGAACAACATCCACGTCGTCTCCATCCTCCTGCCCTGCCCGGGGATCGAGGTGGTGATCGCCGGCGGGCCCGTCCGCCGCGCCGATGGCGGCATCGTCGGCGAGTCCACGGTGGACCTCGTGCGCGAGTTCAAGCTCGACTATGCGGTGATCGGGTGCTCCGCGCTGGACGAGGACGGGTCGCTTCTCGACTTCGACTACCGCGAGGTGCGGGTGGCGCGGGCGATCCTCGGCAATGCCCGCCGGGCGATCCTCGTTGCCGATGCGGGCAAGTTCGAGCGCACGGCGCCGGTGCGCATCGGCGACGTCGCGCAGCTGCAGGCCTTCGTCACCGACCGGCCGCCTCCGGAGCGGTTTCGTCTCGCCTGCGAAGCGGCCGGCACCCGCGTCGAGGTGGCAGGGGACGGCTCAGGAGTCGAAACCTCGCTCGAAAAAGTCGAAACCTCCTGACGAGAGTGTGAGGCGCGACTCCTTCGTTTACACTTTCGCTTCCCGTCCCCATCCTGCGCCGGCGAACCCAGGGAGGACCGGTGAGCGTCTCCGACTCGCTGCCCCGCTACGATCTGGCCGTCATCGGCGGCGGCGTGAATGGATGCGGCATCGCGCGCGACGCGGCCGGAAGGGGTCTCTCTGTCCTGCTGATGGAACGTGGCGACCTCGCGGGTGCCACCTCCTCGGCCTCCACCAAGCTGATCCATGGCGGGCTGCGCTACCTGGAGTACCACGAGTACCGCTTGGTCCGGGAAGCGTTGAAGGAGCGCGAGGTGCTGCTGCGCGCCGCGCCGCACATCGTCTGGCCGCTCCGCTTCGTGCTGCCGCACCACAAGGGGCTGCGGCCCTGGCCGGTGCTGCGGCTCGGGCTCTTCCTCTACGATCATCTCGGCGGACGGCGCATCCTGCCGGGGACGCGCTCGCTCGACCTGCGGAACGACCCTGCGGGCGTGCCGCTGCGCGACGACTTCACGCGCGCCTTCGAGTATTCGGACTGCTGGGTCGAGGATGCGCGCCTCGTCGTGCTCAATGCGCGCGATGCCGCCGACCGGGGCGCGGAGATCCGCACCCGCACGCGCTGCGTCTCCGCCCGGCGCGAGGGCGGCGCCTGGCGCATCGCCATGCGCGACGAGGCGACGGGCACGGTTTCCGAGGCGATGGCGGGCATCCTGGTCAATGCCGCGGGGCCCTGGGCGGCGGACATACTGGGCCAGGTCGCGGGCCTCAACGCGGCGGCGCGGGTCCGCATGGTCAAGGGCAGCCACGTGGTCACGCGGCGCCTCTACGGGCATGACCGCTGCTACATCTTCCAGAACAGCGACGGGCGGATCTGCTTCGCCATCCCCTATGAGGACGAGTTCACCCTCATCGGCACCACCGACGAGGAGTTCAAGGGCGATCCGTCCGAGGCCGCGATCTCGGAGGCGGAGACGGAGTACCTCTGCAGCGCGGTCAGCGGATACTTCAAGCAGCCGGTCACCACGGCGGACGTGGTCTGGAGCTACGCCGGCGTCCGCCCGCTCTACGACGACGGCGCGACGCGCGCGCAGGAGGCGACGCGGGACTACGTCCTGACCCTCGACGCGCCGGACGGGAAGGCACCGCTGCTCTCCGTCTTCGGCGGCAAGATCACCACCTACCGCCGCCTGGCCGAGGCCACGCTGGCGCGCCTCTCGCCCCACCTGCCCGGGCTGCGCCCGGCCTGGACGGCGGAGGCGCCGCTGCCAGGCGGCGACTTCCCGTGGGATGGCGCGCCGGCGGTCGCGGCCGACCTCGTGCGACGCTATCCCTTCCTGGCACCGGGCCTCGCTCGCCGCCTTGTGCGCTACTACGGCACGCGCTCCGCCTCCATGCTCGGCGACGCGCGGGGGCCGGCCGATCTCGGCCGCGACTTCGGCGCCGGCCTGACGGAGCGCGAGGTGGCCTGGCAGATGCGGGAGGAATGGGCGCGGGAGCCTGCCGACGTGCTCTGGCGGCGCACCAAGCTCGGCCTGCGGATCGGCGCGGAGGGGAAGGCGGCGCTGGCCGCCTTCATGGCCTCGCAGCGCGCCCGCATGGCGGAGGCCGTGGAATGAGCCTGCGCCTCGACGGCGTCGGGCGCAGCGATGCGCGGGGGGTGATCCTGCATCCGGTCTCCCTCGACCTCGCGCCGGGGTCCCTGACCGTGCTGCTCGGCCCGACCGGGGCGGGGAAGACGACGCTGCTGCGGTTGATGGCGGGTCTCGACCGGCCGAGTTCGGGGCGGATCCTCGCCAGCGGCCGGGACGTCACCGACATGCCGGTGCGCGGCCGCAGCGTCGCGATGGTCTACCAGCAATTCGTCAACTACCCGACCCTGACCGTCTTCGAGAACATCGCCTCTCCTCTCCGCGTCGCCGGGCTGAAGCGGGCAGAGGTGGAGGCGCGGGTCGAGGCCGCGGCGCGGCTGCTGCGCCTCGAACCCCATCTGAAGCGCCGGCCGCTCGAGCTTTCGGGCGGGCAGCAGCAGCGCACGGCGATCGCCCGCGCGCTGGTCAAGCGTGCCGCGCTGGTGCTGATGGACGAGCCGCTCGCCAACCTCGACTACAAGCTGCGCGAGGAACTGCGGGAGGAGCTGCCGCGCCTCTTCGCCGAGAGCGGCAGCGTCTTCGTCTATGCGACGACCGAACCGACCGAGGCGCTGATGCTCGGTGGCGCGGTGGTCACCCTCTCCGAAGGGCGGGCGACGCAGTACGGCCCGGCGGGCGAGGTGTTCCGCCGCCCGCTCGACCTGCCGACCGCGCGCGTCTTCTCCGACCCGCCGCTGAACGAGGCACCGGCGATCCATGATGGCCGCGGCCTGCGCCTGCGGACCGGGCAGGCGCTGCCCGGCGCGCATCCGCGCCTGCCCGCCGGGCCGTACACCCTCGGGATCCGCGCACACGACCTCTCCCTCGAGCAGCCCGCGGCGGAGGCGGTGCCGCTGGACGCGGTGGTTCGGGTCTCGGAGGTCACGGGATCGGAGAGCTACGTGCATGTCGAGGTCGCGGGCCTCGACTGGGTGGTGCTGGCCCCCGGCGTGCGGCGGCCCGAGCCGGGTGACGCCGTGACCGTCTGGCTCGACCCGCGCCGCGCCTTCCTCTTCGACGCGGCGGGACGGCTTGCCGAGGCGCCGGCGCTGGAGGAGGCGGCCTGATGGCCCGCATCGCCTTCGAACGCCTGGCCCATGCCTACGCCCCCGGCCAGCCGCATGCGCTGACGACGATGGACATGGTCTGGGAGGATGCGGGCGCCTATGCGCTGCTCGGCCCTTCGGGCTGCGGCAAGACGACGCTGCTCAACATCGTCTCGGGCCTGATCCGGCCGAGCGAAGGCGCGGTGCTGTTCGACGGCCAGGACGTCACGGCGCTGCCGACGGAGCGGCGCAACGTGGCGCAGGTCTTCCAGTTCCCGGTCGTCTACGACACGATGACGGTGCGCGAGAACCTCGCCTTCCCGCTGCGCAACCGTGGGCTCTCCGCGAAGGAGGCCGCGCCTCGGGTGGAACGGGTGGCGGCGCTGCTCGGCCTTTCGGCGCAGCTCGGGCGGCGGGCGCGCAACCTCGGCGCGGACGAGAAGCAGAAGATCTCGCTCGGCCGCGGGCTGGTGCGCGGCGATGTCGCCGCGATCCTGTTCGACGAGCCGCTCACCGTCATCGACCCGCACCTGAAGTGGGAGCTGCGGTCGCGGCTGAAGGAGCTGCACCGGCAGGTGCCGGTGACGATGATCTACGTCACCCACGACCAGACTGAGGCGCTGACCTTCGCCGACCGCGTGGTGGTGATGGCGGAGGGCGAGGTGGTGCAGGTCGGCACGCCGGAGGAGCTGTTCGAACGGCCGGCCCACACCTTTGTCGGCCACTTCATCGGCTCGCCCGGCATGAACCTGCTGCCCTGCCGCGTCGAGGGCGCCGAGGCCGTGCTGCCCGGCGACCACCGCATCCCGCTTGGCCGGCCTTACCCGCCGGTTGCCGGCCGTACCGAGCTCGGCTTCCGCCCGGAATGGGTCGAGCTGACGCGGGGCGAAGGCGTGCCTGTGGTGGTCCGCCGGATCGAGGATCTCGGCCGACGCCGCATCGCGCGCGTCGAGCTGGGCGGCGTGAAGCTCGCCGCCACGCTGCCCGAAGGCAAGCCCGTGCCGGCCGAGCCGCGCCTCGCCCTCGATCCGCGTCGGCTGCATCTCTACGCCGATGGGCGGCTGGTCGCGGCGGAGGGCGCGCGATGACGAAGCCGCGCAACGACGCCGCCTGGCTGCTGGTCCTGCCCGTCGTGCTGGTGGTCGCCTTCTCCGCCATCGTGCCGCTGATGACGGTGGTCAACTACTCCGTGCAGGACACCTTCGGGAACAACGAGTTCTTCTGGAACGGCGTGGAGTGGTTCCGCGAGCTGCTCGACCCCTCGACCGAGCTCGGCCGGCGCTTCTTCGACTCGCTCTGGCGCACGCTGCTGTTCAGCGCGATCTGCCTGGCGATCCAGATCCCGCTCGGCATCGCCGTCGCCCTGTCCATGCCGCGGCGCGGCTTCGGCGTCGCGCTCTGCCTCGTGGTGATGGCGTTGCCGCTGCTGATCCCCTGGAACGTGGTGGGCACGATCTGGCAGGTCTTCGCGCGTGGTGACATCGGGCTGCTCGGCTCGGCCGTGAACCGCCTGGGCGTCCCCTACAACTACGCGCAGGACCCGCTGGCCGCCTGGGTGACGGTGGTTGCCATGGATGTGTGGCACTGGACCTCCCTGGTCGCGCTGCTCTGCTATGCGGGGCTGCGGGCGATCCCGGATGCCTACTACCAGGCGGCCCGGGTGGACGGCGCCAGCCGCTGGGCGGTGTTCCGTGCGATCCAGCTGCCGAAGATGCAGCGCGTGCTGACCATCGCGGTGCTGCTGCGCTTCATGGACAGCTTCATGATCTACACCGAGCCCTTCGTCGTGACCGGCGGCGGCCCCGGCAACGCCACCACCTTTCTCTCGATCGACCTGGTGAAGATCGCGCTCGGCCAGTTCGACCTCGGCAAGGCCGCCGCCTTCTCCATCGTCTACAACCTGATCATCCTCGTCCTCTGCTGGGTGTTCTTCGCCACGACGACCCGCGGGCAGAGCGACGCCGTGCAGGAGGGGGCGCGATGAACCAGGTGCAGCCCCGCGCGGCCCTCGCGCCGCAGACGACACCCGCGGCCCGCGCGGCCGGGGGTGGAAGGCTGGCGGGCCGGATCGTGCTCGGCCTCTACCTGCTCTTCCTGCTCGTGCCGATCTACTGGCTGGTCAACATGAGCCTGAAGACCAACCTCGAGATCTCCTCGGGGATGACGCTCTGGCCGCAGGATCCGACCCTGGAACACTACCGGCGGATCTTCACCGACGCGTCGTGGTACACGGGCTACCTGAACAGCCTCAGCTACGTGGTGCTGAACACCGCCATTTCGCTCGCGGTGGCGCTGCCCGCCGCCTATGCCTTCAGCCGCTACCGCTTCCTCGGCGACAAGCACCTGTTCTTCTGGCTGCTGTCGAACCGCATGGCGCCGCCGGCGGTCTTCGCGCTGCCCTTCTTCCAGCTCTACTCCGCCGTCGGGCTGTTCGACACGCCGCTCGCCGTCGCGCTGGCGCACTGCCTGTTCAACGTGCCGCTTGCGGTCTGGATCCTGGAAGGCTTCATGTCCGGCGTCCCGCGCGAGATCGACGAAACCGCGGCGCTCGATGGATGGTCCTTCCCCTCCTTCTTCGTCCGCATCTTCATGCCGCTGATCGCCGGCGGCATCGGCGTCGCGGCCTTCTTCTGCTTCATGTTCTCCTGGGTCGAGCTGTTGATCGCGCGCACGCTGACCAGCGTGGACACCAAGCCGATCGTGGTGACGATGACGCGCACGGTTTCCGCCGCCGGGATGGACTGGGGGCTGCTGGCTGCGGCCGGGACTCTCACCATCATCCCGGGCGCAATCGTCATCTGGTTCGTCCGCAACCACATCGCGCGCGGCTTCGCGCTCGGCCGGGTGTGAGGGTGCGATGAACCTCTCCTGGATGGCCTGGACCTGGCAGACGGGGCTGTTCTTCGCGGGACTCGGGCTGGTGCTCGCGGCGATGACGCTGCTTGCGGTGCTGCGGCCGGAAACCGAGCGGGTCGGGATCCTCGGCCTGCCGACGACGCGAGGCGACCGGCTGTTCCTGACGCTGGTCGGCTCCGCCTTCATCCATCTCGGCTGGCTGGCCCTGGCCGGCGAGGCCCCGCTCTGGGGCGCCTCGCTGCTCAGCCTTGCCTACGCCGCGGCGCTGTTCCGCTGGGCCTGAGCCCGGCTGGAGGAAACCCCGTCGGGCATCCGCCCGGCGGAGCGAGAGGAGGGAACATTTGATGCAGGACAGGATCAGCCTGGGCCGTCGCGGCGCGCTGCTCGGCGGCGCCGCCATCCTCGCGGCGCCGGCGCTGCTGAAGCCGCGGCACACCCTGGCACAGGGCATGGACGCCGCCCGCCGCTGGGTCGAGAGTGAGTTCCAGCCCTCGACGCTGACGCGCGACCAGCAGATGCAGGAGATGGAGTGGTTCGCCCGCGCGGCGCAGCCCTTCCGCGGCCAGGACATCAACGTGGTGTCCGAGACGATCACCACCCATGAGTACGAGGCCCGCACCCTCGCCCGCGCCTTCTCCGAGATCACCGGCATGAACCTGCGGCACGACCTGCTGCAGGAAGGCGACGTGGTGGAGCGCATCCAGACTCAGATGCAGTCGGGGCGGAACATCTACGACGCCTGGGTCAACGACAGCGACCTGGTGGGCACGCATTTCCGCTACCAGCAAGCCGTCCCGCTTTCGGACTGGATGACAGGCGAGGGGCGCAGCGTGACGCTGCCCACCCTCGACCTCGAAGACTTCATCGGCCGCAGCTTCGGCACCGGGCCCGACGGCAAGCTCTACCAGCTTCCCGACCAGCAATTCGCGAACCTGTACTGGTTCCGCTACGACTGGTTCACCCGCCCCGCGATCCGCGAGGCCTTCCGCCGCCAGTTCAACTACGACCTCGGCGTACCGGCGAACTGGTCCGCCTACGAGGACATCGCCGAGTTCTTCACCAACACGGTGCGGGAGATCGACGGCGTTCGGGTCTTCGGCCACATGGACTACGGGAAGAAGGACCCCTCCCTCGGCTGGCGCTTCACCGATGCTTGGCTCTCCATGGCCGGCAATGGCGACCGCGGCATCCCCAACGGCCGACCGGTGGATGAGTGGGGCATCCGCATGGAGGGCTGCCGGCCGACCGGCTCCTCCATCGAGCGCGGGGGTGACACGAACGGACCGGCGGCGGTTTATGCCGTGACGAAGTACGTCGAGTGGCTGCGGAAGTATGCGCCGCCCGAGGCGGCCGGCATGACCTTCTCCGAGTCCGGCCCAGTGCCTGCGCAGGGCAACATCGCGCAGCAGATCTTCTGGTACACCGCCTTCACCGCCGACATGGTGAAGCCGGGCCTGCCAGTGGTGAACCCGGACGGCACGCCGAAATGGCGCATGGCGCCATCCCCCAAGGGCGCCTATTGGCGGGACGGCATGAAGCTCGGCTACCAGGATGCCGGGTCGTGGACGCTGCTGCGCTCCACGCCGGTGGACCGCCGCCGCGCTGCCTGGCTCTACGCGCAGTTCTGCGTCGCCAAGTCCACCAGCCTGAAGAAGAGCCATGTCGGTCTCACCTTCATCCGCGAGAGCGACATCTGGCACGAGAGCTTCACCGAGCGCGCGCGCAATCTCGGCGGGCTCGTGGAGTTCTACCGCTCCCCGGCGCGGGTGCAATGGACGCCGACGGGAGTGAACATCCCGGACTATCCGCGCCTCGCGCAGCTCTGGTGGCAGAACATCGGCGATGCGTCGTCCGGTGCACGCACGCCGCAGCAGGCGATGGACGCGCTGGCGGCGGCCCAGGACTCCGTGCTGGAGCGGCTGCAGCGCGCGAACGTCCAGGGCGAATGCGGCCCGCGCTTGAACCCGCGCACCAGCGCGGAGGAGTGGTTCGCGCGCGCGGAGCGGGACGGCAACATCGCACCTCAGCGTCGCCTTGCGAATGAGAAACCGCAGGGCGAGACGGTGGACTATGACACGCTCATCCGCAGCTGGCCCGCCACGCC